>NZ_CP197470.1:1834025-2139696 GCF_052180235.1 Microbacterium sp. F51-2R | reverse complement strand
TCGGGATGCTGGCCCGGCCGCTGGCCGCACACTCAGCCTGACACACATTCGCACGATTCCGACATTAGTATCGCTTATGTGGTGCAATAGCCTCATTGATCAGCGTTCAGCCCTGGTCAGAGTTCATTTCCGTCACGACGGCGACCGGTCCCGCGAGGCCCGCGGGCTGCGGCGCTGCGGTGCGCTCGAAGACGTGCGCCATCGGCGCGAACAGTTCTCCGGTGGCGACGGATGCCTCGGCGATGAGCCGGTTGCGCCAGGGGTTGGCGACCTCGACCTCGACCTCGTTGCGTCCCGCGGTCACCGCGTGAGAGATGTCGACCCGGAACGGGATCGTCCAGGCGACCCCGCAGTCGATGCCGTTCACGCGCACGCGCGCGATGTCGGCGACCCGGCCGAGGTCGAGGAGTGATCGCCCGTCGCCGGAGGCGGGAACGTGCGTGAACTCGGCGCGGTACACCGCCGTGCCGGAGAAGCCGCGCGCCGCGTCGTCGAGCTCGGTCCAGAGCTCCGGGCCCCGCGGGAACGAGGCGGTCGCACGCCCTGGGATCGAGAGCGTCCATCCGCCGTCCAGCCCGACGCGGCGCAACGCCGTGTCCGCGCGGGACGCGGCGCCCGCCCCTCCGCCCTGCCCCGGCACGACGAAGACCGAGCCGAACGGCGGCAGGAACAGTTCGAACTCGCGCCGACCGCCGGCGCCCTCGATCTCTCGCAGCGGTGCTGCGCCCACGCCGACGGGGTCCCAGGCATCGAGCCCCGGAGTCGAGGCGGCCACGCGCAGCCGCACCCGCACTTCGTCGCCGTGCGGGTTGGCGAGGAAGGTGACGCGCCGCCCCGCCGCGCGCCGCGCGATCGTCCGCAGTGAAGCGCCGGCGACGACCAGCTCCGGTTCGATCCCGAGCTCGTCGAGCGCGGCGGCGAGGTCGGAGGTCGGCACGACACGACCGCGGGCGCGCGGGAGCGCCCAGATCTCGTCGCGAAGACGTGCGAACTCCTCCCGATCGTCGCCGAGCGACGGCGAGCTCCCGGGGGCGACGCCGACGAGTGTCGCGCCCGCATCGAGCAGCGCGGCGAGCCGCCGGAGCGTCGCCACCGTGAGCCGGCGACTCGACCCCCCGAGGAAGAGCAGCCGGTAGCGTGCGCCTGCCGAGGCGAGGCCGTCGCCGTCGACGCGCAGGGTCGCGAGGCCGTCCACTCCGACGTAGTCGAAGTCGAACCCCTCGGGCACGGATGTGTCGAAGGCCGCGTCGAAGAGCCCGGTGACGGGGGCCTCCTCGCCGACGAACACCGCGATGTCAACGGCCGGTTCGCCCGCCGAGAGCACCGCCGACGCGCGCGCAAGGTAGTCGATCCATGGGCGGGCCATCCCCGCCCACGTCTCGTTCGCCGTGAAGGCCTGCCCGAGGAACGGCGCGAGGGCGATGCCCGGCGGGGGAGCCGCCAGCGGCTGGTGCGGCGAGGTGTGGATGCAGAACCGCGTGACCCCGAGCGCGAGCTGCAGGTCGGCGACGTGCTTGAGGCTGCGGGGCGACGAAGCCCACGGGCGGTCGAAGCTCGTGAAGGCTTCCGCGCCCGTCCAGCGCTTGCCGTGCACGTGGGCGACGGATGCCGCGCCCTTGAGGTCGGCGACGTAGGTCGGCCGTGGCCCCGCCTCGGCGTCGAACGTCCACATCGCCCCCATCGGAACGTCGGCGTGCGACCGCATCGCGAGGTCGTCGCCGAGCTGCGGGCGGCCGTCTTCGAGGGCCTCGGCGTAGTAGGACATGCCGCGCGCGTGCGCCTCCGCGGCGAGCGTGCCGTAGTACTCGGTGGCGAAGAGCTCCGTGATCGTGCGGCGGTAGTCGTAGAGGAAGCGGTCGGATGCCTCGGCCCCGCCGACCACGTAGCCCGCGAGCGCAGGCAGCCACGGCGTGGGGTCGTAGCCGCGCAGCGCGGCGAAGCGTTCGGCGATCCTGTCGGTCCAGTTCTGGGCGCCCGACTCGATGCTGTCGCTGAGGAGCGCGTCGAACCGGCCGGGTTCGAAGCGCTCGAGGTGCCGCGCGAGGAAGGCCGCCACGCGCGCGCGGTCGAGCTTGTCGACCTCGAGCCCCGTCGCGTCGGGGAGCGCGGGGCCGTTGGTCTGCCCCGTGAGCGAGGCGCCGAGGCGGAGGATGCGCCACGTGCCGGGCGGGGCGTCCCACCGCAGGCGGCCGCCGTCGAGGTGTGCAGTGAGGTCCACGACACTCCCGCCGGGCACGGCCCCGGCCACCGCGGTGGGGTCGGTGTCGACGGCGTAGTAGTCGGGCACGACCCCGAACCCGGCCTTGGCCTCGGCCCGATGCACGCGGGCGCCGGCGCGCAGCGCGAACTCTGAGACGAGGAAGGAGTCGCTGCGGCGGAGGACGGGAGGAAGCCGCACGCCGTCGGCGACGGGCGGCAGGGCCTCGGCGGCGCTCGCGCCCGAGACGGCGAGGCGGAAGCGCCGCGCCGTGACGGGCGGGAAGGTCACGGTCTGCGCCGGCACGGCGGACGCGTTCAGCGTCACGACATCGCGCCACGTCGTGCCGTCCTCGCTCGCCTGCAGCACGGCGTCGGGCGCGGGGGCAGCGCCGAAGCCGCGAGGACCGGGGAGTCCCACCGTCACCGAGCGGACGGTGACCGGCGCGTCGAACTCCTGCTCGATCCACGCCGACGACCAGGCGTCGGGATCGCGGGGGAGCCGGACGGCGGCGTCGAACGAGCCGTCGGTGAGGGGCGCGACATCCTCGATCTCCGCCGATGCGCGCACGCGCGACGGGGAGAGTGCTTCGTGGCCCGGATCGGCGGGGAACGCCACGACCCGCCAGTCCACGGCCCACGGCGCGCGCGCGGGTGCGCCCCACCGCGCGGAGTCCTGGAAGAGGCCCGCGACCGCGGGGAGTGACGGAAGGGCGACATCGACTCCCGCGCCTCCCTCGACCGTCGCCTCCGACCAGACGACCTTCTTCATGGCATCGCCGGGTTCGACCCACGGCCCGCCCGACGCGCTCCAGCCCGACGACGTCGCGACGGCGAACTCGAGGCCGAGGTCTGCCGCGGTCGTCGTCGCGGTCTCGAGGGCGCGAGCCCAGGCATCCGTCCCGGGGCGCACCGCCTCGGGCACCACGAGCGGCACGCCCATGCCGCCGTCGAAGAGCTGAACCCCGCGGACGCCGCTCTCGTGCAGCCATGTGAGGTCGCGGACTATGCCGGCGGGGTCGACGTTGCCGTCCATCCAGTGCCACCAGGCACGGGGCCGCGCCTCGTCCGGCGGATCCACGAAGGCATCCCACAGCTCGGAGAGGGGGTCGAGGGCGGATCGTGTCGGCTCTGCCACGCTGTTCATCCTCGCCGCCACGCACTGCCTGCAGAGGTCGCCGCTACTTATATCCGATATCGCTAAAACTAATGTGTGCTTTCGACGCAAGTGTGTGAGCATTGCTGCGGGCGCCCCCGACGGGGGCGTGTGACGACGAGGTCAGAGAGCAGATGACAGTGACGATCGAGCGAGACGCTACTCGCACCCTCACGGTGCCGCCTCAAGCACGGAAGACGCCGCGCCCTCGCGGCCGCAAGCCGCTCATCAGCTACGGCCATTGGTGGTGGGCCCTCCCCGCGATCGTCCTCGTGATCGGCGTCCACTACGCCGCGACCCTCACGGGCGGCTTCTTCGCGTTCACGAACTGGACCGGTCTCGGCGACTGGGAGTTCATCGGCCTCGACAACTTCGTGCGGATCTTCAAAGACCCGCTCATGCTCGGCGCGGTGTGGAACACGCTGTTCCTGGCCTTCGGCTCGGTGGTGCTCACGAACGTGCTCGGTCTGGGCTTCGCCCTGGCGATCAACCGCACCCTGAAGACCCGCTACATCCTGCGCACGCTCCTGTTCATGCCGGTCGTGCTCAGCCCCCTCGCCGTCGCGTACGTCTGGAAGTTCATCTTCCAGTTCAACGGGCCGCTCAACGGGTTCCTTGCCGCGGTCGGCCTGGAGTCCTGGCAGAAGGTGTGGCTCGCCGACCCGTCGTGGTCGATCTGGGCCATCCTCCTCACGGTCGTCTGGCAGCAGACCGGCTTCGTCATGGTGATCTACCTCGCGGGGCTCGCCTCCGTGCCGGTCGAGCTCGAGGAGGCCGCGGCCCTCGACGGTGCGGGCCTGGTCAAGCGTTTCTGGCATGTCACGGTTCCCGGCATCCGTCCCTCGATCGCGATCGCGACGACCCTCGGGATCATCCAGGGCCTGCGGATCTTCGACCAGATCCTCGCGCTCACCGGCGGCGGACCGGCCGGGGCGACCGAGACCCTCGCGACACAGGTCTACAAGCAGGCCTTCTCGCTCGGCCAGTTCGGGTTCGGCTCGGCGCTCGCGCTCGTGCTGACCCTCATCATCCTCGTCTTCGCGATCCTCCAGCAGTACGCGACGCGCGACCGCGACGCCGCCCGAAAGGCCTGACATGTTCCGGTACACCAAGCTCACCGCGGTGCGCGAAGTCCTCGTCTGGCTCATCACGCTCCTCGGGCTCCTGCCCTTCTACTTCCTCATCGCAACGGCGTTCAAGACCGACCAGGAGGCGCTCACGACGAGCGCCATCGCGCCGCCGCAGTCGCTCGACTTCGGCTCGTTCATCTCGGTGCTCACGGCGACGGGGCGCAACAGCATCCCGATGGCGATCCTCAACAGCGCGATCATCACGGCGGGTGCGATCGCGGGCCTCGTGCTGTTCGGCTCGGTCGCCGCCTACGTCATCACACGCCGCACCCGCGCCTGGACGAACCTGACCTTCTACCTCGTGCTCATCGCGATCATCCTGCCCGCGCAGCTGGGCACAGTGCCGCTGTACATCGGCGCCCGGAGCGTGGGCCTCACCGGCAACGCGCTCGGCATGATCCTCCTGTGGATCGGCATCCTGCTGCCGCTGTCGGTCTTCCTCTACGCGAGCTTCTTCCGCGGGCTCACGACCGAGTACGAGGAAGCCGCCGTCATCGACGGCGCGACGCCGACACAGGCGTTCTTCCGCGTCGTGCTGCCGCTCATGGCGCCCGCGACCGGCACCGTCGCGATCCTGGCGGGCCTCATCGTCTGGAACGACTTCTTCAACTCGCTGATCTTCCTCGGCGGCTCGACGACCCAGACCTTGCCCGTCGCGATGTACACCTACGTCGGCGGTCTCGTCTCGGCGTGGAACAAGATCTTCGCGGTCGTCATCATCTCGATGATTCCGATCCTGCTCTTCTACATGTTCGCGCAGAAGAAGTTCATCCAGGGCTTCGCGGGAGGCCTGAAGGGCTGAGGCCCGAACCATCGATTCGGGGGCGGCCGGATCGTCGAGCGGCGGGAATCACAGCCCGTCGCACGTCGCCCACTCCATCCTCAGCATCGACATCGGAGACGTCATGTACCAGCTCGCACCCAACATCGAACTGCTCTTCACCGAGGCCGGCGACTACCACGACCGCGTGCGCGCCGCCGCTGGGGCGGGCTTCGACGCCGTCGAGATGTGGGGTCCGACGGGAGTGGATGCCCCGGCGACGCCGAAGGACCTCCCCGCCCTGAAGGCGGCGCTCGAAGAGACCGGCACGCAGCTGACGGCACAGCTCTCGGAGCCGCGCACGCAGTTCATGATCCCGCCGTGGGACCACTCGGAGTTCTTCCGGAAGCTCGATGAGGGCGTCGCGATCGCGCACGACCTCGGCTGCCCCCGGCTCGTCGTCGGCAGCGGCACGGGCTTCGGCGGCTGGAAGCGGCAGGTGCAGCTCGACAAGCTCGTCGAGATCTACCGGAAGGCGACGGCGCAGATCGACGGCTCGGGGATCACGCTCGTGCTCGAGCCCGTCAACGTACGCGTCGACCATCCCGGCTCGCTCCTGGACCGCACGTCCGAGGCCGTCTACGTCGCCCGCGGCGTCGATTCGCCCTCCTTCGGCGTGCTCTACGACATCTATCACTCGGCCGTCGAGGGCGAAGACATGGCGGCCGAGCTCGAGAACGCCGGCTCGATCGTGAAGTACGTGCAGCTCGCCGACGCGCCCGGTCGCGGTGAGCCGGGAACGGGATCGCTCGATTGGGCCTCGACGCTGGGCGTGCTGCGCGCCTCGGGCTACGACGGCCCCATCGGGCTCGAGTACTACCCGACGACGGCGTCCGAGGCATCCGTCGCCCTCATCCGTGAAGTGGCGGCGACGGCGTGAGGCGGTATCCGGCCGAGGTCGACGTCGCGATCGTCGGGAGCGGCCCGACGGGTGCGGCCTACGCGCGCATCCTGAGCGAGCGGGCTCCGGATGCCTCGGTCGCGATGTTCGAGGTGGGACCGACCGTGTCGAACCCCCCGGGGGCGCACGTGAAGAACATCGCCGACCCCGACGAGCGCGCGCGGGCCCAGGCCCGTTCGGAAGGGCCGGTCGCGCGCGACGACGGCGACCGGGTCGGCGGGATCGTCAAGACCACGCAGCGCCGTGCGCGGCCCGGCACCTTCCTGCTCGAGGACGGCTACCAGGTCGAGGGTGAGGACGGTCTGCCCGTCGCGGCGTTCTCGAGCAACGTCGGCGGAATGGCCGCGCACTGGACGGGCGCGTGCCCGCGACCCAACGACAGCGAGCGCATCGGCTTCCTCGACGAGGACGGCGTCTTCGACGAGCTCCTCGACGAGGCCGATCGCCTCCTCGGGGTCACCAGCGCCGCGTTCGACACGTCTCCCCACGCCGCGCTCGTACGCGAGCGCCTCGCGGCTGCGGAGGACGAGGGGCGGGAGCCGCACGAACGCGTCCAGCGGATGCCGCTCGCCGTGCATCGGCGCGACGACGGCCGCCTGGTGTGGTCGGGCTCGGACGTCGTGATGGGCGACGTGACGCGGGCGAACCCGAACTTCCACCTCTTCGATGAGTCGCTCGTGACGCGGGTGCTCCTCCAGGACGGCCGCGCCGCCGGCGTTTCCGTCACCGACGGGCGGACGGGAGAGAGCCACGACGTGCGCGCACGCTTCGTGGTCGTCGCCGCCGACGCGCTTCGCACTCCGCAGCTGCTGTGGGCCTCCGGCATCCGTCCCGACGCCCTCGGGCGGTACCTGAACGACCAGGCGCAGATCGTCTTCGCGGTGCGCATCCGCGACTTCGTCCCCGCCGCGGGGGAGGAGGGTGCGGGCCCGGCCGGCCTGAGCGAGTACAGCGGCGTCACGTGGGTGCCCTTCACCGACGACATGCCGTTCCACGGGCAGGTCATGCAGCTCGACGCATCGCCGATCAAGCTCGCCGACGACGATCCTGCCGCGCCCGGATCCATCGTCGGCCTCGGCCTGTTCTGCGCGAAGGATCTGCAGGCATCCGATCGTGTCGCGTTCTCCACCGACGAGGTCGATGCTTACGGGATGCCGGCGATGACCGTGCACTACACGCTCACGCCCCGCGATCACGAGGTGATCGAGCGCGCCAAGGCGGAGATCGTGCGGCTGGGCAAGGCGATCGGCGAGCCGCTCGACGACCGGCCGTTCGTGATGCCGCTCGGCGCGTCGCTGCACTATCAGGGCAGCACGCGCATGGGCGAGGACGACGACGGGACGAGCGTGTGCTCGCCGGAGAGCGAGGTCTGGGGCGTCCCCGGACTGTTCGTCGCCGGCAACGGCGTCATCCCCACCCCGACGGCGTGCAATCCGACGCTCACGTCGGTCGCCCTCGCCGTGCGTGGCGCGCGCCGCATCTCCGCAGACCTCGCCGCCGCCCCCGCCCCCAACCCGTCACCCGCCCCCAACCCGTGAGCCTCCACCTGGCGGCCGAGACCGCGGGTGCCACCCACGGTCTCGGCGCTCAGATGGAGGCTCACGGGTTGGGGGTTGCTTTAGTCAGAATTCGACATTAGAGTGTAGAAACACGATTTAAGTAGTCAAGGAGGACTCGTGATCCCCGATCGCATCATCGAGCAGGGAACGCTCACGACCGACGGCCGCCGCGCCGCGGTCGAGGTTCGCCTGCCGTGGTACCGCGCTCTGCCCGCCTCGTGCATCGGCGGCGCGACGCTCACCATCGACGGGGTCGAGGCTCCGGCCGAGTCGCTCCGCTGGGAGATGAACGGCCGCACCTTCACGTTCGCGGAGCTCGTGCCGAACACCGAGGAGTGGTGGTTCCCCACCGATTCCGCCGTGCTCTCGGGCGACATCCCGGTCGCGGAGGACGGGGAGCGCAAAGTCGAGGTCGGCCTCGTGCTGTACATCCCCTACATCGTCATCGGGGCCGACGAGGTGCTGCACATCGAGGAGAAGGACGCCAAGACCATGACCGCACGCAAGGCGGTGGCGGCATGAGCGCCGAGACCACCAAGGGCGCGCCCATCCAGGGCGTCACGCTCTACAGCTTCACGCGCGCCTTCCACGGCCGCGAGTACGACCTCGAAGGCCTCATCCGCAAGGTCGCGGCCGACGGCTACGGCCCGGGCCTGGAGGTCATCGGGTTCTCGAGCTTCCGCGGCTTCCCCGAGATCGACGACCACTACGCAGGCTGGTTCCGCGACCTGATCGCCGAGACGGGGCTCGTCACGACCTCGCTCGCGGTCAACGCCGACATCGGCATCCATCGCGATCGCCTCCTCACGCAGGACGAGCTGCTGGCCTACATGCGCCGGCAGATCGCGGCGGCGGCGAAGCTCGGCTTCCCGATCGCGCGCGTGCAGATCTCGATCGAGCCCGACTCGATGGAGGCGCTCGCCCCGATCGCCGAGGAGTACGGCGTGACGCTCGCCCTCGAGGTGCACGCCGACCAATACGCCTCGCACCCGCGGATTCTCGCGCTCCGCGACCGCTACGAGAAGGTCGGCTCGCCGTTCCTCGGCTTCACGATGGACTGGGGCGCCACGGTCTCGGGCTTCGCGCCGTCGCTCATCGAGGCGTACCGCCGTCGCGGCGCGTCGGAGGAGCTCCTCGCCGCGGTCACGGGGCTCTGGGACGAGTTCTACCGGCAGGGACCGCCCGCCGACCAGGCCGACCACGGTCAGCGCTTCGGTCGCTTCATCGGCCTCGCGGCCCAGCACGGCCGCCCCGACCTCGGCATCGACTTGGGGATCAACGGCACGGGGCTGTTCGGCCCCGCGCGCGTGGACGACTGGCTCGAGATCTTGCCGTGGATCAAGCACGTGCACGGCAAGTTCTTCGGCATCGACGAGCAGCACGAGGAGCCGTCCGTCCCGGTGCGCGACCTCATCACGCTGCTCGTCGAGAACGGCTACAACGGCGCCATCTCGAGCGAGTACGAGGGCTGGCACTGGAACTACTGGCAGAGCCCGTTCGACATCATCCGCGACGAGCAGGCCGTGCAGCGCTCCGCCGCCGCCGACGCCGGCTCGCGCATGACCACCGATGCGGCCGAGGCGCGCGCTCAGCTCGCCGCCTGGCTGCCCAGCACCGAGGGAGCATCCGCATGACCGACCAGGACGGCATCGCCGGCACCGGCATCAAGCTCGGCACCACGCTCTACTCCATGACGAGCGAGTTCGCCGCGGGCCTCTACACGCCCGAGACGCTCATCGCCGCCGTCGCGGAGGAGGGGATCGGCCCGGGCGTCGAGTTCAACATCGCGCAGCTGCTGCGCACGTATCCCGACGTCGACGACGCGTTCGTGAAGCTCTGGTTCGACTCGCTGGAGAAGTACGGCCTCGAGGCGAGCGCGGTCGGAACCAACCTCGACATGGGGCGACGCAAAGACCGCGACATGACGCCCGACGAGGAGCACGACTTCCTCGCACGCCAGCTGAAGACCGCGCACACGCTCGGCTTCAAGAAGGTCGTCATCCGCTCGCACGGCAAGGAGTTGCTGCGCGGCCTCCTCCCGCTCGCCGAGAAGTACGACCAGTACCTCGGCTACGAGATCCACGCGCCGTCGGGCCCGAACAACCCGCAGGTGCTGCAGATGCGCGAGATGTACGAGGAGCTGCAGTCCGAGCGCCTGGGCTTCACCGCCGACTTCTCCTCGACGATGCATTCCCTGTCGCCGACGCTCCTCGCGCAGCTGGGCAAGATGGGCATGGATGAGAAGCACTTCGGTGTCATGGACGAGATCTGGCACGAGCCGACCCCCATGCACGTGCGCAACCAGAAGTTCGAGGACTACCTCACGGGCGAGGGCGTCGACCCGCTCACCTTCGGACCCTTCACGCGCCTCGCGTTCAACATGCACGGTCTCGTGCCGCCGGAGGAGTGGCTCGACATCATGCCGCAGATCTTCCACGTGCACGCGAAGTTCTACGACATCGGCGCCGACGGCGAAGAGCCGGCGATGGACATCCCGCGCATCGTCAAGCAGTTCGTCGTCGGCGGCTACCAGGGGTATCTCTCCAGCGAGTGGGAGGGCCACGCCTTCCAGGACCTCGGCGAGGCCGATCCCATCGACCTCGTGAAGAAGCAGCACGCGCTCATGCGCAAAGCCATCGAGGACACCGTCGCCGAGCAGTCGAAGGAGACCGCCGATGTCTGACACCGCCACCGAGATCTCGGTGGCGGACCTCGCCGCCGAGCTCGCCGACCTTCGCGAGCAGCTCGCCGCCGCCCAGCGGCTGGCCCAGCGCGCCGAGGACCGCGGACAGGTCGAGAACCTCTTCAACCGCTACATGTATCTGCACAACGCCTTCCAGGACGAGCAGATCATCTCGCTGTGGGTCAAGGAGGGCACCGAGGGCATCCGCGCCCGCTACACCAACGCCGGGCAGTACACGACGTGGGAGTCGGTCACCCGGTACCACCGCGGCCGCCCGACCCCCGAGGGCAAGCTCATCCTGCACGCCACCACGACACCCGTCATCGAGGTCGCTGCCGACGGCAAGACCGCCAAGGGCGTGTGGCTGATGGCGGGCACCGAGTCGGGCCTGACCGACCCGAAGGTCGCCGAGGCGTTCCCCGACATGTACTCGCCGGAGGAAGTGCTCGGCAAGAAGGTCTGGGCGCACTGGGTCTGGTGCAAGTACGCGATCGACTTCCTCAAGCAGGACGGCGAGTGGAGGTTCTGGAAGTTCCGCTGCTACGAGCTGGCGCGCGCACCCTTCGAGGAGAACTGGGTGAGCTTCGGCCTGAAGAACCAGGGCGCGTTCGACCTCGACCTCATGTACTTCGGCGACGACGGCAAGCCCGTCTTCATGCCGCCGGCCGACGAGCCCGTCCTCTCCACCAACCACCCGTACAGCCCGCAGACGGTGCAGAAGCTCGAGCCCGCCCCGCCGGTGCCGCACGAGACCTTCACCGACACCTACGCCTGAGGAACGATCATGGCAACGCACGATTCCCTCTTCGCCGACAAGGACGTCAAGCGCACCGAGAACGGTGTCTCCGTCGCACTGCAGCTGCCGTGGTACCGGAGCCTCTGGCTCTCCGCGGTCGACGATGTCGCGGCATCCGTCAACGGCGTCGAGATCCCGAAGGACCAGCTGCGCTTCTCCCTGGAAGGACGCGAGTACCGCATCGAGGAGCTCCCCGAGCAGTGGGACACCCTCTGGTTCGTCGCCGACCGCCCCGACGTGCTGATCGACCTCGGACGCGAGCCGGAGGCAGGCGAGAAGCTGACCGTCGAGGTCGTCCTGACGATGCGCCTGCTCTACATGCAGATCATGCCGGGAACCGACGGCGGTCCCGGCCGCTACGTCACCAACCGCGTTCCGGTCGAGCGCGAGGTCGTGCTGGCATGACCGTTCCTCGGGCTCAGGACGGCGTCCTTCGCGTCGCGATGATCGGCTACGGCTTCATGGGAGCCGCGCACTCCGTCGGCTGGCGCCAGGCGCCGCGCATGTTCGAGCTGCCCGGCGCGGTCGAGATGGCCGTCGTCGTGGGCCGCGACGCCGAAGCGGTGGCGGATGCCGCGGCCCGCTGGGGCTGGCAGGAATCGGCGACCGACTGGCGCGAGGTCATCGCGCGCGACGACATCGACATCGTCGACATCGTGACGCCGGGCGACTCGCACGCCGAGATCGCGATCGCCGCGCTGGAGGCGGGCAAGCACGTGCTGTGCGAGAAGCCGCTGGCGAACACGGTCGCCGAGGCGGAGGCGATGGCGGATGCCGCGTCCCGCGCCGCCGCGCGCGGGGTTCGGTCGATGGTCGGCTTCACCTACCGCCGCGTCCCGGCCGTGACGTTCCTTCGCGACCTCATCGCGCAGGGGGCGGTCGGCAGGATCGCGCAGGTGCGCGCCGCCTACCGGCAGGACTGGCTCGTCGATCCCGAGATGCCGCTCGCGTGGCGGCTGCAGAAGGAGCACGCCGGCTCGGGCGCCCTCGGTGACATCGGCGCGCACATCATCGACATGACGCAGTTCGTGACGGGGCTGTCGGTCGACGCCGTGTCGGGCGTCGTCGACACGATCGTGAAGGAACGCCCCCTCCAGGGGAGCGGCTCGGGGCTGTCGGGCACCGCCGCCGAGGGCTATGGCGAGGTCACCGTCGACGACGTCGCGATCTTCACGGGCCGTCTCTCCACCGGCGCGCTCGTCTCCTTCGAGGCCACGCGCTTCGCGACCGGCCGCAAGAACGACCTCTCGATCGAGGTGTCGGGCGACAAGGGGGCGCTCCGCTTCGACCTCGAAGACCTGAACACGCTGTGGTTCTACGACCGCACGGCGCCGGAGGCGACGCAGGGGTTCACGCGAATCCTCGTGACCGAGGCGCAGCATCCGTACGTCTCCGCGTGGTGGCCCGCCGGCCACATGCTCGGCTACGAGCACGGCTTCAGCCACCAGGTCGTCGACCTCGTGACCGCGATCGCGGAAGGCACCGACCCGCAGCCCTCGTTCGAGGAGGGGCTGTCGGTGCAGCGCGTCCTCGCGGCCGTGGAGGAGAGCTCGGCGCACGAGTCGGCCTGGGTGCGCGTCGGTGCGGGAGTTTCCTCGCCGACACGCTGAGTCTCACCGGCTCGACGGATAGGTTTGACTCAACAACAAAGCAAAGGAGCTGCGATGCCTCGTCCGATCACCCTCTTCACGGGCCAGTGGGCCGACCTTCCCTTCGAGGAGGTGGCGCGTCTTGCCGGCCAATGGGGCTACGACGGTCTCGAGATCGCGTGCTGGGGCGACCACCTCGATGTGTCCCGGTGGGATGACGAGGAGTACGTCCAGTCCCGCCGCGACATCCTCGAGCGCAACGGCCTGAAGGTCTGGGCCATCTCGAACCACCTCACGGGTCAGGCCGTCTGCGACGACCCGATCGACGCCCGCCACCGCGACATCCTGTCGGATCGCGTGTGGGGAGACGGCGACCCCGAGGGCGTGCGGCAGCGCGCGGCCGAGGACATGAAGAACACGGCTCGCTTCGCCGCCAAGCTCGGCGTCACGACGGTCAACGGCTTCACGGGGTCGTCGATCTGGAAGGCCGTGGCGATGTTCCCGCCGGCGTCCGACGAATGGATCGAGGCCGGTTACCAGGACTTCGCCGATCGCTGGAACCCCATCCTCGACGTCTTCGAGGAGGTCGGGGTGCGCTTCGGCCTCGAGGTGCACCCGAGCGAGATCGCCTACGACTACTGGACCGCCAAGCGCACGCTCGAGGCGATCGGGCACCGCGCGTCGTTTGGCCTGAACTTCGACCCGTCGCACTTCATGTGGCAGCAGCTCGACCCGGTGGCGTTCGTGCTCGACTTCGCCGACCACATCTTCCACGTGCACGTCAAGGAGTCGATCACCAACCTCGACGGCCGCAACGGCGTGCTCGGCTCGCACCTACCCTGGGCCAACCCGCGTCGCGGCTGGACCTTCGTCTCGACGGGGCACGGCGCAGTGCCGTGGGAGCCGCTCTTCCGCGCCCTCAACGCCATCGGCTACGACGGCCCCACCTCCGTCGAGTGGGAGGACGCCGGGATGGACCGCCTCGACGGCGCGCCCGAGGCCCTCGCCTTCGTGCGCAAGCTCAACGCCATCACGCCGCCGGCTGCGGCGTTCGACGCGGCGTTCTCCACCAAGTCCGACTGACCTTCGGGCGCCCGGCACCGGCCGTCATGGCCGGTGATCGGCGTGCCCCGATATCGACGAAAGGGCCACCGCCATCACCGACATTCTGGATGTCCTGATCCTCTCGGGGCACATGACCCGGGAGCACGACAACGAGCACCGCAGCTTCCGGCTCCACAACCAGTGGATCACGACGCTGCTGGAGGACACGGGACGCTTCACGGTGCGCGTCATCGAAGACCCGCGCGGGCTCGGCGCCGGCATCATCGACAAGTACGACGTCCTCATCGTCGTCTTCGAGGGTCGCGACGGCTTCTTCGAGAAGGCCGTCGGCTTCGGGGCGGAGACGGATGCCGCGATCCTGAAGTTCGTGCACGACGACGGCAAGGGCATCGTGTGGTTTCACGGCTCCGCCGCGCAGGAGGATCGCTGGGGGTACCCCGAGGAGTACAACGTCATGCGCGGCGCCAAGCTCAGCGCGTACGAGACGGGTCTTCGGCCCCGGCCGTGGGGCGAGGCGCAGCTCGACACGGTCGAGCCGCGGCATCCCATCACCGAGGGCATCAGCGCCCGCTGGACGGTGACCGGCGACGACATCCTCACCGGCGTCGACCTCTACGAAGGCGCCCGGGTGCTGCTCACGACCTTCGACGACCTCGAGGCGTACGAGAAGGCGCCGATGTGGCCGATGTCGCACTACCCGGTCGAGATCCCCGAGGGCGGCATCGCGGAGCTGAACGGCATGAACACCGATCAGCCCATCGCGTGGATCAACGAGTACGGCGCGGGCCGGTCGTTCACGATCACGATCGGCCACGACATCGACACGTTCCGTCGCATCGAGTTCATCCGGATGTTCCCGCGCGGCGTGGAGTGGGCCGCGACGGGTGCCGTGACGCTCGAGGGCCCGGACCGCCGCGGTGAACGCCGATTCCTGCCCTGGCCGTACTACAACCACGAGGGCTGAGACATGGCATCCGATCTGAGCATCGGCATCCTGGGTGCCGGCGGCATCGCCGAGCGCGCGATGGTGGAGCCCTCGCGCGATGTCGACGGGGTGCGCGTCGACGCCATCGGTGCACGGGACCCCGCACGCGCCCGCGCGTTCGCCGAGCGGCTGGACCTGCCGAAGCACGGCGACTACGAGACGATCCTGGCCGACCCCGACATCGACCTCGTCTACCTCGCGCTGCCGCCGATCACCCACGCCGAGTGGGCCGTCCGCGCCCTCCAGGCGGGCAAGCACGTCCTGTGCGAGAAGCCGCTGTCGGTCAACGGCACGACGGCGGCGGCCATCGCCGACGCCGCCGCCGAGACGGGGCGGCGGGCGTTCGTCGGCTTCCACTACCGGCTGCACGGCTTCACGCAGCGTCTGCTCGAGGTCATCGCCTCGGGCGCGCTGGGCGACGTCGACCGTGTCGACATCGACTTCAGCATCCCGCACTTCGTCGTGAAGCCCGGCAACATCCGCCTCGACGGAGACCTCGGCGGAGGAGCCGTGATGGACGTCGGCTGCTACGCGGTCGACCTCATCCGGGCCGCGTGGGGTGAGCCCGTCGTCGAGTCCGCGGCGGCAGTGCTCTACGACGACGATCCGCGGATCGACCTGCAGACCGACGCCGTGCTGCGGCTCGGCTCCGGCGCGCCCGCCCGCGTGCGCGCCTCGTTCATCGGAAACGATCAGGGCGCGATGTCGCTGCGGGTGACCGGCTCCGCCGCCGACCTTGTGGCGACGAGCGTCATCGTGCCCCAGTGGGGGGCGACGCTCCGCGTCACCGCCGGCGACGACGTGCTGGTGGACGAGAACGCGGCCGACGGCGAGAACAGCTACGCACGGCAGCTCGAACATGTGGCCGCCGTGCTCGCGGACGGCTCGCCCAGCATCCTCGACGCCGCGCGCGGCGTCGGCACGATGCGCGTCGTCGACGACATCTATCGGGTCGCGGGCCTCGAGCCGCGCTGACCCGCCGCATCGCCCGACTCATCCTGGAGGCGATTCGAGGGAATCTCCCGCGGCGAGGCCTCAGCGCCGCCGATCGTCCTCGTTCCGCGAGATCTCCTCGCCGCGCGCACGGAGTCAGCCAACGAGGGAGTGGAACGCCTCGGGCGAGAGTGCGTGCTCCATCGCGAGCATGCCCGCCCCGATGACTGCCGCGTTCTCCGCCGCGGCGGACGGCACGATCGCCAGGTGCTCGGTCGCAAGCGGCATCGATCGCGTGTAGACGACTTCGCGCACCCCCGCGATGAGGTGCTCGCCGACGCGCGCCATCGATCCGCCGAGCGCGATGACCGACGGGTTCATGAGGCTGACGCACGTCGTCAGCACCTCGCCGATGTCGCGTCCGGCCTGGCGCACGGCCTGGATCGCCTCGATGTTGCCGCCCTTGACGAGAGCGATGACGTCGTTCCCGTTCTCGGCGGGCACCCCTCGCTCGCGGAGCGAGCGGGCGATGGCGGGACCGGAGGCGAGGGCTTCGAGGCATCCGCGATTCCCGCAGTGACACGGCACGTCCGAGCCGCGCGCGACCTGCACGTGCCCGATGTCGCCGGCGACCCCCTGCGCGCCGCGCTGCAGCTCGCCGCCCGAGATGACGCCCGCGCCGATGCCGGTCGCGACCTTGACGAACATGAGGTGCGCCGTGGTGGGCCACGCGATCGCGCGCTCGCCGAGGGCCATGATGTTCACGTCGTTGTCGACGAGCACGGGCACCTGCAGGTGCTGCTGCACCCATCCCGGAACATCGAACCGGTCCCAGCCGGGCATGATCGGCGGGTTGACGGGCTGCCCCGTCGAGTGCTCGACGGGTCCGGGCACGCCGATCCCGATGCCGACGAGGGAACGGATGTCGCGGCCCGACTCCTCGAGCAGCCCGACCGCCGCGTCGACCATCCACGTGAGTACCGGGACGGGCCCCTCCGCGACGGCGAGCTCGGCGCTGCGCCGGGCGAGGATCGCGCCGGTCAGGTCGAGGACGGCGACGGTCGTGTGCGAGGCGCCGATGTCGGCGGCCAGCACGACGCGGGCCCGTGGATTGAGCGCGAACTGCGAAGGCGGTCGCCCGCCCGTGGACGCGGCATCCGCCACCGGCATGATGAGCCCCATCTTCATGAGCTCATCGACGCGCGCCGCGATCGTCGACCTCGCCAGCCCCGTGGACTTCGCCAGCTGCGCACGCGTGCGCGGCGTGCCGTCGCGCAGGAGCTGGAACAGTTCCATCGCGCCGCTGCCCGCGGCCGCCGATTCGGGTGAGAGCGTGACCACGATTCAGTCAACCACCGTGCGGGGCGGGGAGGCGCCGCGTGACAGGCGTCACGTCGTCCTGCCCGTCGGCTTCGCGAACCGCTGCTGGAGCAGCACGGCGACGACGATGATGACGCCCTTCGCGACGGCCTGCACGGACGAGGAGAGGTTGTTCTGCACGAAGACGTTGCTGAGCGTCGCGAAGATCAGGACGCCGAGCACCGTGCCCGTGATCGTGCCGCGACCGCCGATGAGGAGCGTGCCGCCGACCACGACCGCGGCGATCGCGTCGAGCTCGTAGAGCGTGCCGTGGGTCGAGGTGCCCGCCGTCGTACGGCCCATGATCATGACGGCGGCGATGCCGGCGCCGAGACCCGAGATCGCGTAGAGCCACACGATGTGGCGGCGCACGTTGATGCCCGCGAGGCGCGCGGCCTCGCGGTTGCCGCCGATCGCGACAGTGCGGCGACCGAACGTCGTGCGGTTGAGGAGCACCCAGCCGACCACGGCGACGAGCGCGAAGATCCAGATGAGCACGTCGACACCGAGGAAGTCGGCGTTGAAGAACGTCACGAACCCGCGATCGGAGATGATGAGGGTGCGCCGCTCGGCGAGGATCTCGGCGAGTCCGCGGGCGGCGACGAGCATCGCGAGGGTCGCCATGAACGCCACGACCTTGCCGTACGCGATGACGATGCCGTTGACCAGGCCCGCCGCGAGGCCGACGGCGAGGGCCGCGAGCACCATGACGATCCAGTGGCTGCTGTCGGCGAAGGCCTGCATCGCGTCGAGCGTCGCGACGACGGAGGCGAGGCCCATGACCGAGCCCACCGAGAGGTCGATGCCGCCCGAGATGATGACGAACGTCATCCCGATCGAGATGACGCCGATGATCGAGGCCTGGCGGAGGATCACGAGCATGTTGTTGACGCTCGTGAACGTGTCGCCGGCCGTGATCGCGCCGACGACGAAGATCAGCAGCAGCGCCACGATCAGGCCGAGGTTGCGGCCGACCGATCCCTTCAGCACGCGCCGCAGCATCGACTGATCGGACCGGTCGGGCTGCTCCGGCGCGGGCCCGGTCGCCACGGCGACACTCCCGTTCTGCTGCTCGCTCACGCGGCTGTTCCTTTCATGACCAGGTCGAGCACGCCGTGCTCGTCGATGTCGGAGGCGGGAAGGATGCTGAGGACACGGCCCTCGGCGATCACGAGAACGGTGTCGGCGAGGCCGAGCACCTCTTCGATCTCGCTCGAGACGATGACGACGGCGTTGCCGGCCGCGGCCAGCCGCCGGATGAGGGCGTAGATCTCGGTGCGGGCCCCGACATCCACTCCTCGAGTCGGTTCGTCCAGGAGCAGCACCCGCGTGCCGTGCACGAGCCATCGTGCGAGGAGGATCTTCTGCTGATTGCCGCCCGACAGAGTCATGGCCGGGCGGTCGGGGTCGGGCGGACGCAGTTCGAGCGCGTCGATCTGCTCCCGGGCGATCCGGCGCTCGGTGCGCTCGTCGAGGAATCCGGCCTTGGCGAACCGCGTGAACGACGACAGCGTGACGTTGACGAAGATCGGCTCGTCGAGCACGAGCCCCTGGCTCTTGCGCTCTTCGGGCGAGAGGCCGATTCCCGCAGCGACCGCCTTGGTCACCGAGCCGCGGGGGAGCGGCTCGCCCGCTACGGCGACCGTGCCGGAGGTCTGCTTGCGCGCGCCGTAGATCGTCTCGAGGATCTCGGATCGGCCCGAGCCGACGAGCCCCGCGAGGCCCACGATCTCCCCCGCGCGGACGCTGAACGAGACGTCGTCGAAGACGTCGGCCAGCGCGAGGTCTTCGACGGTGAGCACGGTCGGGGAGTCGGCGGGGATCGGGACGGCGGGCGGGAAGACGTTCGCGACATCCCGTCCCGTCATGAGCCGGATGAGCTCGGATGTCGGGGTGTCGGCGACGGGAAGTCCGCTCGCCATGCTCCGCCCGTCCTTCAGGACCGTGATGCGGTCCCCGATCTGGCGGATCTCCTCGAGGCGGTGCGTGATGTAGACGACCGCGATGCCCGAGCTCGTCAGCTCGTGCACGACGTGGAAGAGGTTCTTGACCTCCTCGGTGTCGAGCACGGCGCTGGGCTCGTCCATGATGATGAGCTTGATGTCGTGCGAGAGGGCTCGGGCCATCGAGACGATCTGCTTGTTCGCGGCGCTGAGCTGACCGACCTCGGCGTTCGGCGAGAGGTTGCCGTGGCCGAGCCGGCGCAGGAGTTCCCGCGTCTGCCGCGCGGCTTCGGAGCGCTTCGTGAAGCCGCCCTGCGCGAGCTCGTGCCCGAGGAAGATGTTCTCGGCGATCGTGAGTCCGTCGACGACGTCGAGTTCCTGGTACATCGTGGCGATGCCGAGTCGCAGCGCCGCCTGCGGGTCGGGGATCTCCACCTCTTCGCCGCGCCACCGGATCGTGCCCTCGTCGGGGCGATGGACGCCCGCGAGCACCTTGATGAGCGTCGACTTGCCGGCGCCGTTCTGCCCGAGGATGCAATGCACCTCGCCGGGGAGCACCTCGAGATCGACGCCGCGCAGGGCCTTGACGCCGGCGAACGACTTCGTGGCGCCGGTCACCTCGAGTAACGACGATGAGTGGTCATCTTTGATCACGGCATGAACATAACATGCGTGGTCCGCCGCGTCGACGGATGCCTCGGCATCCTGCACCGCGCCGCAAACCCCTGATTCCGCTCCACGCAAGCGGAACTTTCGAAAAGCGCTTCTGCCGCAACTTATACAAAAGGTGTCGCTCGCATGACCGCTCTGCTACGTTTACCGCGTCAGCGAGGACGGACGTGACCTGGGCGATGCGGCCCAGGTCGTCGGAAGTGCGCTGCGGAACTGCATCACATTCAAGGAGGAAGCATGCGTTCACTTCGGAAGGCGGGTACCCGGACTCTCGTCGCCGGCGTCGTCGCTCTCACGGCAATCGGTCTGCTGGCAGGCTGCACGAACAACGGCGACGACAGCGAGAACGTCGTCGACCAGGGCACGACGACCGAGGAGAACCAGGCGAGCGGTGACACCGTCACCATCGGGTTCTCGGGCCCCGCCGCCGACCACGGCTGGCTCGGCGCCATCAACTCCGGCGCTCAGGCCGCGGCCGACAGCTTCGACGACGTCGAACTCAAGATGGCGGAGGGCACCAACGACGCCAACGCGCAGATCGCCGCCGTCGAGACCTTCATCAACGACAAGGTCGACGCCATCGTGCTGCTGCCGACCGACGGTGCCGCACTCACCGAGGTCGCCACGAAGGCGATGGCCGCCGGCATCCCCGTCATCAACGTCGACCGTGAGTTCTCGAGCCCGTTCGCGGCGCGCACGACGATCCTCGGCGACAACTACGGCATGGGCGTGAGCGCCGGCACGTACATCTGCGAGCAGCTCGGCGACAAGCCCGACGCGATCGTCGCCGAGATCGCGGGCATCGACTCGCTCCCGCTGACGCAGGACCGCTCGAAGGGCTTCGCCGACGCCCTCGACGACTGCGGCCTCGAGGTCAGCGCCCGTGTCGCGGCCGACTTCACGGTGCAGGGCGGTGAGGCGGCGGCATCCCAGCTGCTGTCTGCCAACCCGAAGATCGATGCCATCTGGAACCACGACGACGACCAGGGCGTCGGCGTCCTCGCCGCGATCGAGGCGGCCGGCCGCAACGAGTTCTTCATGATGGGCGGCGCGGGCTCGAAGAACGCGATGGACGCGATCAAGGCGGACGACTCGGTGCTCAAGGCGACGGTCATCTACCCGTCGACCCAGGCCGCCGACGGCATCGCGCTCGCGCGCCTCATCGCACAGAGCAAGACGCTCGGCGACATCATCACGCCGAGCATCCCGAACCGCATCGTGCTGGACGCGCCCGTCGTCACGAAGGAGAACGTCGACCAGTACTACGACCTGGCGTTCGCGTCCTGATCGTCAGAGACTGACCAGTACCGGGGTGCCCGCGCAGGCGGGCGCCCCGGTCCCTTCCCCGCGAGAGGACACCGCGTTGACCGACGAAACACCCACCAGCCGCCCCCTGCGCGTCGCCATGATCGGCCACGGGTTCATGGGCGCCGCCCACTCGCAGGGCTGGCGCGTCGCGCCGCGCTTCTTCGACCTCCCGCTGGCGCCTGAGATGGACGTCGTCGTGGGGCGCAACGCGGCGGCTGTCGCGGCCGCCGCCGAGAAGTGGGGGTGGCGCGAGAGTGCGACCGACTGGCGCGAAGTGATCGCCCGCGACGACATCGACGTCGTCGACATCGTGACGCCCGGCGATACCCACGCCGAGATCGCCATCGCCGCTCTGGAGGCGGGCAAGCACGTGCTGTGCGAGAAGCCGCTCGCGAACACGGTGGACGAGGCGCAGGCGATGACGGATGCCGCGTCCCGCGCCGCCGCGCGAGGGGTGCGGTCGATGGTCGGCTTCACCTATCGGCGCGTCCCGGCCGCGACCTTCGCGCGCGACCTCGTCGCGGCGGGGCGGCTCGGCGAGATCCGCCAGGTGCGGGCGGAGTACCTGCAGGACTGGCTCATGGACGCCGATGCGCCGCTCACGTGGCGCCTGCAGAAGGACCGTGCGGGATCGGGCGCCCTCGGCGACATCGGCGCCCACGCGGTAGATCTCGTCGAGTACATCACCGGGCTGAAGGTCGAGACCGTCTCCGGCATCCTCGAGACGATCGTGAACGAGCGTCCGCTGATGGGCGAGGGGGTCGGGCTCTCGGGAACGGCGCTCGAGGAGCGCGGACCCGTCACGGTCGACGACCTCGCGCTCTTCACCGGCCGGCTCTCGTCGGGTGCGCTCGCCTCGTTCGAGGCGACGCGGTTCCGCACCGGCCGCAAGAACGCCCTCCGCATCGAGATCGCCGGATCGCTCGGCGCGGTCTCGTTCGACCTCGAGCGCATGAACGAGCTCGAGTTCTACGACGCGACGCTGCCCGGAACCGAGCTCGGCTTCCGCCGCATCCTCGTCACCGAGCACGATCACCCCTACCTCGCGCCGTGGTGGCCGACGGGCCACATGCTCGGCTATGAGCACGGCTTCAGCCACCAGGTGGTCGACTTCGTGAACGCGATCGCCGAGGGTAGCCAGCCCGAGCCGTCGTTCGACGACGGCCTGCACATCCAGCGCGTGCTCGCCGCCGTCGAGCGCAGCTCCACGGCCGGCAGCGCCTGGACCCCGACCGACAGCTGAGTTCCTCGTAACGGAGGCGTCGCCCCTCCTCTCGTCGCTTCGCTCCTCGCTCGGCGACTCGGTCAGCGGGGCGACGGGGCCGACGCCGTGGCCAGCGCGCGGCGCGCGAGAGAGAGGTGGGCGCGGGTCATCGCGGCCGGGTCGCCGGCGAGCCACTCGTGCCCGCCCCACTCGCTCGTGAGGGTGCCGGCGAAACCCGCGCCCCGCAGGGCCCCGCCGATGTCGGCGATCGGCTGCGAGACGCGGCCGCCGGTGTCGTCGAGGTCCCAGAACTTCAGATGCACGCCCGCCGTCAGGGGGAGGAGCGGCTCGAGATCGGCGACGGTCGATCGGCCGAAGCGGATCAGAAGGTCCATGAAGAGGGTGTGGACGGCGGGCGGCACCTCGCCTCCGCGCAGCGCGGCGACGACCGCGTCGTGCGTCTCGGGTGCCCGCCAGTCGTCGGCGAGCCGATCGACGAGAGCCCCGTCGACCCCGGAGGCGCGCAGTTCCTCCAGGTAGCTCGGCGGAAGCGACGGCATCAGCATGCTGATGTCGACGAGCACGCGGACGTGCGGGTCGTCGAGCGACTCGAGCAGGGCGAGGTTCTCCGCGATCGCCGGCACGTCGAGGTTCTGCTGCCCCTGGATCTCCTCGTAGAGCACGATGTCGAGGTCGGCGAGCACGGGCTGCAGGCGGCGCAGAAGCTCGGCGCCGGCCTGGCCGAACGGCACCCGCACGCCCGACGCGCCGAGCCGGGCCGCGGCGCGCAGCTGTGGCACGAGGAATCCCGCGCGCTCCTCGGTGCTTCGTCGCCCCGCCGGGAGCGCCCAATCGTCGAGGCTTCCGCCGAGGATGCTGACGGATCCGCCGGCTGACTCCAGCCGCGACCGGAACGCGTCCACCTCGGCGTCGGACGTCACGGGGAACGACCGCCACAGTTGTCCGGGCTCGATCTCGATCGTGGTGGCCACGCCGTCTTCGACGATGCCCACCGCGATGTCGGCGGAGGCGCGATCGGCGCGGATCACCTCGGGGGTCCAGTTGAAGGCGCTCGCACCCAGGTCCCACTCGACCGACCCCGCAGTCTCGTCGTCCGCACGCACCTGGTCGTGCGGGTCCGCCGCGGGTTCGACCACCGCGACCACCGCGACGACCGAGACCGCCGGGGTCGACGCCTCCGGTGTCAGCGGGGCGGCGGCGTGGAACGGCAGGGTCAGCGGTCCCGCGGGCCCCGACTGCAGATACGGGATGAGCAGTGTGAACGACACCGACACGTCATGCGCGCCGGAAGACAGCATCCGTCGCCCTTCCAGAACCAGCCGGTCCTGCACGAACCACCAGCCCGACTCGAAAGCGAGGGCCGACGGCGCGACCCGTCGCCGCTCGAGTGCGACGACGATGTCGACGGGCTCGCCGTCGATCGTGACGACGAGGTCGCTGAGGCTCGCGAGGGGAAGCGAGCGGATCCACGGCAGGTTCAGGCGCAGTGCGAATCCCGACGGCGTCGAGGTGAGCGCGTCGGGCAGCAGTACGGGGAGGGCCATGACCGGCTACTTCCCCGCGGCGACGGTGGCGGGCATGGGGCACTTCCTTGTGTCTCGTGTCTTGGGACAGGAAGTTACACGCTTTCGTCGGTTTTAGGAAGAAGTGCCGGATGCCACGGTCTCGAAGATGGCCTCGACGCTCGGCCGTCCCTCGGCGAACCAGCGCGGGAAGGTCGCGTCGAAGAGCTGCTCGCGCACCATCTCGGCGCCCCCGCGCAGCGGCTCCAGGATGTCGTTGGCCGACTGGGCGATCGTGAGGTCGCGCGTGGCGAGGGGGAGGGAGAGCTCGTACACGCGCTGGCGCACCTCGGCGAGGAAGATCTCGCCCGCCGAGGGGACCGCGCCGCCCACCACGATCGTGCTCGGGTTGAACATGTTGACCAGGGCGGCGATCGACTCTCCCATGACGCGCGCCGATCGCTGCACGAGCGTGATGGCAGTGGCGTCGCCGTCCTCGGCGGCCAGCGATATCCGTTCCGGCGTGATCGGCTCGCCCGCGGCCGCGGCCTGCGTGAGATAGCCGGTGGCGCCTTCGGCGATGGCCTTCTCCGCGTCGCGGACGAGCGCCCACCCGCCGGCGACGGCCTCGAGGCATCCGACCTTGCCGCAGCGGCACGGCACGTCGGAGTCGCGCACGCGCACGTGGCCGATATCGCCGGCCGCGCCGTTCGCGCCGCGGTGGAGGCGCCCCTGCGACAGCAGGCCCGCGCCGATGCCCGTGCCGATCTTGCAGTAGATGAGGTCGGCGTGCTCGTCGCGGCGCCGCGCCCGCTCGTTGAGGGCAAGGAGGTTCACGTCGTTGTCGACCCACACGGGCGCCTCGTAGCGCTGCTCGAACTTGCGGCGCACGTCGAAGCCGTTCCAGCCCGGCATGATCGGGGGCGCGACGGGTCGCCCCGTGACGAAGTCGACCGGCCCCGGCACGCCGACGGCGACGCCCCAGATCGGCACGTCGGGAGTGCGTTCGAGGAGCTCGTCGACCATGGTCATGGCGGTGTCGAGCGTCTCGGCCGGGCCTCGCGAGATGTCCCACGAGCGGTGCGTCGCGTCGATGATGTCGCCCTCGAGGAGCGCGACGCCGACGTGGATGTGGAGGGCGCCGAGGGCGCACACGAGGATCCGCCCCCGATCGCTGCGGAAGCGCAGCGTGCGAGGCGCGCGTCCGCCCGAGGACGGGCCGAACTCGCCGTCTTCGAGGAAGCCCATCTCGATCGCCTGATCGACGCGCTGCGTGACGACGCCGCGGCCGAGGCCGGTGACGCGACCGATCTCGGGGCGAGTGGACGCCTCGTGCGTGCGCACCATGTTGACGATCCGCAGCAGACTCGTCACTTCGTCTGTCTGCGCGCCGAAGCGCAGTGTGGACTCCTTGGCCATAGCAGATTCTGACACAAGACCCGGCTACCTGCGTCCATTTCGGCGCCGCTATGGTCATCTCCAGGAAAACTTATGTACTCTTTCCGCATAAGCGGAGGGGGCGAGGATGCCACACGGTGTCGGTGTGATCGGCGCAGGACCGGGCGTCGCGGCGCTGCACCTGCCGACGATCGCAGGTATGGCGGACGCCTTCCGCGTCGTGCACGTGACGGATGCCGGGAGCGGCCGCGCCGCGCCGCTCGCCGCCCGCTCGGGCGCGATGTCGTCGGCCGGCGTCGAGGCGCTGCTGCGCGATCCCGCCGTCGAGGTCGTCGCGATCTGCAGTCCTCCCGCGGAGCACGCGGCCCAGATCATCGCCAGCGTCGCCGCGGGCAAGCGTGCCGTCTTCTGCGAGAAGCCGGTCGCGACGACGCTCGCCGATGCCGAAGAGGCGATCGAGGCATGCCGTCGCGCGGGCGTCCCGCTCGTGGTCGGCACGAACCACTACTACGACCCGGCGTGGGGCAGAGCCCGGCATCACCTGTCGGCCGCGGGCGGTCCCGTCGTCTCGATCTCGGTCACGCTCTCGCTCCCTCCCAACGGCCGCTACCACGACGTGGTCACCGAGGCGTTCGCTCCCTCGGCCGCGCGCCCCGCGCCCGACCTCCGCGACCCGGCGGTCGCGGCATCCGCCGTCCGCGCGCTCCTCACCGGCCTCGCGATCCACGATCTTCCGCTCGTCCGCGACCTCGCCCCGCGACTGGAGCGCGTCGTCTTCGCGCAGGCCCTGCCGCCGGTCGGCTACGCCGTCGGGTTCGTCGCGAGCGGGATCCCGGTGCAGCTCACGACCGTGATGCTCCCCGACGGTGCCGATGCGCTCTGGCGCCTGACCGTCACGACCGATCGCGATCGCCTCGACGTGACCTTCCCGCCGGCCTTCGTGCACGCCGGGAGTGCGAGCGTGCGGGTGTGCGCGATCGACGGGCGCGACACCACCTATCTCCGCGACGACCGCGACGGCTACGTCGCCGAGTGGACGGCGCTCGCCGACCTCCTCGCGAGCGGCGAGCCGGTCGAGTACGACGAGCTCCTCGACGACGTGCGGTACGCGCTGCGCCTGGCCGAGGATGCCGCGATCCTCGCGGGGGTGACGGCATGACCACGCGCGTCTTCTCGCCGGTCGCGCGCTACCGTGCGGCGATCGCCGAGCTTCCCGCCACGACGAGCGTCGCCGACTCGCCCGACGGCGCGATCGTCGTCGTCGACGGTGCCGGCTCGTGGTGGCAGGAGGCGCTCCGCGCCGACGACTCCGGCGCCGTGGGAGTCCTCGTCAGCGCTCCCGGCCCCGCCCCGACGAACGCGCTCGATCGGCTCGCGGGCATCCCGATCGTGCTCGAGCGCAAGCTCTTCCGCGCCGATGTCGCCGGCGATGCGCTCGCCGCACCGGTCGGAGATCCGGCGGCCGTCGTCGCGGAGTGCCACGCTCCGCGGCAGGCGCTGGCCGCAGCCCTCCGTGACGCGCTGGCGTGGGCGCGCCTCTTCGCCCGCGCCCCTCTCGCACTCCGCACGGCCGAGTTCAGCGGAGCACGCGGTGTGGCACTCCTCGCCGCGGGGGACGCGGCATCCGTCTCCCTCGTCGTGGGGGCGTCCGCGGGTGCGCCACCCGCGGGACGCCTGCGTGTCACGACGCTCGGCGAGACCCGCGCGGAGCTCGAGGCCGACGACCGCGATGTGCGCTTCGCGGTGACGGATGCCTCGTCCCGCCGCGTCTCGCCGACGCGGTTCGAGCGGCCCGAGCGGCTCGCCCTGCGGCGCCTGGTGGCTGCCCTCGACGCGCGCGAGACGCCGTCCGACCTCGCCGACTACACGCGCGACTCCGCGCTCGCCGAGGCGATCCTGCACTCGCCGGCGAGCTCTTCCGCCGCCGCGTTCACTTCATAAACGGAGCTGATTCGGGGGATAGGCGATATGCCATTCCCCGATATGCCGGTCTCGGACGAAAGTTATTGACGGGATAACCCCGATGACTCACCGAAAGGGATCGAAGATGATCAAGCTGCTCTCGCACTTGTCTTACGTGGCGATCACGTCACCGGATGTCGAGGCATCCGTCGACTTCTACGTCAACCAGGTCGGACTCACGGTCGTCGACCGCGTCGACGGCGCCGTCTACCTCCGATGCTGGGGCGACTACTACGCGTACAGCGTCGTCGTGCTCCCCGGCGACGAGCCCTCGCTCGACACCGCCGCGTGGCGCACCTCGAGCCCGGAGGCGCTCGAGGAGGCCGCGAAGCGCGTCGAGGCCGCCGGCATCCAGGGCGAGTGGGTCGACGTGCACAAGATCGGCCGCGCGTACCGCTTCACGGGTCCGTGGGGGCACACCCTCACGCTTCACTGGGACGTCACGCGCCACAAGGACACCGAGGGCGACGCCGCGTCGATCTACCCCGACCGCCCCTCGCGTCGCAGCAAGGTCGCCGGCGCCCCGCGCCAGCTCGACCACGTCACGATCGCGACGAGCGACGTCGACGCGTTCGTCAAGTGGTACGTCGACGTGCTCGGCTTCCGCTTCATGGCGCGCACGGTCCTCGACGAGGCGCCGATCTCGGTCTTCTCCGTGCTCACCACCAACGAGAAGTCGCACGACCTCGGCGTCGTGCTCGACGGCTCGAGCCGCGCCGGCCGCGTCAACCACTACGCGTTCTGGGTCGACACGCGCGAGGAGCTGCTCATCGCCGCCGACATCCTCGGCGAGAACGGCTACCCGATCGAGTACGGCCCCTCGATCCACGGCATCGGCGAGCAGAACTTCCTCTACTACCGCGAGCCCTCGACGCTGCGCATCGAGCTCAACACGGGCGGATACCGCAACTACGTGCCCGACTGGGAGGCCAACACCTGGAAGCCCTCGCAGGGCTCGAACAACTTCTATCGCAACAGCGTCATGCCGATGTCGATGACGGAGTCGTTCCCGCCGGCCGACGGACCGTCGGCGACGGAGGAGGGCGTTCCCGACGAGATCAAGGACGCCCTGCTCAACCCCTACGCCAAGCACGGCCAGGGCTGACAAGCTCGAGGGTGGGGGCGCTTCTTGAAGGGCGTCCCCGCCCTCGCACCACGTTCGACACCACGAACACGGAGGACACATGACGACGTCGTCAGCAGGACTGACCGCCCCCTTCGCCCTCGCGCGATTCCGCGACGGCGATGCCGTGCACCTCGGCCTGGTCGCGGGCGACCGCATCCGCGAGCTGTCGGCCGTCGACCTCGGCGCCGCCGACCTCAACGCCTTCCTCGGCCGCCCCGACTGGGAGCGCCTTCGCGCACTCGTGTCGGGGGACGGACCGTGGATGCCGCTCGCCGACGTCGTGCTCACGGCGCCCGTCGTGCCGCGGCAGGTGCTGCAGGCGGGAGCCAATTACCGCCAGCACGTCATCGAGCTCGTCGTGGCAGGGCTCACGCAGGACGACACGCGCACGCCCGAAGAGGCCCGCGCCTTCGCCGCGAAGCTCATGGACGACCGCGCCGCCAACGGCGAGCCGTACTTCTTCATCGGCCTGCCGACCATCGTCGTCGGCGACGATGTGCCCCTCGTGCTGCCGGGATACAGCGACGTGCACGACTGGGAGCTCGAGCTCGCCGTAGTGATCGGCACCGAGGCGTACCGCGTCTCCCGGGAAGACGCCCTGGACCACGTCGCCGGCTACACGATCGTCAACGACATCACGACGCGCGACCTCGTCTTCCGCAAGGACATGAAAGAGATCGGCACCGACTGGTACCGCGCGAAGAACGCGCCGGGTTTCCTGCCCACCGGCCCCTTCCTCGTGCCCGCCCCGTTCGTCGACGGCGGCGACCTCGACGTGCGCCTCGACCTCAACGGCGAGACGAAGCAGGACGGCTCGACGAGCGACCTGCTCTTCGACATCCCGACCCTCGTCTCGAGCGCCTCGCAGACGACGGTCCTGCTCCCCGGCGACCTCCTCCTCACCGGGAGCCCGCCCGGCAACGGCCAGCACTGGAGGCGGTTCCTGCGGGACGGCGATGTCATGACCGGCACGATCGAGGGCCTCGGCACTCAGCTCGTCCGCTGCGTCGCCGAGGGCGCGGCCGCCGCGACCCCCGCGGCCTCCGCGGCGACGGGGGCGAACGCGTCATGACCGCGCCTTCCGACAACCCCGCTGACCTCGACCGGCAGAACCCCGAGGCCGAGATCGCCGCGCGCGCCGACGCCTACCGCAACTGGGGCCGCTGGGGCGATGACGACCGTCTCGGAACCCTCAACTTCATCGACGCGGCAAAGCGCATCGAGGCGGCCGGGCTCGTGCGCGAGGGCGTCGTCGTCTCGCTCGCGCAGCCGTTCGACACCGACGGCCCGCAGACGGGCTGGCGCCGGCGGACCAACCCCGTGCACACGATGACCGACACGGGCACCGACGCCGAACGCGGCAATCAGGGCTTCCCGCACGGCATCGGCGGGGCCGACGACGTCATCGCGATGCCGCTGCAGTGCTCGACCCAGTGGGACGGGCTCGGCCACATCTTCGACCACGGGATGGCCTGGAACGGCCGTCGCGCGGGGGATGTCGTCACGAGCGACGGCGACCTCGTGACCGGGATCGAGCACACCAGGACCTCGTTCGTCACGCGCGGGGTCCTGCTCGACGTGGGCGCGCACCTTCGGCCCGAGACGGGCGAGCTCGAGGACGGCTACGCCATCACGGCGGCCGACCTCGATGCGACGATCGCCGCGCAGGGCGCTTCGAGCCGTGTGCGCCGCGGCGACATCGTCCTCGTCCGCACCGGCCGCTACGCCCGCGCGCGGCGCGAAGGCTGGAACGGCTACGCGGGCGGCCCGGCTGCAGGGCTCTCGCTCACGACGGCGGGGTGGCTCCACCGCGCCGAGATCGCCGGCATCGCGACCGACACGTGGGGCTTCGAGGTGCGACCCAACGAGTTCGACGTCCCCTCGTTCCAACCCCTCCACCAGGTCGTCATCCCCAACATGGGCCTGTCGATCGGGGAGATGTGGGATCTCGACGAGCTCGCCGACACCTGCCGCCGCCTCGGGCGGTTCGAGTTCTTCCTCGCCGCGCCGACCCTCCCCATCACGGGTGCGGTCGGTTCCCCCGTCAACCCCGTCGCCGTCCTCTGACGGCGGCGCATGAGCAAACACCACGCAGAACAGGGAGGTTCTGACATGACCGCAGTCCAGAAGGTCGCCATCGCCGGAAGCGGCGTCGCGGGCCTGGCCGCCGCCATCCAGCTCGCCAAGGCGGGCGTCCAGGTCGATCTCTTCGAGGCCAAGCCCGAACTCGGCGCTCTCGGATCGGGCATCTCGCTGCAGGGCAATGCGCTCCGCGCCTTCGACGCGCTCGGCGCGTGGGACGAGATCCGCGCCGCCGGGTACGCCTTCGAGGGGCTCAACCTGCGTGCACCGGGTCCCGGCGCCCCGATCGTCGCCGAGCTCCCCGACGTCAAGACGGGCGGGCCCGATTATCCCGCGGCGATGGGGATGCCTCGTCCCGCCCTCGCCCGCATCCTCCTCGAGCACGCGCAGAAGGCCGGTGCGAACGTCCGCTTCGGGGCGCGGCTGACGGGTCTCGAGCAGAGCACGGACGGCGTCGAGGTCTTCATCGACGGCGCCTCGGCCGGCACGTACGATCTCGTCATCGGCGCGGACGGCCTCAACTCGACGGTGCGCGAGCTCATCGGCATCCAGCAGAAGCCCGAGCCGACCGGCATGGGCATCTGGCGCTCTTTCGTCTCGCGCCCCGCCGAGGTCGTCCGCAGCGAGCTGTACTACGGCGGCCCGGTCTACATCGCGGGGTACACCCCGACGGGAGAGGACACGATGTACGCGTTCCTCGTCGAGAAGGCGCAGGACCGCGTGGGGATCTCCGACGAAGAGGCCACACGCATCATGCTCGAGGAGTCGCGCGCCTACGACGGCCCGTGGAACCACATCCGCGGCGACCTGGAGAAGGGCGCCCACGCCAACTACACGTGGTTCACGAAGCACATCGTCGAGGAGCCGTGGAACCGCGGACGCGTCGTCATCATCGGCGACGCCGCGCACAGCTGCCCTCCGACGATCGCGCAGGGCGCCGCCCAGGGCCTGGAGGACGCCGTCGTGCTCACCGAACTGCTCGTGACGAAGGATGCCGTCGACCAGGCGCTGTGGGACGAGTTCCACGCGCGCCGGCTTCCCCGGGCCAAGGCCGTCGTCGAGGCATCCGTCCAGCTCGGCCAGTGGCAGATCGACGGCAATCGCGACGCGGACGCCGGCGGCCTCATCTTCGGCATCGCGCAGAAGATGGCCCAGCCCGCATGAGCGCGGAGACGACGCGCGGCGGAGTGACCGACGTGCACGCGCACGTGCTGCTGCCCTCGCTGCAGGCGGCGGTCGAGCGGCGCTCGCCCGAGGGGGTCGCGGAGGCCGCCGCCCTCGAGCTGCGCCGCAACGGCGCCGAGAGCCTCGCCGTATCGGGCCCCATGGTCGGCGCGCGCGTGCCCAAGCTCACCTCGGTCGCCGAGCGCCTCGCCGCGATGGACGCGCAGGGCGTCGATCGGCAGTGGGTCAGCGCCTCGCCGAACCACTTCTATCCGTGGGCGCCCGAGGGGCTCGGCGTGTGGATCGCGTCGGAGGCCAACCGCCTCGTGGCCGAGCATGTCGCCCAGGCCCCCGACCGGCTCACGGGGCTCGGTCTCGTGCCGCTGCAGCATCCGTCGCGGATCCTGGAGTGCCTCGACGACGCGGTCCTCGGCCGCGGGCTCGCGGGCGTCGAGATCTCGTCGTTCGCGGGAGACGTCGAGCTCTCCGACGAGCGGCTCGAGCCCTTCTGGGCGCGCGCCGCAGAGCTCGGCGCCGTCGTGTTCCTGCACCCCTTCGGATGCAGCCTCGATGAGCGGCTCGACCGGTTCTACCTCTCGAACACCGTGGGGCAGCCGACCGAGAACGCCGTGGCGCTGTCGCACCTCATCTTCGCGGGCGTGCTCGACCGCCATCCGGGGCTCAAGATCGTCGCGGCCCACGGCGGCGGCTACCTGCCGTTCGCGATGGGCCGCTCCGATCGGGCCTGGCAGGTGCGGCCCGAGGCGCGCCGGTGCGAGCACCTCCCGTCGACATACCTGCGCAAGCTCTGGTTCGACACCGTCGTGCACGACCCGGTGGCGCTCCGCCACCTCGTCGAGGTCGCCGGCGCCTCGCAGGTCGTGCTGGGCAGCGACTTCCCCTTCGACATGGGGCTCGACGACCCCGTCGGGTTCGTGCGCGACGCGGATCTCCCCGCCGAGCTGACCGAGCGGATCCTGTCGGGCAACGCCGACGCGCTCCTCGAGACGAAGGTGCGCGCATGAGGATCGCCCGCTGGACGCCCGCAGACGGAACCGCACCCGGTGAGGTCGGCGAGGGGTTCGTCATCGGCGATCGCGTCGTCGCCTTCCCCGACGGCGCGACGGTCGCCGACATCCTCGCGGGGGGACAGGATGCCGCGCGCGCGGCGTTCTCCCGCGTGAAAGGCGAGGCGGGCACGGCCCTCGGCGACGTGCACCTCCTCGCGCCGGTGGTCCCGGCATCCGTCCGCGACTTCGTGGCCTTCGAGGAGCACGTCGAGGGCGTGAGCGCCGGCGTGGAGGGCAAGAGCTTCGTCGCGCCGGAGTGGTACGAGGCGCCGACCTTCTACTTCACCAACCCGCACACGATCCTCGGTCCCGGCGACGCCGTGAGTCCTCCCGTCACGAAGCGCCTCGACTTCGAGCTCGAGATCGCCGTCGTCATCGGCGATGCGCCGGGGGTCGGCGATGCCAACCTCACGACCGAGGACGCGGCATCCCGGATCTTCGGCTACACGATCATGAACGACTGGTCGGCGCGCGACGTCCAGGCCCGTGAGATGAAGGTGCGTCTCGGACCGGCGAAGGGCAAGGACTTCGGCACGAGCCTCGGCCCCTGGATCGTCACGGCCGACGAGCTCGACGAGTACCTCGACGCCGACGGCTTCCTCGCGATCCGCGCCGAGGTGCGCGTCAACGGTGAGCTCGTCGGCGAAGACCTCGTCTCGAACATGGGCTGGCCCTTCCCCGAGCTCGTCGCCTACGCGTCGCGCAACGCGCGCGTGCGCGCGGGTGACGTGCTCGGCAGCGGAACGGTCGGCAACGGCGGATGCCTCGGCGAGCTGTGGGGGAGAGGATCCACCCTCCCGGCGCTGCACGAGGGCGACGAGGTGCGCATGACGGTCGAGGGCATCGGCGAGCTCACCGGCACGGTGGGACCGATCGTCGAGGCGCCGGCCCTGCCCCCCGCGCGCACGCGCTCCCGCGCCCGCCACCGCTGACGCGGCTGCCCGGGGGCCTGGGTGCGTGGTGCCTGGGGGCCTGGGTGCCTAGGTGCCTGGGGGCTTGGTGCCTGGGCTTGGGTGCCGCGTGCCGGGCCCGGAACCTCCGCTCAGCGGAGGTTCTCACGGGAAGGGAGGGCCGGATGCCGCGAATCGGCCCTCCCTCCGCGTGAGGCCCTCCGCCCGGCGGAGGTTGCCGGCGATCCTCATACCCGGGCTGCGCCGCGGGCGAGGTCTTTAGTTGAAAACACACTAAAGATGGGCTAGAATCGACACTGACGTCGGGGTCTCTCACCGGAGCCCGTTCCCTGCCACGAAGGCGCGCAGGGGCACACACGGTCGCGTCGATCGCCCGGTCGTACGGGTCTTTGCGCGTATGAGCATGTCACCGTGGAGGCTCCGCCTCCTGATCGCCTCCCTCCTCACCGTGTCGCTCCTCGGAGCGCTCGACCACACGATCGTCTCCACCTCCCTCGCCACCATCGCGGGCGAACTCGGCGCCCTCGAGCACATGAGCTGGGTCGTCGTGGGGTACACCCTCGCGAGCACCGTCCTCCTCCCCGTCATCGGCAAGCTCGGCGATGCGATCGGCCCCCGCGCCGTGTTCCTCACCTCGCTGACGCTCTTCCTCGTGGCCTCGCTCGGCTGCGGGTTCGCGCAGGACATGCCGCAGCTCATCGCGGCCCGCATCGTGCAGGGCATGAGCTCGGCCGGCATCCAGCTCATGTCGCAGACGATCGTCGCCGAGGTCACGACGCCGCGCGACCGCCCCAAGTACCTCGCCATCATCGGCGCCGCCTTCCCCATCGCGATCCTCGTCGGGCCCGTCATCGGCGGCCTCATCACCGATTACTGGGGCTGGCAGTGGGTCTTCTGGATCAACATCCCCTTCGGCGTCGCCGCCCTCGTCCTCGCGATGGTCGCCGTCCCGCACATCGACGGCTTCGGCCGGCGGCGGTTCGATCTCGCCGGCTCGATCTCGTTCGCGATCGCGATGGTCGCCCTCGTGCTCGCCGTCACGTGGGTGGGCGATGCGGCGCTGGCCGCGGCATCCGTCGTCTGCTTCGCCGTCGCCGCCATGGGATTCGCGGCGTTCTTCCTCATCGAGCTGCGCGCGCCCGAGCCGCTCGTGCCGCTGCGGCTCTTCGCCGACCGGACGGTCGCAGCGGGCGTCGCCCTCTCCGCGATCATCGGGCTCGGGCTCTTCTCGATCACGGCGTATCTCCCGACGTACTTCCAGATGGCGTACCGCACGAGCGCGACCGTGTCGGGGCTCGTCCCCATCGCGACGGTGTTCGGGATGCTGGTGTCCAACCTCGCCACCGGGTGGCTCGTGAGCCGCACCGGCCACTACCGCCTCTACCCGATCGTCGGCACCGCGCTCGGCGCGGCGGGGCTCTTCGCGATGTCGCTCCTCCCCGTCGGCGCACCGCTGTGGGTGCCCATGGTCTTCATGGCCGTCGTCGGCATCGGGACCGGCGCGTTCATGAGCCTCGTCATCGCCGTCGTGCAAAGCGCCGCGCCGCGGCGCGACACGGGATCGGTCACGGCGACCGTCAACCTCGTGCGCCAGGTCGGCGCGACAGTCGCGACGGCCGTCATCGGCGGCGTCATCGGCTTCGGCGTCGCCGCGAGGCTCCCCGGATCGCTGGATGCCTCGACCCTGACGCCGCAGCTCGTGCACGCGGCCTCGCCCGATGTGCAGGCGCAGGTCGCCGCCATCTACTCCGACGTCTTCGCCCCCGTCTTCGCAGCTCTCGCCGTCGTCTACGCCGCCGGCATCGTCGTCGCCGTCCTCCTCCCCGCCGGTCAGCTCTCCGATGAGACCGAGCCGGCCGCCAGCTCCGAACCCGTCACCGCGTGACCAGAAGAGGTACACCCATGTCGCAGCCATCCACCGTCGCCATCGTCGGCAGCGGACCCATCGGCTCCGCCTACGCCCGCACGATCCTCGAGGCCGACCCCGACGCCCGCGTCGTGATGTTCGAGGCCGGACCGCAGCTCACGGCCGTCCCCGGCGAGAGCGTCCGCAACATCGCCGACCCCGACGAGAAGGCGCGGGCCCGCGAGATGTCGCAGGGACCGCAGGCGGGAGCCTTCCGGGAGTCGCTCGGCCTTCCCGCGGGCGTCGCCGTGGAGGGCATGTTCACGGCGCGCCAGGGGACGCACCTGCTCGACTTCGGCGGCGAGGGCTCCGCCCACGCGCCCACCTTCCCCGCGGCGGCCGCCGCGACCAACGTCGGCGGCCAGGGCGCGCACTGGACGTGCGCGATCCCGCGGCCGGCGTTCAGCGAGAAGGTCGAATTCATCGACGACGCCGAGTGGGACGAGCTCATCTCCACCGCCGAGCAGCTGCTGCACGCACAGAGCGCGGCCTTCGCCGACTCGGCGATCGGCACCGCCATCCGCTCGCTCCTGGACGACGAGTTCGGCGCCGAGCTGCCCCCGGGCTACGGCGTGGGCACGCTGCCGGTCGCGGGCGACCCGCAGCCCGACGGATCGATGGTGTGGGCGGGCGCGAACACGGTGCTCGGGCCGCTCATCGAGGCGGGCACGCCCGAGTCGGAGCGCTTCGAGCTGCGCGACCTGACCCTCGTCCGCCGCATCGAGCACGAAGGCGGCCACGCGACGGGCGTCACGATCGAGGACCTCCGCACGAAGGAGACCTCCTTCTTCCCCGCCGATGTCGTGGTCGTGGCCGCCGACGCGTTCCGCTCGCCGCAGCTGCTCTGGGCATCCGGCATCCGTCCCCGCGCCCTCGGGCGCTACCTCACGGAGCACCACGTCGTGATCACCACGGTCGCCCTCGACGAGGACCGCATGAGCGCTCTCATCTCCGACGACGAGTTCGAGGCGGAGCTCGCGCGTCGCGCGCAGAACGCGGCCGATCCCGTCGCGGCGGTCAACCGCATCCCGTTCTCGGAACCCGACCACCCGCTGTCGCTGCAGGTCATGTACGCCGAGAAGCCGCCCTTCCAGCTCGACCCGTCGCACCCCGCCGCCGGCAACCGGTGGGGCTACGTCAACATGGGCTACGGCGTGCGCAAGCACCCGCGCGTCGAAGACGGCGTGACCTTCGACGACGATGAGCTGGACTACCGCGGCTTCCCGAACATGACGATCGAGTACGCGCTGACGGATGCCGAGCAGCCCGAGCTCGATGAGGCACGCGCCCGCATCCAGCGGGCCGGCAACGCGCTCGGCACCTTCGTCGCCGAGCCGCGGCTGCTGCCGAACGGATCGAGCCTGCACTACATGGGCACGATGCGGATGGGTCCTGCCGACGACGGCACGTCGGTCGCCGACCCCTGGTCGCGCGTGTGGGGCTTCGAGAACCTCGTCGTGGGCGGCAATGCGCTGATCCCCACGGCCAACACCATGAACCCGACGCTCATGAGCGTCGCGATCGCGGTGCGCGGGGCGCGCCGTGTCGTGGAGGCCCTCGCCGGATCGCGGGTCGAGGAGGTCGTGCCCGGTCGCTGATCCGGCGCTCCGTGCCGGTCGCGAAGCGAGAGGAGGGGGGCGGGTCGTGGGCTGTCGAGGACGGTCTGCGGCTTGTGCTCCTCGTGGGTTCGGCGTCGGCCCCTCCTCTCGGTCGCTGCGCTCCCTCGCTCGGGAACCGGTGGCGCCTTGGGCCCGGTGGAGCGCCGCTCCCTCGCTCGGGAACCGGTTAAGCGGTGGTCGCTGACCCCGCGATGCGATCGGCCATGAACTTCGCGCCGGCCGACGAGGTGAACGCCCCGTCGACGGGGATCTCGGCGCCCGAGAGGTAGGACGCGGCATCCGACAGCAGGAATGCCACGACCGCCGCGACCTCGTCCGGTGCTCCGGTGCGCTCGAGGGGCGTCAGGGCGAGCTGCGCCTCGCGCATCGCCTCGGGCGCACCGGCGGTCATCGGCGTCTCGATGAAGCCGGGGTGGACGATGTTCACACGGATGCCTCGGGGCCCGAGCTCGGTCGCCGCGACATGCGTGAGTCCGCGCAGCCCCCACTTCGACGTCGTGTAGGCGACCGGGTAGTGGGCCGTGAGCGCCGCCGACGAGCCGATGTTGACGATCGACGACCCCGCACCCATGAGGGGCGCGAGGGCCTGGATGCCGAGCATCGGCCCCGTGAGGTTCACGGCGATGACGCGGTCCCAGTCGTCGCGGGCGACGGCGCCGAGCCGGGCGCGGTGGGTGATCCCGGCGTTGTTCACGAGACCCCGCAGCGGCTCCTCGCCGAGGTCGTCGGCGAGCGAGCGTGCGAGCTGCTCCCAGCCGTGCTCGTCCGTCACGTCGAGCCGGCGGTACTCGATGCCCGCGAGGTCGGCGGACGCGGCATCCGTCACATCCGTCGCGATGACCCTCGCCCCGGCCGCGGCGAGGAGGAGCGCCTCCGCGGCGCCCTGCCCGCCGCCGGCTCCGGTCACGACGATCGTGCGGCCCTCGAGGCCGGGGTAGGCGGCGCTGGTCATCCTCCGACGCTAGCCGCGGCATCCGCCTGCGGGAATGCGCTTTCGGTGATGTGCAGCATCGACACGACCGACGGCGCCGAGGGTGCGGACCGGGGCAGGATGGGCGCATGAACCTCTCGCCCGGCACCCTCTTCTCCTGCGCGGGGCAGGTCGCGATCGTGACCGGCGCGGGCACGGGCATCGGCCGCGCGTGCGCCGAGGCGCTGGCGGCCGCGGGCGCGCGCGTCGTGATGGCGGGCCTCGGTTCGTCGGAGCCCGAGCGCGCCGCCGCCGACCTCGTCGCGCGGGGATTCGAGGCGATGGGCGTCGAGTGCGATGTGACGGATGCCGCGCAGCAGCGCCTCCTCGTCGAGGCAACCGTGCAGAAGTGGGGCCGGGTCGACACCGTGCTCGCCAACGCCGGCGCGGCGCTCGACGAGCCCGGCGCCGACGATGCCCTGGACCGCATGGATCGGATGTACGCACTGCACGTCCGCGCCGTCGCAGCGCTCGCCGATCTCACGCTGCCGCTCATCGCAGACGGCGGCGGGGGAGCGTTCCTCGTCATGTCGAGCCTGTCGGGGCTGCGCGGCAACCGCGTGCTGTCGGGGTACGGCGTCACGAAGGCCGCCAACGCGCAACTCGCGCGCAACATCGCGGTGCAGTGGGGCGCCCGAGGAGTGCGCGCCAACGCGATCTCTCCCGGGGTGATCGCGACGGAGTTCGCGACACCCATCACAGGAGACGCGGATGCCTCCGCCGCACGGCTCGCGAAGACCCCGCTCGGGCGCTTCGGAACGCCGGCCGAGGTCGCGGGGGCTGTGGTCTGGCTCGCTTCGCCGGCGGGCGCGTTCGTGACAGGACAGAACATCGTGATCGACGGCGGCACGCTCATCTCCGACTGATCTGCAGGGGGTTCTCGCGCTCGCCGGCTCCTCCACAGGCCCCCGCGGACTCGATTTCCCACAGGCGCGAATGATCTTCTGATCTGGCGGTTTATCGACGTCGCGATGTCGGAGGCCCCCACGAGAATGGGGGGTATGAACAGCATCGCGGCGGCCCTCGAGAGGGTGGGCCACGACCTCCTCGCGGTGGTCGGCGAGGTGTTCGATCGCGACTTCGCCCGCAGCCTGTCCGAGTCGGAGGTGCTCGAGATGATGGCGGCCGCTGCGCGGATCGTGAGGGCGGGCGAGGCGCTCCTGGTCGAGACGACGGCGCCGGTGTCCGATCGCTCGGACGGCATCCCGACCGCGGATCGGATGACGACGCGACGCGGCTGCGCCTCGACGAGCGAGCTCGTGCAGCGGGTGACGCGGGTGTCGAAGACGCGCGCCGCCGACGTCGTGAAGGCGGCGCGGGCGGTCCTCACCCCCGTGGCGCTCACGTCGGGCGAAGTGCTCCCGGCGGTTCTCCCCTCGATGCGCGCCGCGATGGCCACGGGAGAGGTCGGCGTCGACGCAGTGGTCGCGGTGGCGGGCCCCCTCCTCTCCAGCGCCGCCGCCACCACAGCGGTCCTCGCTGCCGAGGCGGAGCTCGCGGCGACCGCGGTCGGAGCGGGGGCGGATGCCGCGCCCCCGGCGTGCGCCGAGGACCTCCGTGCGATGGCCACGGTCTGGGCGATGTACCTCGATCAGGACGGTGCCGAGCCGCGCCAGGGTCGCGCGATGCGCAAGCGCGGAGTGACGATCGGGACGTGCCGGGATGGGCTGCACGCCCTGCGCGGGAACGTCCTCCCGGAGGTCGCCGGGCAGCTGCAGCTTCTGTTCGACAGCGTGCTCAACCCGCGAGTGGATGACGTGCCCGGGCCGTCAGGGGCGGTGTTCGATGACGATGACGCTGACCCCGAGACGATGGATCCTTCCGACCCGCACGCCCCGTTGCCTTCCACGGCCGACACGCGCACGCGGGCGCAGAAGCAGCACGACGCGTTCGCCGGCATCCTGAACCGCGTCGCCGCGTCCGGCACCATGCCCACCCTCGGTGGCGCGGCTCCTACTCTCGTCGTGTCCGTGCGCGCTGAGGATCTCGAATCGGGGCGCGGTTTCGCGCACATCAGCGGAACCGACGAACCGGTCTCGCTGGCCTCCGCCCGGCACGTCGCGTGCGCGGGCGCGGTGCAGCGGGTCGTGTTCGACGACGCCGGCCGGATCGTCGCCCTGGGTACGAGTGACCGCGTGTTCGGCCATCACCAGCGACGCGGGATCACCCTCCGCGACGGCGGATGCATCATCCCCGGCTGCCACGTGAGAGCCGAATGGTGCGAGGTCCACCACGTGCAGGAGCATTCCCGGGGCGGTCCGACCCACACCGACAACGGAGTGCTCCTCTGCTGGCATCATCACCGCACTCTGGAGAACAGCGGGTGGGAGATCCGCGTGACCCACGGAGTGCCCGAAGTCCGTGGGCCCTCGTGGTGGGATGCCTTCCGCAAGTGGCGACCGGTGACGAAGTCCCCGGTGAGGATGCGCGAGCGGGTTCAGACGCGCATGAGGTCCTCGCCGGCAATGACGTCGCCCGGAAACTCCCGACGGATCGCCTCGAGGTCGTCGGCCGAGGCGTCGGTGTAGTGCGACAGCACGACCTTGCCCACATCTGCGGCCGCCGCGAGTGCGCCGACCTGCTCCGGTGACAGGTGCTCGGCGCGCATGTGAGCCTGCACGGGTGGCGGGACTGCGGCCACGTCAGCATCCGTGACCATCTCCGAGACGAGCACATCCGCGCCGCGGGCGAGATCCTCGACGGCGCGGCTCTCCCCGGTGTCACCGGTGAAGACCAGTGAGCGAGAGGCGGTGTCGAAGCGCAGTGCGTAGGACTTCTGCGGCGAGTCGAACCGGGTGAGTGCGTAGTGCGAGTTCTCGGCGGCGGTGACCTGGAACGCGGCATCCGAATACACGATCCCTGGCTCGACGTCGCGCGCCTCGAAGAGGGTCACCGGGTCGACGAGTCTGCCCTCCTGCCCGCGGATCGCGGTGTTCGCTCCCATGTAGGCAAGCACTCCGTCGCGGAGCGCAACGGTTCCGGGCGGACCGATCAGGGTCAGCGGTCCGCGACGCATGGTGTGCCGGAAGGTCATGAGGGCAGGAAGGCCCGCCGTGTGGTCGTCGTGCAGATGGGTCAGGAACACCACGTCGATGTCGCCGCACGTAAGACCCACACCGGCGAGCTGGCGGACGACTCCGACGCCGGCATCCACCAGCATGCGGACGCCGGCCACCTCGACGAGGCTCGCGATGCCGCTCCGGCGAGCATGACCGCCGGGGCCGCCTGCCGTGCCCAGGAGAGTGACAGCAGTCATGAGTGAGTTCCCCATCCGTCAAGGACGTGTGCGACTCCGGTGGCCGTCATGGCGCCGTCAGAGCCCCCGAGCCTCCCGCACGATGCCCGCGTACACGGCCGCACTCGGCTTGGCCGTCCGCTCGAACGTCTCGCGGTCCACGGAGTGCAGGCCCAGTTTGGGGCCGTACCCGAAGATCCACTCGAAGTTGTCCATGAGCGTCCAGTGGCAGTAGCCGAGCACCGGCACACCGTCGGCGACGGCCTGCGCGAGCCCCGCGAGCGAGGGCCCGATGAACGCGGCACGGATGCTGTCATCCTCGGTGCCGATGCCGTGCTCGCTGACGAGCACGGGCAAGTGGGCCACCGAGTACACGTACTCCACTGCTCCCCGCAGCGAGTCCGGCTCGACGGCCGTCCCCATGCCGTTGACCGCGACGCCCTCTGCGGGGGGAACCTTACCGTCGGGGCCATAGGTGATGCGCTCGTAGTTCTGCACGCCGATGAAGTCGTCGTCGCGAGCGAGCACGAGCCAGTGCTCGTAGACCTCGGCGCGCTTGCGGTCGCGCAGCTCCTCGCCGCCCGGCGCGGCGACATCGTCGACGATCGCGAGCGACAGCCCGACCGGCAGCTCGGGCTGCCGCGCCTTGATCGCCGCCTTTGCCGCGGCGTGTCCCGCCGTCATGCCCGCGCGCATGGCCGCGAAGTCGTCGCGCAGCATGACGTTGCCCGCGCGGTACCGCTCGACGCCCGCCGCGGCCGAGGCGGCCTCGAGCGTCGCGCGCTCCAGCTCGGGGACGAAGTCCGGAAGGCCGGCCCACGTGAGCATCTCGGGCAGATCGGGCTCGTTGAAGGTGACCGCCATCGCGATCCGGTCGCCGAAGCGGTCCATGACGATGCCGCAGTACCGGGCGAACAGGTCAGGAGCGTCGGGGTCGAGCCACGCGCCCCGCTTCGCGAACCAATGGGGCGACGTGAAGTGGTTGAACGTCACGATCGGTGCGAGGCCGCGGGCGAGGCATCCGTCGACGATCGCCTCGTAGTGCGCGAGCGCTTCTTGGGAGAACTCCCCTTCGACCGGCTCGACGCGCGCCCACTCCACGGAGAAGCGATAGGCGTTGAGGTTCATCCCGGCGACGAGGTCGAGGTCCGACTCCCACAGCTCCCACCCGTTCGTCGCCTTGCCCGAGGGCTCACGGAAGATCGTGGGCGTCACGTTCTCGAGGAACCACGTGTCGCTCGTGACGTTGTCGCCCTCGTTCTGGTGACCGGCGGTGGCGACTCCCCAGAGGAAGTCGGCGGGGAAGGATGCTGCGGGCATGAGTGGTCCTCTCTGAACTCCCGCTCATCCTGTCACACTTGTTCATTGTGTGAAAGCATGTTTCACTGTGAGCAGTGATGCGCGCAGCCATATTAGGCGCTCGCTAACGAGGCGCAGGTGAATCCGAATGGCCAAAACGGCCGGGCAGGGTCAGCCTGTACCGAAGGATCGCTTCCCGACCGCGATCCGTGACACCGCAGTCCGAAGCACCTCACCGATCACAGGAGATCAGGATGATCCGAATCACCACAGCACGTGGCGCCGCCGTCATTGTGGCACTCGCCGCCTCAGCCCTGGCGCTCAGCGCCTGCACCGGGTCGGGCGGGGGAGGCTCGGCCAGTGGCGGCGCCGCCGACACCTCGAAGCTCGTCATCGGCCTCGATTCCGACCAGGCCGCGCTCGGCTACGACCCCGTGCGCTACGGCAGCGGGCAGCGGATGTTCTTCGAGGGCATTTACGACTCGCTGTTCCGGCTCGACGAGAGCGGCAAGATCGTGCCCGACCTCGTGACTTCGTTCACGTACAGCGACGACAAGACACAGCTCACGCTCGACCTCGACACCAGTGCGACCTTCGGCGACGGCACGGCCCTCAGCGCCGACCTCGTCAAGGAGAACCTCGACGCGCGCAGCAACCCCGACCTCTCCGCCTACAACGGCTTCGCCGCCGGCGGACAGCAGGAGATCTCCGAGGTCGCCGTCGTCGACGACGACACCGTCACGCTGACCTTTGCGAAGCCGCAGCCCGGATTCGAGTCGAACCTCGTGATGCCTGCCGGGGCGATCGTCGGCCCGACCGGCGCGGCGGATCGCTCGACGCTGGACTCGACGCCCGACGGATCCGGTCCGCTCGAGATCGACGCGGACGCGACGGTCAAGGGCAACTCCTACCTTCTGGTGAAGAAGAAGGACAACCCCGCCGCGGCCGACTACCCGTTCGACTCCTACGAGTTCAAGCCGATCCTCGACCCGCAGGCGCGCGTCAACGCCGCCATCTCCGGCGAGGTCGACATGGCCAACATCACCGCCGACACGCAGGCGCAGGTCGAGTCGTCGGGAACGGGACTCGTCGCCAACGGCGGCACCGTGCAGAACATCGTCGCCTTCGACAAGGTCGGCGCCCTCGCACCGCAGTGGGCCGACGCGCGGGTCTACCAGGCGCTGTCGATGGCGATCGACCGCGAGACCTACGTCAAGGCGGTCCACCCCGGTGAGGTGCCGACGGCCAACGCCCTCCCCGCCGACAACCCGGGGTACCTGCCTGAGCTCGAGAAGGAGTACGCGTACGACCCCGAGGGTGCCAAGGCCCTCCTCGCCGAGGCCGGCTACCCCGACGGGTTCTCGTTCGACTACACGATCAACCAGGGCAGCCAGCGCGACCTCGAGGCGCTCCAGCCCTACTGGGAGGCCATCGGGGTCACGGTGAACCTCAAGAACGCCGCCTCCACGGAGGAGCTGTTCGCCGCCGTGCAGAAGGAGCCGCTCGGTGGACCTCTTCCGCTGACGTGGACCAACCCCCTCGGCAACGTCTTCGGCGTGCTCTTCGGCTTCGCGAACTTCCACGGCGCGAAGAACGATGAGATCCAGGCGGCCGCCGGCGCAATCGGCGCCGCCCAGGGCAGCGGCGACGAGAAGGCTCAGGCTGCCGCGCTCGAGGACCTCAACCGGGCGATCGTCGACTCGGGGTGGCTCATCCCGCTGTTCGAGCAGCTCGCTCCGTGGGCGTACAACACGGCGAAGGTCGCCGAGCCGACGTTCCCCGGCGCCGAGGCGTTCCCGATCCTCGCGTCCATCCAGCCCGCGTCCTAACCTGATGCCGGTGCCGGCGGCAGTCCGCCGCCGGTGCCGGCATCGCAGGGAGTGATGATGCTCTTGTTCATCCTGAAGCGGATCGCCTGGGCGATCCTGACTCTGCTGATCGCGTCGTGGATCGCCTTCGTCCTGGTGCACCTGTCGGGCTCGACGCCCGGTGGGGTGGCCCTCGGGCAGACCGGCACCCCCGAGCAGGTCATCGCCTACAACGAGTCCGTCGGCTGGTACGACCCCTGGCTGCAGCAGTTCTTCGCCTGGGTCGGACAGGTGCTGCAGGGGAACCTCGGCGTCTCGCTCATCGACGGCAGGCCGATCGGCCCCGACATCGCCAAGCGCCTGCCCGTCACCGCCGCCCTCGCTCTCGGCGGCACATTGCTGAGCGCTCTCCTGGGCACCACCCTGGGTGTCATCGCCGCCGTCCGCGGCGGAGCGGTCGACCGATTCATCACGATCCTCACCGGCATCATGCTGTCGCTCCCGGCATTCTGGGTCGGCATTCTGCTGGTCTACGTCTTCGCCGTGCAGATGCGGCTGCTGCCGGCCACGGGATTCGTCCCCTTCGAGGCGAGCCCCGAGAAGTGGTTCAAGTCGCTCGTGCTCCCGGTCCTCACCATCGCCCTCACCTCGGCGGGCTTCATCGCCCGCCAGACCAGGGCCTCGATGGCCGAGGCGCTCGCGCAGGAGCACATCCGCACCCTTCGCGCCGTCGGCACTCCGACGTGGCGCATCGTCTACGTGCATGCGCTGCGCGGCGCGAGCCTCCCGATCCTCGCGACCGTCGCGGTGCAGTTCATCGTCCTCTTCGGCGGGTCGGTCATGATCGAGCTGCTGTTCGCCCTGCCCGGGATCGGCCAGGCCATGCAGTCCGCCGTGGGCTCGGCAGATCTGCCGTTCGTGCAGGCGCTCGTCCTCGTCGCGACGCTCGTCGTGGTCGTCGTCAACGTGCTGCTCGAGACCCTCAACCGCGTCCTCGACCCGAAGCTGCGTGCCTCATGACCGTTTCGACCACCTCGATCCTCACGATCCGTCGCGCCGACAAGCGGCGTGGCAATCGCCTCCTCCGCTCGCCCATCGCCGTGATCTCGCTGATCTGGATCGTCGGGCTCGTCATCGCCTCGCTCACATCGCCCCTCTGGCTGCGATACGGGCCGCTCGAGCAGGACCTCACCGCCGTCCTGCAGGGTCCGTCGGCGGCGCATCTGCTCGGAACCGACGAGCTCGGCCGCGATCTCCTCTCGCGCATCGTCACGGCGGCCGCCTCGACGCTCGCCATCGCCACGATCCCGCCGATCGTCGCGGTCGCCATCACCTTGCCGGTGACGCTGTGGGCCGTCCGCAGTCTGCGGGCCGAGAACGTCATGAACCGCGTCAGCGAGATCGTCATGTCGCTGCCGGGAACCGTCATCATCCTCGCCTTCATCGCCGCGGTGGGCACGAACATGCCGCTCGTCATGGCGCTGTTCGGCGTGCTGCTGTTCGGCGCGCTCTACCGGATCCTCTTCGGCCAGGCGAAGAACCTTCAGAAGCAGCTCTTCGTCGAGGCGGCCGCCGTCGACGGCGTGCGCCCGACGAGTGCGAGCTTCCGGCACGTGCTTCCCAACATGTCGACGACGGTCATCGTGCAGTTCGTGCTCTTCTTCGGCGTCGGCATCATGATGCAGGCCGGTCTGGCGTTCATCGGTCTCGGGCCGCAGCCCCCCGAGCCGACGTGGGGCGGCATGATCCAGACGGCGTCGCGCTTCATCTTCCAGCAGCCCTGGATGATGGTGCCCACGGGCGCCGTCCTCGCGCTCACGATCATCGCGGCCAACTCGCTCGCCGACGTCCTCTCGGGCGGCGCCGCGACGCCGCCGCCGCTCGTGGCGCTACGTCGCACGCGCGCAGAGAAGAAGGCGACGGATGCCGAGTACGTCGTGGCCCTCGCGCCGACGCCGGTCGCGGCATCCGGCCCCGCCGAAGCCACCGTGCTCATCCCCGCCGAGACGACCACCGACTTCGACGAGATCGTCGCGTCGATCCCCGACGACATCCCCGACTCCAGCGCCCCCGACCTCACGCCCCACGGCGGACCGGCGGCGGAGGGCGAGCTCATCGTCGACGACCTCGTCCTCGGCGTCGACGGCGGACCGGCCCTCGTCACCGGAGTCTCGCTGCGTGTGCGCCCCGGCCGCGTCATGGGGCTCGTCGGCGAGTCGGGCTGCGGCAAGAGCGTCACGTCCTACGCGATCCTGGGGCTCCTCTCGCCCGGACTGTCGGTGCGGTCCGGCCGCATCCAGTGGGGCGGAGTCGACCTCGTCCACGCCGACGAGCAGGCCCTCTCGAAGGTCCGCGGTCACGACATCGCCTTCATCTCGCAGGAGCCGAGCCGTGCGCTCGACCCGATGTTCACGATCGGGTGGCAGCTCGCCGTGACGGTGAAGCGCCTGCGCCGCGTCGGCTCGGCCGAGGCGAGGCGGATCGCCGCCCAGCTCCTCGACGACGTCGGGATCGTCGACGCGCCGCGAGTGCTTAAGAGCTATCCGCACCAGATCTCGGGCGGCATGGCCCAGCGCGTCGCGATCGCGCTCGCACTGTCGGGCTCGCCGCGCCTGCTGATCGCCGACGAGCCGACGACGGCGCTCGACGTCACCATCCAGGCCGAGATCCTGGGTCTGCTGCGCGGCCTCGTCGCCGATCGCGGGATGTCGATCGTCCTCGTGACGCACGACCTCGGCGTCGTCGCGGATCTCTGCGACGACGTGTCGGTGATGTACGCGGGGCAGATCGTCGAGACGGGCTCGGTGCGCGATGTGCTGATGCGCCCCGAGCACCCGTACACGATGGCGCTCCTGGCCGCCGACCCGCACGCGATCATCGACTTCGAGGGGGTCACCCGGCTCGCATCGATCCCCGGCCAGGTGCCCCTGCCCGGATCGTGGACGACGGGATGCCGCTTCGCGCAGCGCTGCCGCTTCGCCCGCGACGAGTGCCTGACCGCCATCCCGCTGGGGCCGCGTGCCGAGGGCGCCGGCGGCGTGCGATGCATACGCCGCGACGAGGTGCGCGGACGGCAGGAGGAGTGGCGACAGCCCGTCGCGATCGGAGGAGCAGACCTATGACGAACGTGCAGGCGCCCGACCACGCGGATGCCGTCGCCGGCGGATCGGCCAGGCCGCTCCTCGAGGTGCGCAACCTCGTCATCCGGTACGGCAAGAAGGGGCCGGCGGCCGTCGACGACGTCTCGTTCACCATCGCGCGCGGCGAGACGCTGGGACTCGTCGGCGAGTCCGGCTCGGGCAAGACGACCATCGGGCGCGCGATCCTCGGGCTCCAGCCGGTCACGAGCGGGCAGATCATCTTCGAGGGCCGCGACATCACGAAGACGAGCGCCTCGCAGCGCCGCGCGCTGCAGGGCGACCTGCGGGCCGTGTTCCAGGATCCGTTCTCATCGCTCAATCCCCGGCGCCCCATCGGCGACGCGATCGCCGAGCCGCTGCGGGTCTCGGGTGTCGCGCGGGACGAGCGCGTCGGGCGCGTGAAGGACGTGCTGGATGCTGTGGGCCTCGCCCCCGGGTCGGAGGCGCGGTATCCGCGGCAGTTCTCCGGCGGGCAGCGTCAGCGCATCGCGATCGCCCGGGCGCTCGTCACCGATCCGCGGCTCGTCGTGTGCGACGAAGCGGTCAGCGCCCTCGACCTGTCGACGCAGGCCCAGGTGCTGAATCTGCTGTCGGACCTGCGCGCGGGCAAGGATCTCGGGTACCTCTTCATCGCGCACGACATGGCGGTCGTCGAGTTCCTGGCACAGCGGGTCATCGTGCTCAACCGGGGGCGGATCGTCGAGGAGGGTCTCACCGCCGACGTCATCCGCAATCCGCGCGAGCACTACACCCGCGTGCTCATGGCCGCTTCGCCCGTTCCCGACCCCGACGAGCAGGCGCGCCGCCGGGAGGAGTGGAAGCAGCTGCGAGCCCAGGCGAAGGCCGCCGCCTGAGCGTCAGTGGAAGGTCGCGTCGACCAGCGGCGACAGTGCCTTCGCCGTCTCGCGGAAGGCGTCGACCATCGGATTGAGTGCGTCGGTGAGACTGCACAGCACGATCGTGGCCGGTTCGATGTCGGGGATCGGGATGAAGGCGAGCTCTTCACGCCGGTAGTGCGCGCTGGCCGACTGACCCGCGATGTTGACCCCCGCGCCCGCTGCGACGAGTTCGAGGAGACCCTCGACGCTGTCGGCGGTCGGGCCCCGCTTGGGGCGCGAGCCGTCGGGCCGCGGATCGACGATCCACCAGTCCACGACCTCGGTCGGGCCGTTCGCCACCGAGACGAAGGTCTCGCCGTTGGTCTCGAGGATCGGGATCGACTCCCGCTCGGCGAGGGGGTGATCGGAGCGCACCACGAGCACGCGGGCTTCGCGCCAGAGCGGTTCGGCGCGCACGCGCGGAGGCAGTCGCATCGGCCACGGCGCGAAGACGACGTCGACACGCCCCGCCTCGAGGTCGTCGGCGACGTCGAAGAAGCCGAGGCGGCGCATCTCGATGCGCGCGTGCGGCACGGCCTGCATCGTCGCGGCGATCGCCGCGGTCGTGAGGGTGCCCGCGCCCGCCGCCACGACCCCCACCCGCAGCACCGGCGCATCACGATCCCGCCGGATCGAACGGCCCCACGCGAGCAGCTGATCGTGGTCGTCCTGCACCCGCCGGGCGAGGGGGAGCAGCTCGCGACCGAACGCCGTGAGCTCGACCTTGCGCGGGCTGCGCTCGAACAGCTTCACCTCGAGCTGCTGCTCGAGCCGGCTGATCTGCTGACTCAGCGAAGGGGGCGTGATGTTGAGTCGCTCCGCGGCGCGGCCGAAGTGCAGCTCCTCGGCGAGGGCGCAGAAATACCGGATCACGTGGATCGTCACATCCATGCCGCGATCTTAGTCTCAGGCTAACGCCGGGTAGGGATCTCGAACTTCCTTTCCCGCCGCATCCTCCTGAGACTGGCAGTACCCGCAGCGAGCCGTCGGAACCACCCGATGCCCGGTTCTCTGCGGTCACCCACGCACTTACAAGGAGGTAAGCATGACCACTTTCCCCGCTGACGACCCCGACAAGATCGCCTTCGCCGGCATCCTTCCCGCAGCACCCAAGCCTTACGTGATCGGCAACGGGCAAGGGGAGAAGTCGCTGGTCTTCGACCAGCTCTTCGAGATCCTCGTCTCGGGTGACGAGACGAGCGACCAGTACGGCGCGTGGACGATGAAGGCGCCCCGCGGGGAGCGCATCCCCGCGCACGTCCACCACCGCACGCACGAGTTCTTCTACGTCATCGACGGCGAGATCTCGGTGTGGATGGACGACCAGGCCGACTACCACTCGAAGACCACGCTCACGACGGGGGACTTCGCGTTCGTCCCGATCGGCATCGTGCACGCCTTCAAGATCGAGAACACCACGACGGTCTTCGGCGCCGGCACGGCGGGCTTCGAGCGCTTCTTCCACGCGATCGGCCAGAAGACCGACGCGACCGAGCCGCAGGGCGTCTTCGTCCCCGACTTCTCGGTCATGCGCGCCGCGGGCGAGAAGTACTGGACGCAGTTCATGCCCGAGTTCCAGTTCCGCGACTGATCGCATGCCCTCGATCCTCGAGGTCGACTTCGCGCAGCCCGAAGGCTTCCGCCCGCTCTCGCTCGACCTCCGCACACCCGGGGCCGATGGGGCACCCCTCGTCGTGTTCCTGCACGGCGGGGGGTTCCTGCGCGGCAGCCGCAAGGTCTTCACGCCGGGCCTGAGCGACGCGCAGTCGTTCGACCGCATCGTCGACGCCGGCTTCGCGGTCGCCTCGTGCGAATACCGGCTGAGCGGCGAGGCCCGCTTCCCCGCGCAGCGGGACGACGTGGATGCCGCGCTCGCCTGGCTGCAGGCGCACGGACCGGATCACGGAGTGGATGCCTCGCGCCTCGTGCTCTGGGGGGTGTCGGCCGGGGCGACGCTGGCCGCGCTCGCCGGCCTCCGCCGCGACGACGTGCGCGGCGTGGTGGAGTGGTTCGGGCCCACCGAGCTCTTCGCCATGGCGGCCCACGCCGTCGGCGAGCCGGCCGATCAGACCCGCGAGGCGCGCTGGCTCGGCGCCCCGGCCGCCGAGTCGCCGGAGGCCGCGCGCCTGGCCAGTCCCGCGCTGCAGGCGCATGCCGGGGCCCCGCCCTTCCACATCGCGCACGGGACCGACGACGAGCACGTGCCGTTCTCGCAGGGCGAGGCGCTCGTCGCGGCCCTGCGCGGCGTCGGGGCCGACGTCGAGTTCCACGAGGTCGCGGGCGGCCGGCACTTCTGGCAGGGACTCGCCGATCCCGCGCGGGTGTTCGACCCCGCCCTCGCCTTCGTCCGCCGCGTGACGGCATGATCCCGGCATCCGTCGCCCGGCGATGAACGAGGTCCGCCGGCACACCTTCCCGACCGTCGCGACGCCCGACCGGCGTCTTGAATCATCTGGAGCCCCCATGACCGCCCGCGCCCGGGTCATCATCGACAACGATTTCGCCGGCGACCCCGACGGACTCTTCCAGCTGGCCCATCACGTGCTGTGCACGTCGGTCGAGGTCGTGCGGGTGATCGCCTCCCGCCTGCCCGAGAGGATGGTCTCCCCCGACCGCGACCTCGTGGGGGAGGGCGTGGATGCCGCTGACGACGTGCTGAGGCTCTCGGGAAGCTCCCTGCGTGCGGTGCGCGGTTCCCGCACCGCGCTGCGCACCGGGGCGGATCCGTCACCGTCTCCCGCGACGGAATCGATCATCCGCGAGGCGATGCGCGAAGACACCGATCTTCCGCTCTTCTACGCGGCAGGCGGCGCCCTCACCGAGCTCGCCGCGGCGTATCGGGCCGAGCCGCGGATCGCCGAGCGCCTGACGCTCGTCTGGATCGGCGGACACGGCTACGACTCGCCGGCAGAGGGCCTCGAGTTCAACACCGGCACCGATCCGGTGGCGGCGCAGGTCGTGTTCCGATCCGCCATGCCGCTCTGGCAGGTACCCGAGCCGACCTACGCGCAGTGTCTCGTGTCGTGGGCCGAGCTCTCCCGCGAAATCGCCCCGCTCGGCCCTCTGGGAGCACATCTCGTCGACCGCTGGCGCACGTTCACCGATCGGGTCGAGGGATGTTCGGCGCGAGCCTGGGGGAGTGCGCCGTGCTGGGCGACAGCCCGCTGGTGCTCCTCACCGCCTTGCGGGGGACGTTCCGGGCGGAGCCCTCGTCGTCGCCCTCGATCCTCGTCCCGCGAAGGCCGATCGAAGACGACGGCGGCTACGGCCCCGCGCTGGAGGGGCTGCCCGCCGTGCGGGTCTTCACCGGGATCGACATGCGGCTCATGTACGGCGACCTCGTCGCCAAACTCGCCGACCACGCCGATGCGGGAAGGAGCACCCCATGACCCGCGCGCAGATGATCGCGCCCATGCATCCCGACGAGGCGGCGCCCCTTCTCCGCCGGGAGTTCGCGCTCGATGACGCACACGGCGCGGTCGTGCAGGCGACCCTGCGCGTCAGCGCGCTCGGCCTGGTCGAGGCGTGGGTCAACGGCATCCCGAGCTCCGACGAGCTCTTGGCGCCAGGCTGGACGAGCTACGAATGGCGCGTGCGGCTCATCGAGCATGATGTGACGGATGCCGTGGCAGAGCGCACCGTGATCGGTCTGCGTCTCGGCAACGGCTGGTATCGCGGATGGCTCGGCTTCACCGGCGAGCGCGCGGTCTACGGCGACGAGCGCGCCGGCCTCGCCGAGCTCGAGGTGCGGTTCGCCGACGGCCACGTGCAGCGGGTCGTCACGGACGGCTCCTGGCGCGCGTCGACGGGCGAGGTGCTCGCCGACGACCTCTACAACGGCGAGACGATCGATGCGCGGCTGCGCGACGCCTCATGGCAGCAGCCCGGCTTCGACGACTCCGGCTGGGACGCCGTGCGCGCGGTCGATTTCGACGCGGCCCGCCTCGTGCCGCGGACCTCGCCTCCCGTGCGCCGGCTGGGCGAGCGGGCGGCGGAGCGGGTCTGGACCTCGCCTTCCGACCGGACGCTCGTCGACTTCGGGCAGAACCTCGTCGGCTTCATCCGGGTGCGCGCGAAGGGCCCGGCCGGCAGCGAGATCGTGCTGCGCCACGCCGAGGTGCTCGAGCACGACGAGCTCGGCACGCGACCGCTGCGCCGGGCCGAGGCGACCGACCGCTTCGTCCTGAGCGGCGGCGACGACGTCTTCGAGCCGACCCTCACCTTCCACGGCTTCCGCTACGTGGAGGTGACCGGCTGGCCGGGCGAGCTCGACCCCGCCGCGCTCACGGCGGTCGTCGTCGGCACCGACATCCGCCCCACGGGTACTTTCGAGTGCTCCGAGCCGCTCCTGAACCAGCTGCACCGCAACGTCGTCTGGGGCATGAAGGGCAACTTCCTGAGCGTTCCGACCGACTGCCCGCAGCGCGACGAGCGCCTCGGGTGGACGGGCGACCTCGCGGTCTTCGCACCGACGGCGGCCTTCCTCGGCGACGTCGAGTCGTTCCTCGCGGACTGGCTCGTCGACACCGAGCTCGAGCGCCGCGCGACTGCCGCCCACACGGTCCCGGTCGTCGTGCCGAACGTCATGAAGTACCTCGACACGGGCTTTCCCGAGCCGGGCGCCACCGCCGTGTGGGGCGACGCGGCGGTCTGGGTGCCCTGGGCGCTGTGGATCGCGTACGGGCACGACGAGACCCTGCGCGAGACATACCCGCTCATGACCGCGCACACGCGTTCGGTCGCGGCGGCGCTGTCGCCGACCGGCCTGTGGGACACCGGCTTCCAGTTCGGCGACTGGCTCGACCCCGACGCGCCGGCCGAGGACCCCGGAAAGTCCAAGGCGCCCTCCGAGGTGGTCGCCACGGCCAGCGCGTACCGCACGGCGTCGCTCATGGCCGAAGCCGCGGCGGTGCTGGATGAGCGGGCGGATGCCGCGGAGTTCGCTGCGCTCCGCGACCGCATCGGCGACGCCTTCCGCGAGCACTACGTGCGCGGCGGGGTCGTGCACAGCGACAGCGTCACGGCGTACGCCCTCGCGATCCGCTTCGGACTCGTGCCGGAGGCCGACCTGCCGCGGGCCGGCGACCGGCTCGCCGAGCTCGTCCGTGCGGCGGGCCACCGCATCAGCACGGGCTTCGCCGGCACGCCCTTCGTCAGCGACGCGCTGACGGTGACGGGCCACCTCGACGACGCGTACGCCCTTCTGCTGCAGCGCGAGGCGCCCTCGTGGCTCTACGCGGTCACGATGGGCGCGACGACCATCTGGGAGCGCTGGGATTCGATGCTGCCCGACGGCTCGATCAACCCCGGCGAGATGACCTCGTTCAACCACTACGCGTTCGGCGCGGTCGCCGACTGGATGCACCGGACGGTCGCGGGTCTCGCGCCCCTCGCACCCGGCTATCGCCGCATCCTCGTCGAGCCCCGTCCGGGCGGCGGCCTCACGTGGGCGCAGGCGAGCCTCGAGACCCCGCACGGCCTCGCGGCGGTGCGCTGGGAGCTCGACGGCTCCGCCCTGCGGGTCGAGGCGACCGTGCCCGAAGGGGCGGAGGCCGTGCTGCGGCTTCCGGGCCGGCCTGACGAGAGCGTCGGCCCCGGCATCCATGTCCGTCTGACAACAGGAGGAGAGCCCAGTGACTGAAACCCACGATGTTGCGCTGGAGGCCGGCGGTTTCGACTTCCGCGTCCGGGTCTACCCCGCGACGGAGCCGAACGGCGCGCTCCTGGTGTGGCTGCACGGCGGCGCGTTCATGTTCGGCACGCTCGAGATGCCCGAGGCCGATCAGGTCGGCCGCCGTCTCAGCGCCGCCGGGGTGACCGTCGTCTCGGTCGACTACACCCTGGCGCCGCTCGACGCGCTCGAGGAGCTCGGGCCGCCCGATCCGGACGCCGACATGCCCTCGCCGGAGCAGATGCGGGCCGAGATGGAGGCCGCAGGGCCCCGTGCGCGGTTCCCGGTCGCGAACCTCCAGATCGTCGCCGCCTTCGACTGGGCGGTGGCGAACGCCCGCGCCTACGGCGCAGAGCCCGAACGGGTGGCGCTGGGGGGAGCCAGTGCCGGCGCGAACCTGTCGGCGGGCGCCGCCATGCGGCTGCGCGACCGCGGGACGACGGCGCCGAGTCTGCTCGCCCTGGTGTACCCGTCGCTTCATGACGGCATCCTCGAGCCCAACGCCGAGACCGCCGAGCTTCTGCGGACCGTTCCGTCCGCGCGGCTGTTCACCCCGGCGAGCCGGTCGGCGATCAACCGCAACTACCTACCGGACGGCGATGACTCCCGCGGCTACGCCTTCGCGGGCGGTCACGACCTCACCGGACTGCCCGAGGTGCTCATCGTCAACGCCGAACTGGACAGCCTCCGCCCGTCGGGCGAAGCCTTCGCTGCCGAGCTCGCCGCAGCGAGCGTCGATGTGCGGGTCGTCCGTGAGCGCGGCGCGATGCACGGCTTCCTCAACGAGATCGGCCACCCGGCGGCGGAGCACACCCTCGCGCTCCTCGAAGATGCCGTGCGGCCACGCTGAGCCGGTCGAGCAGGCGGCGCGGCGTCGGAGAGTCCGGTCGGCGCGCCGCCCGCCCGTCCGGTCGAGGCAGGCTGCCGCGAGGCGCCGCGGATCAGGTCGCGCGCAGGAGCCGCGAGATGTCGTCCGCGGTCGCCCGCAGGCGCTCGAGCAGCGGGCCGCGGAGCGAAGCCACGTCGTGCCGCGACGACGCGACGGCGATGTTGATCGCCGCGGCGGGCTTGGCGGCGTCGCGTCCGAAGACCGGAACCGACACCGAGCGGAGTCCGGCGGCCACCTCCTGGTCCTGCAGCGAGTAGCCCTGCTCGCGGATCACGGCGAGCCTCTCCCGCAGGTCGTCGAGCGACTTCGCGGCGTTGGGGCCGGCATCGGCGCCGAAGTCGTGGCCCGCGAGCGTCGCGGCCAGCTCGCTGTCGCTCAGGTACGCCAGCAGCAGCTTCCCCATCGACGTGTATGCGGCCGGCAGGGTCGAGCCGACCTGGATGTTTGCCGTCACGAGGTCGGAGTTGCGCAGACGCGCGAGGTAGAGCACCTGGTCGCGGACGAGCACGCCGAGATTGACGGTCTCGCCGGACTCCTCGGCGAGGTGGCGCAGGGGCTGCTCGCTGAGCTGCACGAGACTCGAGCCGCGCAGCGCTGCCGAGCCGAGCAGCAGGACAGCGACGCCGGGCCGGATGCTCCCATCCGGAAGCCGCTCGAGATAGCCGTCCTCTTCGAGGGTGGCGACGACCCGGAACGCCGTCGGCATCGGGATGCCGGTGCGGTCGCAGATCTCGCGGAGCTTCAGCGAGGTGACCGACTCGTCGAACAGGCGCAGGACGTCGAGCCCCTTCGCGAGCGCCTCGATGCGATACCGGCTGCCGGATTTTGCGCCGGCCGGGGTGTTCTCGTCGGCTTTCATAGGGTGAAACCGTATCTCCTGGTGTCGGAGCGTGCAATCTCAGCCGACACGGAACACCCGCAGCTGCAGGGCGAGCATCGAGTAGTAGCCCACGAGTGCCGTCAGCTCGAAGACGCCGTCGACGCCGAGGGTGGCGGATGCCGCGGCCCACGCCTCGTCGGACAGATCGTCCTCCAGCAGCGCGACCGCGGCGCGGCCGACGACTCCCTCCTCGCCGTCGAAGCCCGACACGTCGAGGGCCCGGATCGCCGCGAGCTCGTCGTCGCGGAACCCGATGGCGCGGGCGATCGCCTCGTGCGACTCGCGCTCGAAGGGGCTGTCCCACCGCGCGGCGACGAGGAGGATCGCGAGCTCGCGCATCCGGTCGGTGAATGCCGTGCGGTAGCGGATCGCCGCCCCGAGCTCCTGCTGCGCCGTGCCGACCGCGGGGGAGCGCAGCATGAGGTCGAACGGCCCGCGGAGCGAGCCGTCGCCGGAGGTGAGCGCGAAGTGCTGCGGGCCCTGTGCGCGTGGTCCGCCCGCGATCACGGCGTACAGCGCCGCCTGCTCGGTCGTCAGTTCGCTCGGAGTGAGCGGGCGGAGGCGCGGAGCCATGCGGATTCTCTCTTCATTCGCCGGGGGCGGAGAAGCCGCCGGATTGACTCCCCCCACGGTATCGGATACATTCATGTAGCGAAAGCTACTTTCGCTTAATGAACTTCCCTGAATTGCAAGGATGCATCGATGTCGACGAACGACACCCTCGAGACCCACGCTGAGGCCGCCGTGGACGCCGACTGGCTCGGACTCCACGGCGCCCGCGTGCTGGTCGCCGGCGCGGGCGGCATCGGCGCGGCGTGCGCCCTCGCGTACGCCGGGGCCGGGGCATCCGTCGCCGTCGTCGACCGCGACCAGCGCGCGCTCGACGCGCTCGGCGAGCAGCTCTCCGCGCTGGGCGCCCGCCACGAGCTGATCCGGGCCGATCTCACCGAGCACGGTTCCGGCGACCTCGTCGTGGCCGACGTCGTCGATCGGCTCGGCGGACTCGAGGTCATGCTGCACGCTGTCGGCATCAACGACCGCCGCCCCATCCTGGAATTCACCGAGGACGAGTGGGACCACATCCTGCGCGTCAACCTGTCGTCGGTCTTCGGGCTCGCGCAGGCCGCCGGTCGCCACATGGTCGAGCAGGGCTACGGGCGCGTGCTCGCCCTCTCGAGCGTCTCGGGTCTGCTCGCCCACCACTCCCACGGGCCGTACGCGGCCTCCAAGGGCGGCATCAATCAGCTGCTGCGCGTCATGGCCCGCGAATGGGCGGTGTCGGGCGTCACCGTGAACGCCCTGGCCCCCGGCTACATCGAGACGCCGCTCACCGCCGGCGAGCTCGCCAAGCCCGGCAAGCGCGCCGACCTCGAGAGCCTCGTTCCGGCGGGGCGCCTGGGCACCCCCGACGAGCTGACCGGCCCCGCGCTGTTCCTGTCGTCACGCCACGCCGGCTTCATCACCGGGCACGTGATGTACATCGACGGCGGACGCACGCTGGTCTGAGACCGAAGACAGACGAAGGAGAGCAGAAATGACCCAGATCTTCCCCCGGTTCGCGGGAAAGACGGTGCTCGTCACGGGCGCCGGCACCGGCTTCGGCGCCGAGATCGCCGTCCGCGCCGCCCAGGAGGGCGCGAAGGTCGCGGTGCACTACCGCTCCTCGAGGGCCGGCGCCGAGGCGACGCTCGACCGCATCCGCGCGGCGGGGAGCGACGGCATCCTCGTGCAGGCCGACATCGGCTCGTGGGACCAGATCAGGCGCATGGCCGACGAGGTCTGGGCGGCGTTCGGCACGCTCGACGTGCTCGTCAACAACGTCGGCGACGTCTCGAGCGAGCAGATGAACTGGGACGAGCTCACGCAGGAGGCGCTGGACGCGGTGATCGACATCGACGTCAAGGGGACGCTCCTGATGACCCACGAGTTCGGCGAGCGGATGCTGCAGCAGGGCCACGGCAACATCGTGCAGGTCGGCTCGACCGTCATCGTGCGCGGCTCCGCGCGCGCTCCGCAGTACGCCGCCGCCAAGTACGCGATCCTCGGCATCACGAAGTCCTACGCCAAGGCGTTCGCCCCAGCGGTGCGCGTCAACACGTTCGCGCCGGGCTTCATGGAGACCGAGCGCCTCCTCAACCGCGAGGACTGGAAGAACGGGCGCCGCGAGGTGCTGCTCTCGCAGACGCCGATGGGCGTCATCCCGCCCCCCGAGTTCGTCGCGGGAGCGTGCCTCTGGCTCGCGACCGACGAAGCGGCTCACCTCACGGGTGGCTACATGCTCGCCGACGGCGGCTTCAACATGGTCGGCGCGTAAGCGTCAGCCCTTCGTCTCGTCGCTGGGCTCCTCGCTCAGGGACCGGAAACTCTAGGAGAACAACATGAAGCTCATCACCTTCGACGGCGGCCGCGTCGGCCGGCTGGAACTCGAAGAAGGCGTCGTCATCGAACTCGACGTGCCCTCGACCCGCGACTACTTCGAGCGCGGCGGCCAGGTCGCCGAGACCGGCGAGCGCCTGGCTTACGCCGACGTGAAGCTTGAGGCCCCGATCCGTCCGAAGAAGTTCTTCCACACCGCGGGCAACTTCGCCGACCACCACAACGAGCTCGCGGCCGTCGACTGGTCGCACCCGGTGCACAAGGGCATCGTCTTCTTCCAGAACGTCGACGCGATCATCGGTCCGGGCGACGACATCGTCTACCCCGAGGGCCTCACGAAGGAGCTCGACTACGAGCTCGAACTCGCGATCATCATCGGCAAGTCCGGCAAGTTCTTCGGCCCCGACGAGGCCGACGACTACATCGCCGGCTTCACCGTGTTCAACGACATCACCGCGCGCGACATCCAGCGCAAGGAGATGGAGTCGGGGGTCTTCTCCTTCTCGAAGGGCATCGACACGTTCTGCCCCATCGGCCCGTGGATCGTCACGCGCGACGAGGTGCCCGACATGCACGAGCTGCCGATGCAGCTGCGCGTGAACGGCGAGGTGCGGCAGCAGGGCAACACCAACCAGACCCGCATAAAGTTCCCGCACCTGGTCGCCTACCACTCGCCGCAGATCTACAGCGCGGGCGACATCATCACGACCGGCACGATCTCGGGCGTCGCGGCCGTGCAGCCGAACCCCTTCGACTTCTACCTGCAGCCGGGCGACGAGATCGAGGCCGAGATCACCGGCATCGGCACGCTCCGCAACACCGTCATCGGCTGGGAGGACCGCTACGGCGAGCCCGCCCCGCAGCGAGTCGACTGGTGAGGCTCGCGAACCTCGCCGGGCGCGCCGTGCTCGTCACCGACGCCGGCGCGATCGACGTCGAGGCCGCCTCGGACGGCCGGTTCGGCCCCGACCCGCAATCGCTGTTCGACGACTGGGCCGCCTTTGCCGAATGGTCGAAGGCGGTGACGGATGCCTCGGCCGCGGCATCCGTCCCCTTCGACGCGGCGCGGCTCGACGCCCCCGTGCCGCGCCCGCGCCAGGTGTTCGCGATCGGCTTGAACTACGCCGAGCATGCGGCCGAGGCCGGCTACCCGCCGGATTCGATGCCGGTGACCTTCACGAAGTTCCCGTCGTCGATCGTCGGGCAGGGCGCCCTCGTCGCCCTCCCCGAGGGACACGTCGACTGGGAGGTCGAGCTCGTCGTCGTGATCGGCCGCGAGGCGCACCAGGTGTCGCGCGAGACCGCGTGGGACCACGTCGCCGGCCTCACGATCGGGCAGGACCTCTCCGAGCGCATCACGCAGCTGCAGGGCTCAGCGCCGCAGTTCAGCCTCGGCAAGTCGTTCCCCGGCTTCGGCCCGACGGGTCCGTGGCTCGTCACGCCCGACGAGTTCGCCGACAGGGACGACCTCGCGATCGCGTGCAGCCTGTCGGGGGAGGTCATGCAGTCCTCGCGCACGTCGATGATGCTCTACGACGTCCCCGAGCTGCTCGTGCGGCTCTCGGCGGTCTGCCCGCTGCTGCCGGGCGACATCATCTTCTCGGGCACCCCCTCGGGCATCGGCAACCGCCGCACGCCGCAGCGGTTCATCGGGCCCGATGATGTGCTCGTCAGCGAGATCGAGGGAATCGGCATGCTGACGACGCGCTTCACCGCCGGCGGCTGATGAGCGCCATCCGCGACCTGCGGGTCGAGTACCTCCGCGCCCCGATCGGCGTCGGCACGCGCGTGCCGCGGTTCTCGTGGATCGTCGGGCACGCGCAGGACGCGTACGAGCTCGAGGTGACCGCCGGGGAACGGGTCGTCTGGGCGGCGGGCCTCGTCGAGAGCGCGGAATCGTCGCTCATCGAGTACGCCGGCGAGCGCCTCGCGTCGAACACCGCGTACCTGTGGCGGGTGCGCAGCCGCACGGCCGACGCGTGGACGCCGTGGGCGGCCTCCACCTTCGAGACGGCGCTTCTGGATGCCGAGGACTGGGTCGCCGCGTGGGTCGAGCCGGATCAGCAGGACGCGGTCGTCGAGCGCTGGAGCATCGTCGACTGGATCCGCGGGCTCGGCCCCGATACGCCGCCCGAGGAGCGGCTGCGCCCGCCGCAGCTCCTGCGCCAGCGGGTCGACGTGCGCGCGGGTCTTGTGCGGGCCCGCCTGTACGCGACCGCCCGCGGGGTCTATTCGGCCTTCGTCAACGGCGAGCGCGCCGACGACCAGGTGCTCGCGCCCGGCTCCGACGCCTACGAGCACCGGATCTCGGTGCAGGCGTACGACGTGACCGAAGCGCTCGTGACGGGCGAGAACGTCGTCGGCGTCGCGCTCGCCGACGGCTGGTGGGCGGGCCGGCTCGGCCTCACCGGCTCCAGCGCACAGTTCGGCACGCGCACCTCGGCGATCTGGCAGCTGCACCTGGAGTACGCCGACGGCACGGCCGAGGTCTCGGCATCCGGAGCGGACGTCCGAAGCGCCACCGGCCCGTGGCTGTATGCCGACCTCTTCGTCGGCGAGCGGTTCGACCGCCGGGCGACGCGCCCGGGCTGGAACCGCCCGGGCTTCGACGACGGCGACTGGATGCCGGTGGCAGAGGTCGGCCGCGACCACCGCGTGCTCCGGCCCTTCGCCGGCGAGCCCGTCCGCCGCGTTCTCGAACTTCCCGCGTGCGAGGTCGCCGAGACCGCGGAGGGCGCGATCGTCGACTTCGGCCAGGTGCTCGTCGGCCGCGTGCGCCTTCGCGTCCGCGGCACGGTCCCCGGCCAGCGGATCGTCATCGAGCACACCGAGACGCTCGCCGCCGACGGCTCGTGGTTCCGCAACATCGTCGGCATCAACAAGGAGCAGACCGACGTCTTCGTCTCGGCCGGCGGCGACGACGAGTGGGAGCCCGAGTTCACCTTCCACGGGTTCCGCTACGCCCGGATCAGCGGGCTGTCGAGTGCGCTGCGCCCCGAAGACGTCGTCGCCGTGGTCATCGCGAGCGACCTCGAGCAGACCGGGTCGTTCGCGACATCCGATCCGCGCCTGAACCGTCTTCACGAGAACGTCGTGTGGAGCCAGCGCGGCAACTTCCTGTCGATCCCCACCGACTGTCCGCAGCGCGAGCGCGCGGGTTGGACGGGCGACCTCCAGGCCTTCGTCGGCGCCGCGACCGACAACGCGCAGGTCGTGCCGTTCCTCTCGCGCTGGCTCGGGAACCTGCGGGCGGATCAGCTTCCCGACGGGCGCATCCCGATCTTCTCGCCGCGGTCGCCGTTCGATGCGGAAGCTGCCGCCGCCGCCCAGGGTGTCGGCTCGATCGTCGCGGCAGCGGGCTGGAGCGACGCGATCGCCATCGTGCCGTGGACGCTTTACGAGCGCACCGGCGACCGTCGCGTGCTCGAGGAGAATTACGACGCGATGCTGCGCTGGATCGAGTACCAGCGCCGGACGGCCGCCGCCGAGCTGCCACGCCGGCTCGGCGACGCATTGCCGGAGGCGCGGCGAGAGGCGCAGGCGCTGCTCTACAACACCGGCGACCACTTCGGCGACTGGCTCACGCCGTCGACGATGGAGGGAAGACCCCTCCATGAGGCGCTCGCCGTCGCGCCGGCCCTCACGAGCGAGTACCTCGCGCCCATGTTCCAGGCGCACACGCTGACGCTGGCGGCGCGCGCCGCCGGCGCGCTGGGAAGACACACGGATGCCGCGGCCCTCGCCGACCGCGCGGCCGCCGTCCGAGCCGCCTTCGCCGCCGAGTACGTCGACGAGCACGGCGATCTGCCGGTGCGTCTGCAGGGGGTCTACGTCGTCGCCCTCGCCTTCGACGTGGTGCCCGCCGACCGCCGGGCGGGGACGGCGGCGAGGCTCGTCGAGCTCATCCGCGCGCGGGGCGACCGCCTCGACACCGGGTTCCTCTCGACCCCCTATCTCCTCGATGTCCTATGCGACCACGGCTATGCCGACGTCGCGCGCACGCTCCTCTGGCAGACCGGGATGCCGTCGTGGCTCTACGAGGTCGACCGCGGCGCGACGACGATCTGGGAGGCGTGGGACGCGATCACTCCGGAGGGGGAGATCCGCCCCGTGTCGTTCAACCACTACGCGCCGGGGAGCGTCGACGACTGGCTCTACCGGAGGGTCGCGGGCATCCGCGCGACCTCGCCGGGCTTTCGCACCGCCGTGATCGAGCCGGACTTCGACGCGGGAGTGGCCGAGGTGCAGGCGCACGTCGACACGCCGTACGGCCAGATCGGGGTTCAGTGGCGGCGCGCGGGGGCGACGGCATCCGTCACCGTCACGGTCCCCTGGGGAGTCGAGGCGTCCCTCGTCACGCGGGCGGAAGGCGCTGCCGGGCGCGTGGCGCTTGGTCCCGGAACCTCGACCCACCGCGTGGAGCTCAGCGCACGCCCTTCATGAGCGCCAGGACGGGCTTCACCGAGAGCCAGAGGGCGATGCCGAGCACGATCGCGATCGCGCCGAGGATCGTGAAGTAGGGCACCTCGTCGTCGGGGTTGTAGAACTGCGCGAGCCAGCCCGCGATCGAGGTGCCGAGCGCGACGGACAGGAAGTAGAGCGCGACCATCTGGGTGTGGAAGCGCTCGGGCGCGAGCTTGGTCGTCACCGAGAGCCCCGGGGGCGAGATGAACATCTCGGCGATGGTGAAGACGAAGAGGATCAGCACGATCGCGAGGAGCGGCGTGGAGTTCGGCGCACCGTTGGCCCACGGCAGGAACAGCAGGAACGCCACGCCCATGATGATCGCGCCCAGGGCGAACTTGACGGGGGCCGAGGGCTGGCGCGGGCCGAGCTTCGTCCAGATCGCGGCGAAGATGCCCGACAGGAGGATGACGAAGACCGGGTTGATGGAGTTGACCCACGAGACGGGCATCTCCCACCCGAGGATGTCGCGGTTGAGGCGCTGGTCGGAATAGATCGTGAGCACCGTGAACTGCTGCTGGTACAGCGACCAGAAGCCGACGTTGACGATGAACAGCGGTATGAACCCGATGACGCGGGAGCGGTCGTCCGAGGAGATCTGCTTCGACGACGTGATGACGAAGAAGTAGGCGATGGCCGCGACGAGCGTCACGATGATGACGACGGCGGCGAGGTTGTCGGCGCGGATGACGCGCAGGAGCACGAGCGCGACGATGACGACGATCCCCGCGGCGGCGATGCCGATGACGGCGCCGTACCGGCTGCGGGGGAGCGGGTTGGCCACGACGCTCGCCGACGTGGGCAGCTCCTTGCGCCCGAACGAGTACTGGACGAGGCCGATCGCCATGCCGACAGCGGCGGCGCCGAAGCCCCAGTGGAAGCCGTAGTTGGTCTGGAGGAAGCCGGTGACGAGCGGACCGAGGAACGCGCCGAGGTTGATCCCGAGGTAGAAGATCGAGAACCCCGCATCGCGACGGGTGTCGCCGGCGCGGTAGAGGGTGCCGACGACGGCGGTCGCGTTGGCCTTGAGCCCGCCCGAGCCGACGGCGACGAGGATGAGGCCGACGCCGAGCCCCCACACGCTCGGAAGGAGGGCGAGGCCGATGTGGCCGGCCATGATGACGACGGCGCTCCAGAACAGCACGCGCTCCGACCCGAAGAGCCGGTCGGCCAGCCACGCCCCGAGGATCGTGCAGAGATAGACCGTGCCGCCGTAGGCGCCGACGATGCCGGTCGCGGTCGCCTGGTCGATGCCGAGGCCGCCTTCGGCGACCGAGTAGTACATGTAGAGCAGCAGGATCCCCTGCATGCCGTAGAAGCTGAAGCGCTCCCACATCTCGACACCGAAGATGTGCCACAGCGGCCACGGCTGACCGAAGAAGCGTGTGTCCTGATTCCCTCGGCCCGTCGTGCCGGCCGCATCGGTGCCGCTGTGCGCGGCGGCGATCATGCCGGCGGAGTCGCCCGCCGCCCCGTCGCGCGCGGCCGCACCGGCCGCGGTCGCGCCGTCCGGAGCCCCGACCGGCACCTGCTCCGGCCCGCCGCCCGCTCTGTCGCCCGTCCTGTCGCCTTGCCCCCGCGCCCGGTCGTCCATGGGGTCAGGGTAGTGGTCGGGGTCGCCGGGTCGACAGGCCCCGTCGCGGCGTGCCGCGCGATGCGCTCACCGGCGCGAAGGGGATGGTCGGGGTGCGGCGGGGACCGCCGGGGCTCCGCGCGGCGGGCCGCCGGGGCTCCTCGCGCGGCGCGGGCGGCCTACTCGGGGAGGGACGGATGCCGCTCCTCGGCCGCGCGCCGACGCGGGATGAACAGCGCCACGACGAGGGCGATCACGGCCGCGATCCCGCCGAGGAGGAACGACACCGTGAAGGCGGCCGGCGTGGGCGCAGGCATCCCCTGCACATCGACGACCATCGTCGCGAGCACGGCGCCGATGACCGCGGCGGCCACGCTCGTGCCGAGCGAGCGGAACAGGGCGTTGAGACCGTTCGAGGCGCCCGTCTCGGACTGCGGCACGGAGCGCATGATGAGCATCGGCATCGAGGCGTAGCCGAACCCGATGCCCGCGCCGATGAGGAAGTTCGCGACGACCAGCTGCCACACCTCCGCCGAGAAGAGGAGGGTGTACGCGTACGCGAGGATGAGCGAGAAGGCGCCCAGCACGAGGAGGAGCTTGGGGCCGACGGTGCGCGCGAGGCGGCCCGAGAACGGCGAGAGCGCCATCATGACGATCCCCGACGGCATCACGACGAAGCTCGCGGCCAGCAGCGACAGGCCGAAACCGCCCGCCGCGGCGGGCAGCTCGAGTATCTGCGGGTAGGCCACGTTCGAGGCGAACAGCGAGAAGCCCATCGCGACCGAGGCGAGGTTGGTCAGGAGTACGGGGCGGCGGGCGGCGACGCGCAGATCGAGGAGCGGTTCGGCGATGCGCAGCTCGTACCAGCCCCACACGAGCAGCACGACGAGTCCGCCGATGCCGAGGACGAGGGTGGGCGCCGACGTCCAGCCCCACTCGTTGCCGCGCGAGATGGCGAGGAGGGTGCCGAGGAGACCGACCGCGAGGCCCGCCGCTCCGACGAAGTCGAACCGGCCGGCGGTGCGCAGCACGCTCTCGGGCACGATCCACAGCACGAGCCCGAAGACGATGACGCCGAGTCCCGCGGCGACCCAGAAGAGCACGTGCCAGTCGGCGCGCTCGGTGATGAAGGCGCTGATCGGCAGGCCGAGCGCGCCGCCGACCCCGAGCGTCGCGCTGATGAGGGCGATCGCGGAGTCGACGCGGTTCTCGTGCAGCACGTCGCGGAGGATCGAGATGCCCAGCGGCACGACGCCGACGATGGCCCCCTGCAGAGTGCGCCCGACGATGATGCCGATGATGCCGGGCGAGAGCGCCGCGATGACCGAGCCCACGATCATGACGGCCATGAGCGCGAGCACGATGCGCCGCTTGCCGTACATGTCGCCGAGGCGGCCCGAGATGGGCGTCAGGATCGCGGCCGCGAGGAGCGTCGAGGTGACGACCCAGGCCGTGTCGTCCCGGCTCGCGTCGAGGAGTTCGGGGAGCTTCGACTGGATCGGCACGACGAGCGTGAACATGAACGACGACGCCAGACCCGCGATCGCGAGGACCGCGACGATCGCCCCCTGTGGTGGCATCCGGGTGAGTCTTCTTCGAGCCTGCTCATCCTTCGACGCCACGGCTCCAGGCTATCGGCGGCTCGCGCCGTGAGGGTCGGATGCCGCGGCCGCCGCCCGCTCGCAGCTCCCGCGACGGGGCGCGTAGGGTGGCCCCATGGCCGCCCCGTCCGCCGAGTCCCGCACCCCAGCCGGCATCGAGATCCGTCCGCTCGAGACGGTCGAGGAGGTGTTCGCGGCATCCGAGGCCCTCGCCGAAGTGTGGGGCGGGGACCGCGGCGGCATGCCGCCCAACCTCCTGCGCGCGCTCGCGCATTCGGGCAACTACGCGGTCGGCCTGTACGACGACGACCGGCTGGTCGGGGCATCCGTCGCCTTCTTCGCAGCCCCCGCGCAACGCTCGATGCACTCGCACATCACGGGCGTGCTGCCGGAGTATCAGCGCAAGGGTCTCGGCCGAGTGCTCAAGCAGCACCAGCGCGAATGGGCGTTCGCGCGCGAGGTCGGCCACATCACGTGGACCTTCGACCCGCTCGTCGCCCGCAACGCTCACTTCAACCTGCGGGTGCTCGGCACGCGGATCACGGAGTACCTCGTCGACCAGTACGGACCCATGGACGACGGCGTCAACCGCGGCGACGAGACCGACCGCGTGCTCGTCTCGTGGGCGCTCGCCGCGCCGCCGGTGGCCACGCCGCCCGACGACGAGGTGGTCGCCTCGGTCGAGATCCCGAGCGACATCGAGACCCTGCGGCGGACGTCGCCGGCGGATGCCGCGTCCTGGCGCCTGCGCGTGCGCGAGCAGTTCCTCGCGCGCCTCGCCGAGGGGCTCGTCGTGGAGGGCTTCGACGACGAGCGCGGGTACCTGTTCGTCCGGCCCTGACGCGCGGGTCCCGCTGCGCGCCGCGAGCGCCCGGAGGCCGCCACATCGTCGGAGATCGCCGCACCGTCGGAGCATTTCTGCCGTCCGGCTCCGAAGAACTGTCGATCTCCGACGCTGCGGCGGGACGCGGCATCCGTCGTCCCTATGCTGACGCGCATGCCTGACTACCGCGCTCACTTCGACTTCCAGATCTCGTTCGCCAACGGCGGCGAGCTCGCCGGCACGGGGTTCCGCCTCGACCTCCCGTCTGCCGACCTCGACGAGGCGGCGATCGCGCGCCTGCTCGTGCAGCACCTCGGTCTCGCCCTCGTCGACACCGTCGAGCTGCGGGGCCTGCGCGTCGTCGAGGAGCCGCATCGCGGGAGCAGGGGCGTCACGCCGATGACGGATGCCTCGGCCACCCGCATCGTGGATCTCAGCCACCCCATCCGGGCCGGGCTCGTGACCTATCCGGGCCTACCCGCGCCGACCATCACGCCCCACCTCACGCGTGAGGACTCGCGGTCGCGCTACGCGCCCGGCACGGAGTTCGCGATGGACGTCATCCACATGATCGGCAACACCGGCACCTACCTCGACTCGCCGTTCCACCGCTACGCCGAGGGTCCCGACCTCGCGGGCCTCGACCTCTCCACCCTCGTGGGGCTGCGCGCCGAGGTCTTCCACCTCGAGGACGCCTGGACCCCCGAGCGCCGGGGCATCCGCGCCGAGACGCTGCTCGACCGCGATGTGCGGGGCGCCGCGGTGCTGCTGCACACAGGCTGGGACCGCTGGTTCGGCAAGCCCGCGTACGGCAGCGGGTCGCCGTTCCTCACCGAGGAGGGTGTCCGGCACCTGGTCGACGCCGGAGCCGCGCTCGTGGGGATCGACGCGCTGAACATCGACGACACCGAGTCCGGCGGCGAGCGTCCCGCTCATTCGCTGCTGCTGGATGCCGGCATCCACGTCGTCGAGCACCTCACGAACCTCGGCGCGCTCCCGCCGGGCGGCGCCCGGTTCACGGCCGCTCCGCCGGCGGTCGAGGGTTTCGGCACGTTCCCCGTGCGGGCCTTCGCGGAGCTGCCCGCCTGATGCACGCGGCCGTCGGCCCGCGGGCCATCGTCGTTCTCGGCGCGGCGGCGGACGGATCGTCGCCGGCTGCCCGCGATGTCGGAGGCCGGTCCTAGCTTCGGTTCATGAGCGACTTCGTGTCGGGCCTCGTCGCCGACGCCCCCGAACCCTCCCTCGCCGCCGAGCTCGACCTCTTCGGTCGCCTCGTCGGCTCGTGGCGTGTGCGGAACCGCTACCGATCCTCGCCCGACGAGGAGTGGGGGTCGGCCGAGCGCACCTGGGTCTTCTCGTGGGTGCTCGGCGGCCGAGCCGTGCAGGACGTCATCCTCGGCAGCGACCGGGGCGACGACCCCGTCATCGCCGGGACGACGGTGCGCGCGTACGACCCGCGGATCGGCGCGTGGCGCGTGAACTGGTTCGGGACGCTTCACTCGAACTACGGCAGCCTCGTCGCGAGTGCCCACGGCAGCGACGGCATCCGCCAGGACGGCGTCGAGCTGCTCGCGGATCGCGACATCCCGATCCGGTGGAACTTCAGCGACATCACCGCCGACTCCTTCACGTGGGACGGCTGGTCGTCGGCCGACGGCGGCGCGACCTGGTGGCTCGAGCAGCACATGGAGGCCGTACGGGTGTCGTGACCGCGCGGCCGGTCGCCCGCCCGAGGCCTGCCGTTCGCACGCGGTGCCCGGTAGCGTGACGGGATGCTCCCCGCCGACTGGACCCCGCATCGCCGCGACGACGGCGAGCTCCTCGGCTGGATCCGTCCCGAGGGCGACGACTGGGTGGCCGTCGACCTCCTCGGCCGCGAGGCATCCGCGGCCGTCGACTGGCTCGAGGCCGAATCCGCCCTCGAGGCGAACGGACTCGCGTGGCTCGCCGACGTCTGGGTGCTCGACCTTCCCGAAGGAGACCCGTGGCGGGTGAAGCTCGTCGAGGTGACGCCGGGACGCGTCGGCGAGGCCGGGCGGATCGTCGTGCAGACCGACGACTTCGGGGCGATCGACGTGCCGGTCACGCGGTTCGAGGTGGAATGGCCCGCGCCGCGGACGCTCCGTCGCCGCGAGCCCGGGGAGCCGGCGGCGACGCCTTTCGGCTGAGCAGTCCACCGGGCTGCGTGCGGCCCGGTCGCCGCCGGCGTCATCCGGCGTCAAGAGGGAAGACGGCGGGGGCCCTGCGCTGTTGACTCGGAGCATGACACTCACGCAGAACGCCGACCGCCTCCTCTCGCTGCACGAAGACCCGAAGCTGCTGACACTCGTCAACGTGTGGGACGCGGTCTCGGCGAAGGTCGTGGCCGCCGAACCCGGCACCCAGGCCCTCGCGACGGCGAGCCACTCGATCGCGGCGAGCTTCGGCTACGAGGACGGCGAGCGGATCCCGCTCGACCTGCACCTCGACGCGATCGACCGGATCGTGCGCGCCACCGACCTTCCGGTCTCGGCCGATCTCGAGGCCGGGTACGGCGACGTCGGCGAGACGATCCGCCGCGCCATCGGCGTCGGGGTCGTCGGCGCGAACATCGAGGACCAGCTCAAGCCGCTCGACGAGGCCGTGCGGGGAGTGGAGGCGGCGCTCGCGGCGGGCGAGGCCGAGGGCATCCGGTTCGTGCTCAACGCCAGGACGGATGCCTTCGTGCGCGGCGCCGGCCGCACGCCGGAGGAGAACCTCGACGACGCCGTGGCCCGCGGCCGGGCGTATCTCGCCGCCGGAGCGCCGGTGGTGTTCGTTCCGGGCCGCCTCGACGAGTCGCAGGTGCGCACCCTCGTCGACGCGTTCGGTCCGCGCAAGCTCTCGGTCATCGCCGTGCCGGGGTCGCTGGCCCTCGCGAAGCTCGAGGAGCTCGGCGTCGCGCGCGTCTCGTACGGACCGTTCCCGCAGCGGGTCGCCCTCACGGCACTGCAGAGCCTCGTGCGCGATGTGCACGCGGGCGGCGGCATCCCGGAGGGCACACAGCAGCTGAACTGACCGATCGCCGCGGGACTACCCTGACTGCATGCCCATCGCCCGGACGGCGGCGCCCGTCACCCTCGACGGATTCGAACTGCGCGTCCTGCACATCCCGCTCGTCTCGCCGTTCACGACGTCGTTCGGGACCGAGTCTGTGCGCGAGGTGATCGTCGTGCGCGCGCTCGCCGACGGCGGCGAGGGCTGGGGCGAGATCGTCACGCAGGAGGCGCCGCTCTACTCGAGCGAGTACACGCGGGGTGCGTGGGATGTCGCGACCCGCTGGCTCATCCCCGCCCTCCTCGAGCGGGCGACCGTCACCCCTGAAGAGGTTGCTGACGTGCTCGAGCCCTTCGTCGGGCATCGCATGGCGAAGGCGGGCCTCGAGCTCGCCGTGCTCGACGCGGCCCTGCGCGCCGAGGTTCGCCCGCTCGGGGAGTACCTCGGCGCCGTGCACGACCGGGTTCCGAGCGGCGTGAGCGTCGGCATCCAGCGCGATCCCGCGGGGCTCGTCGAGACCGTCCGCGGCTACCTCGACGAGGGGTACGTGCGCATCAAGATCAAGATCAAGCCCGGCCGCGACATCGAAGACACCGCAGCCGTGCGCGACGCCTTCGGGGCCATCCCGCTGCAGGTCGACGCGAACTCCGCCTACACGCTCGCCGATGCCGACACCCTCGCCGAGCTCGACCGCTTCGACCTCCTCCTCATCGAGCAGCCGCTGCAGGAAGACGACATCGTCGACCACGCGACCCTCGCGCGGCGTCTCAAGACCCCCGTGTGCCTCGACGAGTCGATCGTGTCGGCGAAGGCCGCCGCCGACGCGCTCGCGCTGGGCTCGGCATCCGTCATCAACATCAAAGCCGGACGCGTCGGCGGCTACCTCGAAGCCGTGCGCGTGCACGACCTGTGCCGGCAGGCCTCGGTGCCGGTGTGGTGCGGCGGCATGCTCGAGACCGGCATCGGGAGGGCGGCCAACGCGGCGCTCGCGGCCCTGCCGGGCTTCACGCTCCCCGGCGACGTCTCGGCGTCGAGCCGGTTCTACCTCCGCGACATCGTGACCGAGCCCGCCGTGCTCGAGCAGGGCCACGTGCGCGTTCCGACCGCACCCGGCATCGGCGTCGACATCGACCCCGTCGCCCTCGACGAGGTCACGGTCGAGAAGGTCGTCCTCCGGCGATGAGACCCGGCCGTCCGCACGACCGGCCGGCGACACGCCGTGGCCCGACTCGTCGCGCACGGCGTGTCGCGCTCGCATCGTGCGGAGCGCTCGTCCTCCTCCTCACGGCATGCACGGGTGGGCAGACGACGGATGCCTCGCCCTCGACCCTGCCGCCGCACGTCAGCGTCGAGCTGCGGCAGCTGCGCTCCGACGTCGCGTCGCGGTGGGCCCAGGTCATGATCACCAACGACGGCCCGACCGCCCTCGTCGTCGGAGGCGTGCGCGTCGACGATCCGCGCTTCGACGGGCCGGCCGAGCGCATCAACGACCGCGAGAGCACCGTGCGCGCCGGTTCCACCGTCGCGATCCCCGTCCAGCTCCCCGCCGTCGCCTGCCCGGCGCCCGACGACGCGACGCCGACCGTGACCCTCGACTGGTCGACGACGGATGCCTCGGGCACGGCCACCGCGCGCCTCACCGATCCGCTCTCGTTCGTGCCGCCGCTGCACGCGCGCGAGTGCCGCGCGCAGGCGCTGGAGGCCGCGGCCGACGTCACGATCTCGGCCTTCACCCCCTCGGCGCCGGGGCAGCCGGCCGATCTGTCGCTCACGATCACCCCCACCGGCGACGGGGACGCGAAGATCGTCGCCATCCACTCGACCAATCTCCTCACGTGGGCCGGGCACCCGAACGTCGACTATCCCCTCGACGTCGTGATCACCGGCGACGGCACCGCGCCGGTCGAGGTGCACCTGCCGATGATTCCGCTGCGCTGCGACCCGCACGTCGTGCAGGAGGACAAGCGCGGCACGGTCTTCAACGTCGACATCGAGCTCGACGGCGAGCCCGGCCAGATCCAGCTCGCCGCCGGCGAGGAGATGCGCGGCCACATCCTCACATGGGTGGGGCAGTGGTGCGGCTTCCCGAACTGACCCTCCGCGACGCCGCGCCACCCCGCACGAACCCCGCACTCGTAGGCTGAGGCCATGAGCTACGCCGCTCCCGACGATCCGGCGGCCGCGCGCGGAATCTCGCGCCGCGCGCAGTCCGACATCTACCGCGCGGGGATCAGCGGCTCCACGCCCCGCGTTCCCATCGATCCCGTCGCGCTCGAGAACGCGGCGCGCAAGGCTCTCAGCGCCGAGGCCTTCGCCTACATCGCCGGCGGAGCGGGAGCAGAGCGCACGGTGGCGGCCAACCGCGCCGCCTTCGAGCGCCGGCAGGTCTGGCCCCGGCCCCTCCGCGACGTGTCGGTGCGCGATCTGTCGACCGACCTCCTCGGCATCCACAGGCCCACGCCGCTCCTGCTCGCACCCCTCGGCGTCATGGAGATGGCGCACCCCGAGGCCGACCTCGCGGTGGCGCGGGCGGCGGCCTCGCTCGGCATCCCGTACACGCTCTCGAATCAGGCCTCCTTCCCCATGGAGGAGGTTCGGGATGCCGCGCCCCATGGAGCGCGCTTCTTCCAGCTCTACTGGTCGGCCTCCGACGAGCTCAACGCGTCGCTGCTGCGGCGGGCCGAGGCATCCGGCTGCCAGGCCATCGTCGTGACCCTCGACACCCACCTGCTCGGCTGGCGCACGCGCGACCTCGACCTGGCGTACCTGCCGTTCACGCGCGGACTCGGCATCGCGCAGTACACGAGCGATCCGGTCTTCCAGCAGCTCGTGCGCGAGCGGGTGCGCCGGGGTGCGGATGCCTCGGCCCCGCCGCCCCCGCCGCCCGTGCGCGTGACGCCCCGCACGATCCGCGCGGGGATCTCGATCGCCCGCAAGGGCGCCGCGATCACGGGGTCGGGCGGCCTGCGCGAGAACCTCCGCTCGCCGCTGCCGCGCGCCGCCGTCGAGACGTTCCTCGACGTCTTCTCGACGCCTGCTCTCACGTGGGAGGACCTCGCCAAAGCGCGCGAATGGACGACTCTCCCGATCGTCCTGAAGGGCATCGTTCATCCCGACGATGCCGGCCGCGCGCTCGACGCGGGAGCCGATGGCGTGTGGGTCTCGAACCACGGCGGCCGGCAGATCGATCAGTCCGTGCCCACGCTCGACGCGCTGCCGGGCGTCGTCGAGCGGATCGGCGGCCGTGTGCCCGTCGTCTTCGACTCAGGGGTGCGCGGCGGCGCCGACATCGCGATCGCGCTCTCCCTCGGCGCGACGGCCGTCGCCCTCGGCCGGCCCTACGCCTACGGACTCGCGATCGCGGGGGAGGAGGGCGTCGGCGAGGTCATCCGCAACGTTCTCGCCGAGCTCGACATCACTCTCGGGCTGTCGGGTCATACGGCGGTGTCGCAGCTCGGCCCCGACGCGCTGCGGAGGGCGTGAAAGCCCCCGACAGATCGGGGGATGACCCCCGGGCGCCGGCGCGCCGCGCCCCCTAATCTGGACCCGTGACCTACCCGAACTCTCAGCCCTACGGCGGCCCGACGACCCCGATGAACCCGTCCGACGAGAAGCTCTGGGCCGTGCTCATCAACCTGGGCGGCATCTTCTTCAGCTTCTTCCCCGCGCTCATCGGGTACCTCGTGCTGAAAGACCGCGGCCCGTTCATCCGCTCCCACACCGCGACCGCCCTCAACTTCCAGCTGACCCTGCTCATCGTGGTCGCCGTGGGCTCGATCCTCTCCGTCATCCTGATCGGCATCCCGATCCTCATCGCGGCCGCGATCCTCGCGATCGTGTTCCCGATCGTGGCGGCGGTCAAGGCCGGCAACGGCCAGTGGTACACGTACCCGCTGACGATCCGCTTCGTGCGCTGACGGCCCCCGCGGGATCGCCTCGGGCGCGCGATGCGGCCGTGCATCGGGACCTTTACACTGGCCACATGTCGCCCGGCCGACGGCGCACCCTCGCCGGTACACCTGACCACTCGACCGAACGCGGACGTCCGCGATCGTGGCGCCTCGCCGCCGCGGCGACCGTCGCCGCGGCGTCGATGATCGTCCTCGCCGCCTGCACGGGCGCGACCAGCGACGACACCGGCGACGGCGGCGACTTCGCCGACGACGGCTGCACGAACGTCGTCATCGCGACATCGTCCGAGAAGGTCAACATGCTCGACGCGCTCGCCGACGCCTTCAAGGAGTCGCCCGAGTTCGACGCGCTCGACACGTGCGCGACCGTGCGTCCGATCAACGTCTCGTCGGGTGATGCGACGCGCTACCTGACCTCGGGCGGCGACTGGCCCGATGAGAACACGCGCCGCTGGCCGGCGATGTGGTCGCCGGCCTCGACCGTGTGGACCGAGCGCGTCGCGGCCGCGGCATCCCCCTCGCTCGTCGGAGAGCCGAAGTCGTTCACCCACACGCCCGTCGTCTTCGGCGTGCCCGAGACGATGGCGAAGGCGCTGGGCTGGCCCGACACCGAGATCGGGATCGCCGATCTCGCGAAGCTCTGCTCCGATCCCGAGGGGTGGGGAAGCGTCGGCAAGCCGCTGTGGGGCTCGTTCAAGATCTCCAAGACGAACCCCAACACGTCGACCACGGGGCTCTCGACGATCCTCATGCAGTCCTACGAGGCATCCGGGAAGACGTCCGATCTCACGGCCGCCGACGTCGAAGCCGCCGCGGACTTCTCGCGCGTCTTCGAGGAGTGCGTCATCCACTACGGCGACACGACCGGCAAGGTGCTCTCGCGCCTCTACGACCAGACGCAGAACGGCACGGGCGGCTCGGGGTACGTCTCGGCGATCGCGATCGAAGAGACCTCGCTCCTCAACTACAACCAGGGCAATCCCGACTCGCACACCGTGCAGCCGGGTGAGAAGCTCACCCCGCCGAAGGAGAAGCTCGTCGCCGTCTACCCCAAGGGTGGATCGATGTGGTCCGACAACCCCGTGACGGTGCTCGGCGCACCGTGGGTGACCGACGTGCAGCGCGAGGCGGGCCTCGCCTTCGCCGCGTTCCTGCAGACCGAGGCGGCGCAGAAGATCCTCCCCGAGTACGGCTTCCGCCCGCTCCAGGACTCCGTGCCGCTCGGCAAGCTCTTCACGAAGGAGTACGGCGTCGACCCGGCCAAGCCGGTCGTGACGCTGCCGAAGCCGTCCGTCGACGTCGTGTCGGCGGCGATCGACCAGTGGACGCGCATCCGCAAGCCGTCGTCGGTGCTCGAGGTCATCGACATCTCGGGATCGATGGATGACGCGATCGGTGACGGCCGATCGAAGCTCGACGGTGCGATCGAAGGCGCGCAGAAGACCCTCGGGCACTTCCGCGGGACCGACGAGGTCGGCGTCTGGGCCTTCACGACGGGACTGCAAGGGTCCAAGGGCGAGAATGTCGCGGTCGTGCGCGAGGTCTCTCCGCTCGCCTCCGACCTCGAGTCGCTGCAGTCGTCGATCGAAGATCTGCGCTTCTCGAACCGCCAGGGCACCCCGCTCTACGACGCCATCGCTGCCGCGTACGACGAGATGAAGGACCGCGCCGAACCGGGGCGCATCAACGCGATCGTCGTGCTGTCGGACGGGCAGGACACCGACTCCACGACGTCGCTCGACTCGCTCCTGGCCAAGATCGGCAGGTCGTCGCGCGAGGGCAACGACTCCGCCCCGGTCCGCATCTTCCCGATCGCGTACGGTGAAGGTGCCGACACGTCTGCTCTTCGGCGCATCGCCGAGGCGACCGGCGGGCAGTGGTTCGACGCGTCGGACGCGGCCAAGATCGACCTCGTCTTCGCCTCGGTCATCAACAACTTCTAGTCGGCGGGGAGGATCATGCCGGTTCCGCCGATCCCGCTCTCGACGAACGGGTACGTCGACGACGCGGCCGCCGCGCTGCAGAACTCGAACGTGTACGTCTCGAACGAGGTCGCGAACGCCCCGACGCTTACGCAGCAGCTCGACCAGCAGGTGGGCGACGCCTCGATCGGGATCGCGGTGTTCTCCGAGAACGCGGGGCTCGAGGGGACGGCGTCCGACATCGTCCGCGAGCTCGCATCGGCGAACCCGGGATACGACACGATCATCGTGGCCGTCGGGGACGACGTGGCGGCGGGGTCCAGCGTCCTGGGCAAGGGGGAGGCACTGCGCATCGCGAACGAGGCGGAGAGCTCGAGCGACTCCGTCGACGCCGCCCTCACCCAGACGGTGCAGCAGGTCATCGCCGAGACCCCGTCCTCGCCCCCACCGGGAATGGACGCGGGTCCCGTCATCGGGGTCGGCGTCGCGGTCGCGCTCCTCCTCGGTGCGGGCATCGCGGTCATCGGCGTCGTGCGGTCGAGGCGGCGCCGCGCCGCCGACAGCCGGCGCCTCCCCGATGCCGTCCGCGACCAGGTCGTGGCGCTGCGCGGCCTCATCGCCGAGTACGCGGCGGCCGGGGCATCCGGCAATCCCGTCGCGGCCCGGACGGCGCAGGACATCGGGGTGCTCGCCGACAACGTCACGGAGCTCTTCACCCGGCTCGACCGCCGTAGCGGCGAGGACCAGGTCACGATCGCCTCCGTCGAGTACGACGACAAGCTGCGCAAGCTCACGGCGGCGGTGGGTCGCGACTATCTGCTCGACATCCTCCGCCACCCGAACCTGTGGGATGACCCCGATGACCGCGTCCGCGAGGTGCAGGGCGCGCTCGACAGCGTCTCGACCGAACTCGTCGAGAACATCAAGCAGGTCAACGCGCGACGGGGCCTGCACTTCCAGGTCTCGCTCGACGGGCTCATCGGTCGCCGCAAGGAGCTGCAGGACTGGGACCGCGCCTTCGATCAGGCCTCCGACGACCGCCCCTTCCCGCCGCCGGCGCCCACCGGCTGATCAGCCGGGCACGGCTAGGATTCATAGATGCGACGGATGCCGAGGCTTCCGTCGCATCACCGCGATTCCGCGACCCACACCCTTCCTCCCGACCATTGGAGCCACCGTGGCCGAGCAGTCCCGTCTCGACAAAGTCATCGCCCTCGCCCGTCACCGCGGGTTCGTCTTCCAGGCGGGCGAGATCTACGGCGGATCCCGCTCGGCGTGGGACTACGGCCCCCTCGGCACCGAGCTCAAGGAGAACATCCGCCGGCAGTGGTGGCAGACCTTCGTCCGCGGCCGCGGCGACATGGTGGGCCTGGACTCCTCGGTGATCCTCCCCAAGCGCGTGTGGGAGGCCTCCGGCCACGTGGCGACCTTCACCGACCCGCTCGTGGAGTGCCTCAACTGCCACAAGCGCTTCCGCGCCGACACCCTCATCGAGGACTTCGAGTCGCGCAAGGGCCGCGCGGCCGAGAACGGCCTCGCCGACGTGCCGTGCCCCAACTGCGGGGTCAAGGGCCGGTACACCGAGCCCAAGGCGTTCTCGGGCCTCATGAAGACCTACCTCGGCGTCGTCGACGACGAGTCGGGACTCAACTACCTCCGCCCCGAGACGGCGCAGGGCATCTTCATCGACTTCGCCAACATCGTCACGGTGTCGCGCAAGAAGCCGCCGTTCGGCGTCGGCCAGATCGGCAAGGCGTTCCGCAACGAGATCACGCCCGGCAACTTCATCTTCCGCACGCGCGAGTTCGAGCAGATGGAGATCGAGTACTTCGTCTCGCCCGCCGAGGCCGGCGAGTGGTTCGAGCACTGGGTCGAGGCATCCTGGAACTGGTTCGTCGATCTCGGCATCGACCCCGAGAACATCCGCCGCTTCGACGTGCCCGAGGAGGAGCGCGCGCACTACTCCGACGGCACGATCGACGTCGAGTACCGCTTCGGCTTCCCGGGCAAGGAGTGGGGCGAGCTCATGGGCATCGCCAACCGCACCGACTACGACCTGCGCTCGCACTCCGAGGCGTCGGGCCAGTCGCTGTCGTACTTCGACCAGGCGACGAACGAGAAGTACATCCCGTACGTCATCGAGCCCTCGTTCGGCCTGACCCGCGCGATGATGGCGTTCCTCGTCGACGCGTACCACGAGGAGCAGGCCCCCAACGCGAAGGGCGGCACCGACACCCGCACGGTGCTCAAGCTCGACCCGCGCCTGGCCGCCGTCAAGGTCGCGGTCCTGCCGCTCTCGCGCAACGAGCAGCTCTCGCCCATCGCGCGCGGGCTCGCCGATGACCTCCGTGCGAACGGGTGGAACACCGACTTCGACGACGCGGGCGCCATCGGCCGCCGCTACCGTCGCCAGGACGAGGTCGGCACGCCGTTCTGCGTCACGATCGACTTCGATTCGCTCGACGACAAGGCCGCCACCGTTCGCGACCGCGACACGATGAGCCAGGAGCGCGTGCCGCTCGAGGGTCTCGTCGGCTACCTCGCGGAGCGTCTGCGCGGCGCCTGACCGGCGCGGGGCCTGACCGGCGCGGGGCCTGACCGGCGCGGGGCCTGACCGGCACGGGGCCTGACCGGCGCGGGGCCTGACCGGCGCTCCGGCGCGCTCGGGGCGTCCGCGCTCAGCGCGGGTTGCGGGTGGGCGCGAGTCCCTGGTGCACGACGATGCCGCGGGATGCCTCGGCCGCCGCATCGAGGATCGCGACGCCGATCGCGCCTTCGGGCCGCCACGGCGTGAACGCGTCGGTCCACCACTGCGTCCCCTCGGGGGGCGTCGTGCCCGGCAGCAGGCGCTCGACCTCGTCGAGGCGCGGAAGCAGCCGCGGCCGGAGCACCGAGAGCACGACCGCGTCACCCGCGACGAGCTGAAGCACGGCGCCCTCGTCGACGACGCGCGCCTCGAGGGGCTCGGCGTCGGCGCCGGCCTGCGCGGTCCAGACGCGCCCGGCCGCCGTGACGACGGCGTCGCCGCTCAGGGGCTCAGCCGTCAATGCGACGCTGCTGCGAGGCATCCGTTCCTCCGTTCTCCGCCCCTGACCCGTGAGCCTCCATCTGAGCGCCGAGAGCGCGGGTGGCACCCGCGGTCTCGGCCGTCAGATGGAGGTTCACGGTCTGGGCGGGGTTCACAGGTCGGGCGAGGCACCAGGCGTGGCGCCGGCCGGGGCGAGCTGGTGGGCGACGAGCTGCGTCTGCGTGAGGAGCGCGCCGGGGACGCCGGACAGCTCGAACCGCCCGAAGTCGATCATGCCCGCGCCGAGCTGCTCGGCGACCTGCGGATCGTCGCCCTCGACCTCGAGCCGCACATCGCCGCCGATCACCTGGAGGACCCGCACAGGAACACCCTGCAGCGACGCCGAGAAGTCGAGCTCGTAGACCTCGCCGTCGGCGAGGCCGACGACGCGGCTCCAGGTGGCGGGGCGCTGCTGCGACCATCCGTCGCCCTCGGGCTCGACGAAGGAGGTCAGCGCGACGTCCTCGCCATCGACGTCGGCGGCGTACTCCGTGCCCTGCCAAAGCGCGCGGGTGCCGTAGTACCTCGATGCGGGGCGCCACTCGCGCGCTCCCGACCAGCCGCGCGCCGCTCCGCCGTAGGACGCCAGCATCTCCTGCGTGCCGTCGGCGTGGATGCGCCAGACCTCGGCGCCGGGGGAGAATCGCGTCGTGGAGAGCACCCACACCGGCACGATCACCCCGGCGACGGGCTGCAGGAAGCCCTGCGGATACGACGGCCACGGGCGCTCCACGCCGGGCGGCGCCGTCAGTGCGGCGCACGCGGGCGTGACGAAGCGCACGACGTCGACTGACGCGACGCCGTCCTCGGCGATCCCGTAGGCGGCGCGCAGCGCGGCCGGGGTGCGCAGCTCCGCCGCGGCGGCGGCCTCGACGACGAACCCCCCGACCTGGTCGTACCCGCGCTCGAGGATCATCTCGGACAACCCACGGTGGAGGAGCTTCTGCAGGACGACGCGGCTCATCGACCGTCCGCCAGGGGATACATCGTCTCGTCGACGGCTACGTCTTCGAGCTCGGAGGGATCGACCGTCGCGCGCCAGCCGTCGTTCTGGTTGCCGCGGAGCCCCACCGCGACCGCCTCGTCGGGCCGCGTGCCGGTGTACGCGATCTCGAACTGCCCCTTGCTGAGGCCGCGCTTGACGACGGACTCCACTTCGACGGGCACGCCGTGCCACCGGCCCGAGACGGTCCGTACGTAGAGCGCGTCGAAGGCGGTGTTGGGCAGCATGACCCACGGGTCGGCCGGGTCGCTGCTGAACTCGAGCGCTTCGGGGAAGTGCTCCAGGTCGAGATCGCCCGAGGCCACGACCCGCTTCCACGTGCCGCCGCCGGAGTGGTACTTGAGCCGCTCGCCCTTGTACTCGAAGAACCGGGCGGGAGTCTCGATCTCGGCCATCACAGTCCCTGCGGGATCCACTCGCCGCCACGGAGCACCGCGAACAGGCGCTGCGTGCCGTCGTCGAGCACCTCCCACACTTCGGCGCCCTCCCGCATCGCGACCTTGCTGGCGCGATACTCGGGGAGGATGTCGTCAGCGGCCGCGAGGAACCCGTTGCCCGTGAAGGGCGGGCTGTAGTGGTCGACCGAGCCGTTGCCGCCCATCGAGCTGTGCAGCTGCGGCGAGATGCTGCCGCCGGTCGCCGTGTCGGCCTGGAAGCGCACGACGAACGCCGAACCGTCATGCGTCGCGAAGTTCGTTCCCGGGTAGTCCAGGCGGAGCGCCTCGAAGAAGTCGCGCGGCGTCGCGAGGTGGGCGGTGTCGTCGGCGACGCTGATCGAGCCGCTGATGTCGGTCGTGTCGCGTAGCACCATGTTCTCGGCCTGCCCGAACACGAGGTGCGACGAGCCGTCCGGCGCGACCTCGAAGTGCGGCTGGTCCATGACCTTCTGGAAGACCGTGTCGGGCGTCAGCTGCGCCGTGAGCGAGTCGCGGATGCTGTTGACGATGCCGCGCTCGGTCGCCGTGAGCGAGCCGATCGGGCGGTTGATCAGGTCGACGAACTGCGCATGGGTCACGCCGTGGCTCTGCAGGAGGCTGTTCGTGATGCGGCTCGGGCCGAGCTGCTCGGGAGCGAACGTCGAGGCGTGATCGACGCCGTCCATCATCGAGTAGATGCGGTCGGGCGAGGTCGCGCTCGATCCCGAACCCGGGACGCTCCCCTGATCGTCGACATGGTCGCCGATGCCACCGGCCTCGTCGCCGAGCGATCCGCCGGCGGAGCTGGGGGTGCCGCCGCCGGTGCCGGGGGTGTCTCCGCCGGAGGACGAGCCGTCGTAGCCCGCGGGGCCGTCGCCGCCGCCCGTCGTCGTCTCGGGGTCGCGGACGATCGTGGACTCGCCCGATCCGCCTGTCTCGGTGCGCACCGGCGCTTCGTCGACGACGGCGTTGACGGCACCGGGGCCGGCCTCGCCCCGCACTCCGCCGGCGTTCACGAGCTCGGGCTCGCGGACGGGCGCCGTGACCGAGGCATCCGCCCCGCCGTCGCCCGCGCGCACCCCTCCGCCGGCGTTGTCGAACGAGCCGGCAGGAAGCTCGATCCTGCCGCCGGGGAACTCGAGCACGTTGTTGCCGGCGCCGTCGATGTGCGCCGTGACGGTGTTCATGTCGACGCCCCAGTCATCGAGCGCCTTGATCGCCGAGGCCGTGTCGGTCGCCGTGTACACCTCGATGTGCGGTGCATCGAGCTTCGAGCCCAGATCGAGCGTGCCGATCATGTTGTCGAGCGAGCGGATGCCGAGGCCGCCGAGGCGGACGGTGCCGTTGATCGCGAGCGATGCCGGGTCGACGAGGTCGACGACGCGGGCCATCTTGGAGAGGACGGATGCCGCGGTCCCGGCCGTCTTCACGCCCGTGACGGCTGCGCCACCGGGGATGAGGATCGTGCCGACGTTGAAGACGGACTCGCCGAGGGCCGTTCCGGGGTCGTCGGCCCACTTGTCCCACGCGATGAGGGCCTTGCCGGTGTTGAGGGCGGCCTCGTCGGCCTTGGCCTTGAAGTCGCGGACCTCCTGCGGCAGGAACCCGCCGCCGCCGAACGCCTCCATGCCCTGGTCGGCCCACATGAGGGGTCCGAGCAGGGGGGAGTTCATGACGCCCGATGCCGCGAGGAGACCCAGGTTGCCCCACGCCGCGCCGTACGCGTCGCCCGAGAACCAGTCGCCCGTCGCGGGGTTGTAGCCGAGCACGAGAGTGCCCAGGCCCTCGATCGTGCCCCACACGCCGCCGACGATGACGCCTTCCCAGAGGAAGTCCTTGAAGACGAACTTCGCCGTCGCCTCGCCGCAGCCCTCGGAGCGCTCGACAGGCGCGCCCCACGGCATCTCGGTGCCCTCGGGGATCTCGTTGAGGCCGTAGCCGAGCGGATCGTCCTCCGACTCGTACGCGTGCAGCGGCGCACCGCCGAAGAGCGCGCGGATGGCGTTCGCACACGTGCGCTCGGCCTCCCACAGGGCGACCTGCTGCGCGTTGACCTGGCTGATGAGGTCGTTGTTGCGGTCGACGTACTCCTGGACCTCGTGCCACTCCTTCGTGACGCTGTGGTACTGCGGGATGTCGGCCGGCGGCGTGGCCGAGCCGCCCGTCGAGGACGAGGAGTAGGGCGAGTAGCCGGCGTAACTCGACGTCGTGCCGTAGTAGCCCTGCGTGCTCACCCAGGCGGGATTGACCTCCTGCACCTGGACGCCGCCCGCGATCTCGTCGCGGAAGGCCTGCGCCTGCAGGCGCAGCGAGTCGAGCTCGGCCTTGATCGGCCGCACGTCGGCGGCGAACTGCGTCAGCGCGCCGGACACGACCTCGAGGTTGTCGCCCGCCGCGGTCGCCTGCGACGACACCGGCTGCATCAGCCCGAGCAGAGTGCCCGACTCCGGCGCCTCGTAGACGCCCGCCATGCCCTGCCATTTGAGGTGCACGTTCGAGCCGTTGTCGCGGACCGAACCCGCGATCGTCTTGATGGTCGACGCGTTCGTCTCGATCGCGTCGGGATCGATGTCTTTCCCGGGGATCTTGTCGGGATCGATGGCGGAGGGCATCACATCACCCCCGGCGGCAGGTGCGGCGGATACACCGCGGCGACCGAGGCGGACTGCGCATTGGCCGCCATCTCGAGATCGCCGGCGACGTATGCCTCGGTCGCTTTCACGACTCCGGATGCCGCGGCCCCGATCCGGGCGTTCATGCCCTGGATCCGCGGCCCCTCCTCGAGGGTGAAGTACGACTGGATCGCCTCTGAGATGGCGCCCGACTGCGTCGCCACGACAGCCCCCTCCATGGCGGGGCTCAACCCGTTCAGTGCCTCACCGAGGGCGGTCGCGTAGACGTTCACGTCCTTCAGGACGGCCACGACCCCCGACGGCTGGATGCTCCAGGACGTCATCGATCAGCGGACCGGACTCAGCCGATCGACTCCACGGCCGCGCGCGCCTTGCGCAGCGCATCCTGCGCCGACTCGTCGTTGCGCTCGAGGGAGGAGCGGAGGGTCTGGATGATGCCGCGCACCTCGGCGGCGGCGTTCTTCCAGCGGGTCTCCTTCGCCCGGTAGTCCTCCGACACGCCCTCTGCGGCGTAGTCGGCCATCGCGGCCTGCACGTCGCGGTCGCGCTGATCGATCAGCGCCTCCAGCTGCGCGGCGACGGTGTTGAAGTTGTCCTGTGCGTTCTGGGACGCCGCGATGTCGTAGTCGCGACGGTCGCTCTGGTTCGCCATGTCTGTGTGTCCTTCCCGCTCAGCGGCCCGCGCCGAAGCGTGCCGCGTCGAACGAAGACCCCGCCTCGAGGCTCTGCGTCTGGTCGACCATCGCCGACTCGCCCTCGATGAACGAGCGGTTCATGCCGCCGATGCCGCCCAGCACGCCGTCGAGGGCGGCCTTCAGCTCGGCCGAGATGGCGTCGGTGCGGCCCTTGAAGCGGTCGAATGCGGCGCGGCCGGCACCCTGGAACCGGCCCTCGAGCGGCTCGGCCGCTTCGAACAGCCGGCGCACCAGGACCGACAGATCGTCGCTGGACCCCGAGGTCGCCTTCGTCAGCACGGTGAGGGTATCGGCCCCCATTGCGAACTTCATCCGTCGTGATCCCTTCTTCGCGGCGATGGAACGTCGCCGACCTGATTCGACTTCGTGGACGTCCCCAGGCTAACCGATGTCTGCGACGCCTCACCTCCCTCTTCCGAAGGGCGGGCTCTAGGGTGTATCGGGCCTACGGCGGCGACGCGTCAGCGGGACGGCCTCGGTCGTGACCGCCTCACGGTCGGCGTCGACGGCGGCGTCGCCCTCGTCGAGCGCGCCGAGCGCGTCCGGCCCGTCGGGCGCCTCGGCGCCGTCGGGCACAGCCAGCGCGTCGGGGATCTCGAGCCCGTCGGGCAGGCTCGATCCCTCGACCGGGCCTTCGGGCTGCGCGGGGGACGCGGCATCCGTCGCCACGGGCGTGGGATCGAAGTGCGCGATCTGCACGAGCGCGGGCCGCTCGCCGCGGCGCGCGAGCCGGCCGCGTCCCGCGACCATCGGCTCGGCGTACAGCTTGGGCAGCAGCTGGCCTTCGGAACGGTCGCCCGACATGACCAGGGCCGTGCCGCCGGTGTCGCGCACGCCCTGCAGCGCGACGTCGAACAACGCGCGCGAGGCGCCGGCGACGGGCCGGCTCACCACGACGTTGAGGCGGAGGTCGCGCGCCGAGGCGAGATAGGGCAGGAGCGGGCGCAGCGGCTCGGCGCCGCCGGCGGCGAGGATGTCGAAGTCGTCGGCGATCACGAGGATGCGGGGTCCGCCCGCGTTCCGATCGGCGGCGCGCTTCTCGAGCTCCGTCGCGATCGACTCCGCCAGCAGGCGCGCCTGGCGACCCGAGGTCGCGTGGCCCCCGAGGTAGTCGTCGGGGACGTCGGCGGCGAGCTCGCCGCGGGCGTCCATGAGGCCGATGACGAGCTCTTCGGGCGAGTGCCGGTCGATCGCGCCCTGCACGACGCCGCGGAGGGCCGTCGTCTTGCCGCAGTGCGAGTCGCCCAGCACGAGCAGGTGCGGGTCGCGGCCGGCGAGGTCGAGCAGGACGGGGGTCATCGTGTCCTGGCGGAGGCCCACCGGGATCTCGTCGGGCTCCTCGAGCGCGTCGGGGAGGCTCTGCGGCGCGAGGTCTTCGGGGAGGAGGCGGATGGGCGCGGCGCCCGGGCCGCCCCACCGCGCAGCGGTCTCGCGGGCGATGCGCTCGAGCGCTTCGCCGATGTCGGCGTCGTCGACCTCTTCCAGCAGCGGCAGCGCGATCTGTGCGAAGAGCTTCTCGTCGGTCAGCACCCGGCCCGGCTCGTCGGCGCGCAGGGTCGATGAGAGCTTGCGGGCGATCTGCGAGTCGGCGGGATCGTTGAGCTTGAGTTCGAGGCGCGTGCCGACGAGCCCCTGCAGGTTCAGGCGCAGCTCGTTCCACCGCGAGAGGGTCACGACGACGTGGATGCCGAAGCTGCCGCCGCGCTCGAGGAGCTGGCCGAACGCCTGCTCGAGGTCTTCGAACTCGGTACGAAGCGCCCCGAGCCCGTCGACGAGCAGGACGACGTCGGCACTCGGGAGCTCGGGCAGGCGCCCCTCGGCGTGCTGGCGGCGCATGTCGGCCAGCGAGTCCAGGCCCTGCTCGCGGAACACGCGCTCGCGCGTCGCGAGCATCCCGGTGAGCTCCTCGAGGAGGCGCGAGAGGCGCTCCCGGTGACCGCGCGTCGCGACGCCGCCGACGTGCGGGAACGGCTCGATGCGCGCAAGCCCGCCACCGGTGAGGTCCATGCCGTAGACGCTCACCTCGCGCGGCGAGTGCGTGAAGGCGAGGGAGGCCGCGAGCGTCCGCAGGAACGTCGACCGGCCCGACTGCGGGGCGCCCGTGACCGAGACGTGGCCGCCCGACCGGGTGAGGTCGAGCATCCACGGCGCCTGCTGCTGCAGGCTCGGATCGTCGAGGAGGCCGACGGGGGCGCGGAGCCCGCCGCGGCCCTCGGCCGTCGACAGGACGCCGCCGAGCGTCAGGACCGGGGGGAGCGGCGGGAGCCACACCGGCCGCGTGCGGGTGACGCCGCGCGTGAGGCGGGAGGTCGCCGCCTCCACGAGCGTGCGGCCCGTCGTGGGCGCGTCGGGCTCGGCGGGCGAGACGAGGTCGTCGTCGTCGGAGGCGGGCCGGTCGTAGGGCGGGAGCTCGAGGAGCGTCGGGGCGTCGGAGCGGGAAGGACCCGCCTCGAGGGGCGCCGGGACGGGACCGGAGACGTAACCGGCGCGGAAGCGCGTGTACACCGACGTGTCGACCTTGAGATAGCCGAAACCGGGGATCGCCGGCAGGTGGAAGGCGTCCGGCGTGTCGAGCACGACGGCCGACTCCGATTCGGAGAACGTGCGCAGACCGATCCGGTACGAGAGGTAGGTGTCGAGGCCGCGCAGCCGGCCTCCCTCGATCCGCTGGCTCGACAGCAGCAGGTGCACGCCGATCGAACGCCCGATGCGCCCGATCGTGAGGAGCAGCTCGACGAAGTCCGGCTCCGCCGTGAGCAGCTCGCCGAACTCGTCGATCACCAGGAAGAGGTGGGGGAGCGCCGGCAGGTCGTCGCGCTCGCGCCGCAGCCGGCGGTAGTGGCCGATGGATGCCGCGTTCCCGGCATCCTTCAGGAGGCGCTGCCGGCGGACCACCTCGCCCTGGATGCTCGCCCGCGCGCGCTCGGTGAGCTGCGGGTCGTCGGCGAGGTTGTCGATGATCCCGGCGACATGCGGGAGGCCCGCGAAGGGCGCGAAGGCCGCGCCGCCCTTGTAGTCGACGAGGATCATGCTGAGGTCGTCGGGCGAGTGCGTCAGTGCGAGCCCGAGGATGAGCGTGCGCAGCAGCTCGCTCTTGCCCGAGCCGGTCGCGCCGATGCAGATCCCGTGCGGACCCATGCCGAGCTGCGCCGACTCCTTGAGGTCGAGGAGCACGGGCGCGCCGCGGTCGTCGACGCCGATCGGCACCCGCAGGAAGTCGGCCGCCGAGCGGGGGCGCCAGGCCTCGCGCAGGTCGACCGTGTCGACCTCGGCGATGCCGAGGAGCTCGGTGACATCGGGCGCGAGAGTGGTCTGCGCGTCGACGGCGCTCGTGCGGGTGAGACGCAGCGCCGCGAGCGGGCGCGCGACGACCTCGAGGAGCGTCGGCGGCACGCGGTCGGGACGGATGCCGATCACGGCGTCCTCCGCCGAGCCCGGGGTCTCGATGGTCGCGGTGGCGCCCTCCAGCGTGACGCGCGCCGAGACGGCGGACGGCTCCTTCAGGCGGTCGTCGACGACGTGCACGACGGTGATGCCGAGGTCGGCGAGATCGAGCGCCGAGTCCAGGCGCGGCAGGGGGGACGCGGCATCCGTCCCCTCGTCGATGAAGATCACGAGGCGGGCGGGCTTGGTGCGCCGGCCGCTGCGGCGCGTCGCGGCGGCCGAGGCCACCCGGTCGCGCAGCTCGTCGCCGAGGAGAGCCAGCAGTTCGGGGAGGGTCGGCGCGATGCGCCGCGCGGCGATCTGGCCCGCCGGCACGACGGGTGCCGAGACGTGGGGCAGGAGGTCGAGCCCGTGCCACTCGGTGCGCGCCCACGTCGGCACGACGGCGGCGATCGCGACGTCGTCGGGGGAGTGCAGCGCGCCGATCTGCGCGGCCATCGCGCGGCACAGACCGATCGTGTGTTCGCGGGGACCCACGACCGAGACGTGGCCGCCGCGCTCGAGGTCGACGACCGCGGGAAGGCCCTGCACGACGCCGGCGAGCTGGACGAGCCTCGCCGCGGCGCCCTTCATGACGGGGTCGAACGGCTGCACGGGATTCTGCTCGGGGGGCAGGTGCACCTCGACGGCGCGGAGGTCTCCCGTGCCGATGCGCACGCGCAGGAAGTCCGCGTCGCCGGGCCGTCGCTCCCAGCGGCGGGCGGGATCGGCGCCGATCTCGATGAGCGTCTCGGGAGCGGGGTCGAGGGTGAGCGAGGCATCCCGATGCGCGTCCGCGATCTCGCGCACGATCGTGCGCTGCTCCTCGAGGTAGTCCAGGTACCGCTCCCGCTGGATGCGGCGCTGGCGGGCGGCGTTGCCGCGGGCGGTGAACGCCATGCCGAGGCCGCCGACCAGGGCGACGACGAGGATCACGGCGCCGACGACCACCATGACGGGGTTGTTGCGCAGCAGCACGATCATCGTGATCGACGAGAGGCTCCCGAGGATCGGCAGGAGCGACTGGATGGGGAACGGGGTCGAGCTGTCGCCGATCGGCGGGGGCGGGGCCAGCACGATCTCGGCCGGCGCCTCCAGGGGCTCGGTCACACGGGCGGGCCTGTGCACGACCCGGACCGTCACGCGGCCACCGCCTTGCGCGCCGAGAGGACGGTCGCCGCCAGCTGCAGGAGCGCGTGGCGCGCGGGCCCGCTCGCCCGGCCTCCGCCGTGGAGTCCCCGATCGAACGGGATGCCGACGACCGGCCATGCGTCGGAGGACATGGCGCGCGCGACGGCGCCGCCGGTGCGCGCGTGGTCGACGAGGGCGAGCACGGGCGTCGGGCCCTCCGGCAGTGCCGCGACGGCGGGGGCGACGGCGCGCGCCAGCTCGGCGGCCGGGCGACGCGCGTCGGCGACGAGGCACACGACGTCGCACAGCGCCGCGCACGCGGCGAAGTCGACGAGTGGATGCCGCGCCCCGAAGTCGGTGATCGACACCTCGAAGAAGCGGGTGATCGGCGCGGCCTCCGCGAGCCACGCGGCGACGGGCGTCTCGGCCGGTGCGGGACGCAGCGCGAACCACCCGTCGCCGGGTGCGAGACCGGTCAGGGCGTCGGCGGTCGTCCGGGCTCCCGCGCGCGCCTCGCTCGGCGCTGTCACGGGGGCGCCGAGTCGCGCGCCGAGGTCGCGCTCGCCGCCCGCGACGTCGATCGCGAGCGTCGGCTCCGGGCGCCGCGAGGCGACCACGCGGAGCACCTGCTCCGCGAGGGTCGTGGCACCGGCGCCAGGCTCCAGCGACACGAATCCGATGCGACGGGAGATCGAGCGGATGCCTCGGATCGAGGCATCCCACTGGATCAGGCGCTCGCTGCTCGCACCGGAGCTGCCGAACAGCGCCGCCGGGACGTCGCGGAGGTCGAGGATGCTCACGAGCCGCCGCCGAACGCGCGGAGCAGCTCGCCGTAGACGCCGAGCGCCCCGACGAGGAGCGGCAGGAGGGCGACGACGGCGAGCGTCTCGACGACGTTGCCGAATCCGCGCAGTCGAGCGCGCACATGCGACGCGGGGCGGGCGAGGACGCCGACCGCGACGAGGACGGCGGCAAGCGCTGCGGCGGCGACGCCGATCCACACGAGCGGGCCGGTGAGCTGCGTCAGCACCGCGGTCGCGGCGATCGCGGCGACGACGGCCCACAGCGACCACACCTGCGCGCGCAGCGGGAAGGCCCGCGAGCGCAGGGCCGCGACCAGAGCGAACGCGAGCGCCAGCAGGCCGCCCCACAGCTCCGACGCGAGCACGAGCGCGACGCCCGAGACGGCGAGGACGGCCGAGACGCCGACGACGCTCCAGGTGAGGGCCGAATAGGCGTCGTCGATGGAGGCGAAGGCGCGGGGGCGTTCGAGCCGCTCGCCCGCCGCGACCCCCTGGTCCAGGCGCGTGAGGCCCGCCGCCGAGAGGGCGATCCACGGGAGGGGTCCGGTCGCGAAGGCGGCCAGGGTTCCCGCGACGGCGGCGGATGCCTCGCCCCCGACTCCGACGAGGAGGAGCACGAGCAGCACCGACGCGAGGACCGCGCCGACGGCCCCGCCCGCCGCGGCGCCGGGGCGTCGCAACGCCACGCCGAGGCCGAAGAGGACGACGGTCGAGCCGGTCGCGACGACGACGGCCGCGCCGACGAGCGCGGCGCTCGCGGCGTCGAGGCCCCCGCCGGCCGCGGCCGTGGCGGCGGCGATCGCGAGGGGGACGATGAGCCCGGCCGCGGCGGCGCTGACGCAGGCCGAGACGGCGGGCAGGCGCAGGAGCCCGAGCATCGTCGCGATCGCGAGGAGCAGGGCGATGGCGCCGAGGAGCACCCACGCGGCCGTGACGGGGCCGCCGTAGGGCGCGATGACCCCTGCCGCCGCGGTGGCGAGCGCGATGCCGGCCCCGCCCGCGATCGCCCGGGCCCGGTCGTTCCAGCGGTCGAGGTGCGTCTCGTGCGCGTCGGCCGCGGCATCCGTCACGTCGATCACGACGGGAGGCGGGGGAGCGGCGTCGAGGCGCACGAGGTGCAGCACGGCGCCGTCGCCCAGGTCCAGCTGCTGCGGAGAACGGCCGACGTCGAGCTGCTCGCCGTCGGCGGCGACGAGCGTGAGGGGGCGCGCGACGGTGCCTCCCGTCTCGCCGAGGAGGTCGAGCAGCCGGGGGAGGACGGCGCCGAGGGGCTCGTCGCTGGAGACGACGACCTCGGCGCGGCGGGTGCTGCCGGCGACGGTGAGGCGGGTGTAGGGGGTCACAGTGCTTCCCAGGGGGTCGAGTCGAACGGAGGCGCCGAGACCGACGTGCTCGCCGGCGCGGGCTTTGCCGCCTGCTGATTCGCGAGCAGCTGCATGACGAAGGAGACGCCGACGCAGGCGGCGCATGCGACGGCGGCGAGGATGAGGGAGCCCATGAGCCGCTTGGAGTGGTCGTTGACGGTGCGGCGCTCGTCGATGTGGCCGTAGAGCAGTGCCGATCCGAGCCGCATGCGCTGGATCTTCGCCTGCTCGATGAGCACCGTGTCGCGCTGATCGGGCATCAGCGGCTCCCCTCGTCGGTGCCGGCGGTGCCGGCGGTGCCGCCAGTGCCGGCGCGCAGCCGTGCCGCGACCTGCGGCGAGACCGCGAGGAGCGCGCCGACGCGCGCGGGATCGAGCGTGCCGAGCACGTCGGCGAGGCGCTGCCAGCCGCCGCCCGCGGGCGAGCCGAGGCGCAGCAGTACGCCGGGCAGGCGCGGGCTGCCGACGACGGCCGCGCCGAAGTCGTCGGCCCAGCGCCGGGGGTCGATGCCCGACGCGCGAACGCCGGGCGGTCCGACCAGGAGCGCGAGGGGCTCGGGCTGCACCGCCGCGGTCGAGCGGCGCGCGAGATCGGGCGAGCCGATCGCGGCGAAGGCGACGCCGAGGAGCGGCATCCCGATCCCCGCGGCTTTCGCGAGCAGCTCCCGCGCGGCGAGCCCGATCCCGTCGGCGCCCTCGTCGCCGGGGCCGGCGACGTCGGCCCACACGCGCGTCGTCTCCTCGATGCCCTCCGCCGTGCGCGCGAGATGCAGCGTGCCGAGCACGGCGTGCTCGCCCGAGGTGACGGCGGCCCAGCGGCTGTCGAGCGGGATGCGCCGGCGCGTGCGCTCGGTGAGGTCGTCTCGGTCCCACGGCGCCACGAGCGGCTCGGTCGGGCCCCAGGCATCCGGAATCCTGCCGGCGAAGCGCTCCGACGCGGCTTCGAGCACACCGCCGAGCCGGACGGGGCGGCTCACGCGGTGCCGCGTCGAGACCGTCGCGACGATCTGCAGCCGCGTCGACACCGCGGCGCGGAGGAACGCGGGGTGCACGCCGTCGCGTGAGGGAAGGGGTGGCAGCGCGAGCACGTCCTGCGGCTCGGCGAGCGGCGCGCCCGTGCGGGCGTCGTAGCAGCCGTCGTCGGCCGTGCGGATGACCCAATGCCCCTGCACGGCCGAAAGGGCCTCGGAGAGGGGGTGCGTCATGCGGGAGTGTTCGCCCGACACGACGACGGGGCGATCGCCGGCCGTCGCGACGCGGTGGAGGAAGTCGCTCATCCCGACGGTGAGGGCCACGACGTCGGCGCGCGTCTCGGTGGCGACCCAGCCCGGTCCGGCGCCGTCGACGAGGGGGTGATCGATCGTGGTGGCGCTCATGCGGGGACTCTCACGGTGACGATGCGGTCGCCGAGCTCGAGCACCGACTCGGCGGCGAGGGGCGTGCGCTGATAGGCGATGAGGGGCTGCGGGGCGCCGGCGGTGCGCACGAACGTGCCGTTCGTCGAGGCGAGGTCGGTGATCCACACGCGCCGGCCGTCCCACTCGAGGCGGGCATGCGACTTCGACAGCGTGCGCGACAGGTCGGCCCAGCGGTAGACCTCTGCCGGGGCATCCATAGGCGCCGAAGGGTTGCGGCCCAGCACGAGCGCCGAATCCAGCGTGAAGCGCTGGCCCGAATCGAGCTCGACGACGGGGGCGAGCGAGCTCGGCGCCGAGGTCGCCGCCGCCGGCTGCTGCGCGGGGAACTCGAAGGGCGAGAGGGCGGGCGCGAACGGGTCGCGGCCCCGGTGGATGTCGAAAGTGCCCAGGCGTCCCGAGACGAGCTTCGCGAGGACGGATGCCCCGGCCGCCGCGCCCGTCGCGCGCTCGACCGTGCGCGTGCCGGCCGCGACGCGCCCGAGGGTGAGGCCGGAGCGGCCGAGCGTCGCGATGCTGGCGGCCACGAGGGCGATCGCGACGAGGAGCACGACCCAGGTCGCCGCGGGCGCGTCGAGGAGGAAGAGGAGCCCCGCGATCGCGGCCAGGGCGGCCGGCACGAGCACGTCGACGGCGATCGCGGCGATCCGCTGGCCGGCGCGCGCGGGCGCCGTCAGAACAAGCGGATCGACCATGGCAGGAGTCGTCTGGTCGAGTGTCGTCATTGCAAAGGTGCTTCCCCCCGAGGGAACCCCACCACTCTAGACGGACGGGTCGCGGCACCCCTCGGGCGCATCACGGCCTTGACAGCGGCATCCCTCCCATGAACGGGGCGGATCCGGCGCGCGGGAGACCCTCGATGAACCGAGGGCCACACTTTCCGGCGAGCGCGCCGTCGCGCGACGCCGCGCTCGCCGGAAAGTGTCGCGCTCGGCGGGCCAGCGGACCGGAACGGGCCGGACGGGCCGGCCGGGCCGGCGAGACGGGCCGGCGGGGGTCAGCCCGCCTTCGCGTCCTTCGCGGCGGCCTTCATCGCACGCTTGTGCTCGCGCACCTTGGTCAGCGACTCGGCGCTCGTGATGTCGGCGACGCTGCGGAACGCGCCGTCTTCGCCGTAGGGGGCGGATGCCTCGCGCCAGCCGTCGCCGGTGAAGCCGTACTGCTTGCCGAGCAGCGCGAGGAAGATCTTGGCCTTCTGCTCCCCGAAGCCGGGGAGCGCCTTCAGCCGGCGCAGCACCTCCGCGCCGTCGGGCTCGCCGCGGGTCCACAGGGACGCGGCATCCCCTCCCCAGTCCTCTTCGATCGCGGCGCACAGCGACTGCACCCGCGCCGCCATCGATCCCGGGAAGCGGTGCACCGACGGCGGCCGGCGGAAGACCTCGGCGAAGGCATCGGGGTCGTAGCCCGCGATCGTCGCGGCATCCACGGAGCCCAGGCGCTGCGCGAGCTTGAGGGGTCCGCCGAACGCCGTCTCCATCGGGATCTGCTGATCCAGCAGCATGCCGATGAGCAGGGCGAGCGGGTCGTCGGTGAGCAGGCGGTCCGCGTCGGCGTCCCCCGTGATGTGGAGCGTCATGACGCCCAGTCTCGCACCCGCCGCAGAGCCCGGCCAGGGCACGCACCGCGGCGGCGAGGACGGTCGGTTAGGTTGTCAGGAGCGCCATGGCGGCGTCATCCGACACGAATCGCGGAGGTCCGAGCACATGCCCGACCGCCGCCCCCTGTCGACGGGACGCCTGCTCGCGGCACGGTCCCGCGCCCGCGCGGGCCTGCTCGCCAGCGCCGCCGCGACGGTCGCCGCCGCGGTCGCGACCGTCGCCGTGCTGCTTGGCTCCCTCTCGCGGGCCGTCGAGACGGCGGGCGTCCCCGTCCCGCCCGGAGTGCCCGCCGACGAGGTCGCCGCGCGCGTGGCCGCCGGCACGACAGCCCTCGTCTCGGCGGCTCCCGCACTGATCCTCCTCGTCGCGATCCTCGCGGGGGCGGCGACGGCGCAGCTCGGCCGGCTCCTGGCCGCAGCCCGCGAGCACGAGTGGGCGATCGTGCGCGCGCGTGGGCTCTCGCGTCGGCAGGCGTGGGTGACGGATGCCGCGGAGTCGGCCGTCGTCGCGCTGGCGGGGGCGATCGCCGGCATGGCCGTCGCGGCCCTCCTCCGGGGAATCGCGGGCCTGTCGCCCCTCGGCGCGGCGCCCGAGGCTCTCGCCGTCGTCGCGATGGCGGTGCTCCTGGCCGTCGTGCTGACCGTCTCGCTCCGCCGGAGCGCGCAGCAGCGCGGCGTCGGACGCGGTGCCCGCGCGACGACCGGCGCCGTCGTCGTGGTCGTCGTGCTCGCCGCCGCGATCGTGGTGTGGCAGCTGCCGCAGGCGCGGCCCACGGGCTTCGACCCGATCGTCGCGATCGCCCCTGCCGTGCTGCTCCTGGCGGGCGCCCTCGTCGCGCTCGCGGCGTTCGGCGCGCTCGCGGCGCTGACGGCCGCCCCGGCCGCCGCGGCGCGTGCCCTCACGCCGTCGTACCCCGCGCGCCAGGTCGCGCGCCGTCTCCCGATCTACGCCGTCGCCGTTCTCCTGGTCGCCCTCACGGTGGCCCAGGCGGTCTTCGCGTCGGCCTACTCCGCGACCTGGACCGCGGCGGCCACCGACTCCGCCGCCGTGCGCGCGGGGGCCGACCTGCGCGTCGACCTCGATCCCCAGACCGCCTCGCCCGCCGACGTCGCCGATGCCGCCGCGGTGGAGGGGGTGGATGCCGCGTCCCCCGCCCTCGTGACGGGTGCCGAGTTCGGCGGCACGACGGCGGAGCTCATCGCCCTGCCGTCCGACGCGGTCGGCACGGTCGTGACGACGGCGGGCGGGCTCCTCGACACCGCGGCGCTCGCCGCCCAGATCGCGCCGTCGGACGGCACCGTCGTCGCCGAGCCGCTGCCGCTCGGCGACGGGGCCACTGGCCTCCGCGTCTCGGCGGCGGTCGCCTCGACGGGGCCCAACGTCATCGGCTCCCTCGAGCTGCGCGCCGTCGTCCTCGACGCCGCGGGCACCTCGGCGCAGATCCGCCTGACGGGCGACGCCGTCCGCGACGCGGCCGGAGCGATCTCGATCACGGGGGAGGGGGCCCTCCCCGAGGGCACGGGCCCGTGGAGCCTCCTCGCGATCTCGGCGTTCGTCGGGCCGACGAACGCGGCCGGCGCCGTGACGGTGCAGCTCACGCGGGTCGAAGCCGTCGGCGGCGACGTGCTCGACGCGACCGGCTCGGGCCTTCTGCGAGGCGACGCGCGCGAGGCCGTGCTGTGGCTCGCCGACGGCGGAGTGGCGCAGAAGGCGAACGCGTCCCTCCAGAGCGGGGCAGCGGGCGAGGCGTCGGGCGACTCCGCCGGCGAGGCGTCCGCCGACCTGCCTCCCGTGCGCGTCGCCGTGACCGAGGCGCTCGCCGGGCGGCTCGGCCTCCAGATCGGCGACACCCTCGACTTCCGCTACGCGGGCACGGGCCGCCGCGGCGCGATCGAGGTCGGCGGGATCGACGCCGCCCTCCCCGGCGCAGCGACGACCCTCGCCGTGTTCGCCCCGCTCGACGTGCTGCAGGTCTCGATGCTGCAGCGCGGCACCTCGGTCGTCGCGCCGTCGTCGATCTGGGCGTCGGGCTCGACATCCGCCGACGACGCGCTGAGCGCCGCGCTCGGCGGACGCGCCGTCAAGACGGCCGCCCCCGGCGTCACCGCCGACGTCGTGGGCGCCCTCGTCCCGGCGTGGTGGATCGCGACGGCAGGTTCGGCCGTGCTCGCCCTCGTCGCTGCCTTCGCGATCGTGCAGACCCTCTCGCTCGCACGCCGGCGCGAGCTCGGCGTGCTCCGTGCACTGGGCGTCACGCGGGGTCGTCAGGCCGGCATGCGCGCCGCAGAGCTCTCCGCCGTCCTCGGCGCCGCCGTCGTCCTCGGCGCGCTCGCCGGGGCCCTCGTCGCCTGGCTCGCGGCGCCGGAGCTCGTGCAGGCGGTGACCCCCGGCATCCTTCCCCTCGGCGCGGGAGTGAGCTTCGACGTGGGCCCCCTCGCGATCGCGCTCGCCGCCCTCGTCGGGGGCCTCGCGATCATCGTGGTCTCGGCCGCTCTCGCCGTGCGCCGCGCGGCCCGGACGGCGACCGTCGGGGAGGAGTCGCGGTGAGCCGGCGGGTGTCGACCGGAGCGCTCGTCGCGCACCACCTCCGCTCCCGCGCGGGCGGCGGGCTGACCGTCGCGGCCCTCGTGCTGCTGCTGTCGCTGCTCGCGACATCCGCCCCCATCGCGCTCACCCTCCTCGGCGACGCCAGCCTGCGCGAGCGGCTGTCGACGCTCGGCGCGACGGAGCGCGACGTCGACTCCGACACGGCGCTGTTCCCGCAGACGGGCGCCTCGGGCCAGGAGCTGCCGACCGACGCCGACCGGGTCTGGGCGCCGTTCCTCGACGCCGTCGAGGTGATCCGCACCGACGCCGATGCGCCGCTCCCCGACCTCCTCGGTCCCGCGCACGCCGTCGCGCTCTCGGGCGAGGCGCCCCTCGAGGAGGATCCGCGCACGAAGCTCGTGCGGCTCGCCTTCGCACCCGGCTTCGACGAGCAGATCCGGCTCGCCGAGGGCGACCTGCCGCAGCCGGCGAGCGTCGAGGGCGACGGCGTCCGCGTCGAGATCGTCCTCTCGACCGAGACGGCCGACCAGCTGGAGTGGGCGGTGGGGGAGGAGCGGCACGTCGCCGGCGCGTCGATTCCGACGACCCTCGTGCTCTCGGGAACCTTCGACGCCCTCGATGCCGGCGATGCGTACTGGCAGCACGTGCCCTCGGTGCTGAGCCCCAACGTCTTCGACGACGGCAACAGCCCGCGCTCGGTCACCGGGACCGGCTTCGCGAACCCGGCTTCTCTCACGGCGGCGGGGGCGATGGATGCCGCGAGCCAGACGACTGCGCGGACGCTCGTCTGGTACCCGCTCGACGTCGCGGCGATCTCGCGCGACACCGCCGAGCAGACCGCGGCGGCCCTGCGCAAGTTCACCTCGGTGTCGCACCCCGTCGGCTCGCAGGCCGGGGGGATCGGCATCCTGAGCCTGCGCTTCGCCGCCGACGTGACGGGGGCGATCGAGAACGCGATCGCGCAGCAGGCCGCGACCGCGGGCGTCATCGCGATGATCGTCGCGGGCCCCGTCGGCGTCGCGGCCGCGGTGCTCGTGCTCGGGTGCCGCCTCATCCTCGAGCGGCGCCGGTCGAGCCTGCGCCTGCTGTCGGCCCGCGGCGCCTCGACCGGACAGCTGCGCGGACTCCTCGGCCTCGAAGGGGCGATCGTGGGCCTCGTCCCGGCGCTCGTGGGCGCCGCGGTGGCGACGCTCGTCGGGAGCCTCGTGCTCGGCGTGACGCCCGAGCCGGTCTGGTTCGCCGCGCCGCTCCTCATCGGCCTCGCGCCCTGCGCCGTCCTCACGGCGCTGGCCGCATCGGCGGCCGAGCGCCAGGCGCGCGCCGACCTCGGCCGACGCGGCGGCCGCGTGCGGCTCATCGTCGAGGGGGTCGTGGCGGGGGTCGCGGTCCTCGCTCTCGCCCTGCTGTTCTTCCGCGGCTACGGCGGGGGCGCCGACCTGCTGCTGACGGCGACGCCCCTCCTCCTCTCCCTCGTGGCGTGCCTCGTGACGCTGCGGGTCTACCCGATGCCGCTGCGGAGCGTGTTCGCACGCGCTCGCCGGGGCGCGCGTCTCGACGCCTTCCTCGGGTCGGCGCGGGCCCTGCGCGAACCGGCGATCGGGCTCACCCCCGTGCTCGCCCTCGTCGTGGGCGTCTCGGTCGCCGTGTCGTCGGGCGTGCTCCTCTCGGCCCTGCAGTCCGGCATCACCGAATCGGCGCGCGGTCAGGTCGGCGCCGACATGAGCGTGAGCGGCGCGACGTTCACGCGCGAGCAGCTCGAGGCGGTGCGCGGCCTCGACGGCGTCGCGGCGGCGACGGGCATCTCGGGCGCCGACCCCTCGACCCTCGACGTCGACGGGGAGAAGCGCCCCACGTCGGTCTTCGTCGTCGACGCGGCCGACCTCCGCGCCGTGCAGGGAGATGCGCCGGGGATGCTGCCGCCCGGAGCCTCGCTCGACGCGCGCTCGGGCGCCATGCCCGTCGTCGTCTCGGGCCCCACGGCGGCCTTCATCGGCGGATCCGATCGCGTACGGGTGGGATCGACGGATGCCGAGGTCGTCGGCGTCTCGACGGGCCCGGTGCCGATCGGCGAACGCGAGGACTGGGTCGCGATCGACTCGTCGTACGCCGAGAAGGTGCTCGGCCGCGACCCCAGCGACCGCACGCTTCTGCTGCGCCTGAACCCCGGGGCCTCCGCCGCCGCCGTCGAGGAGGAGCTGCGGACGCTCATCGGGGCAGACCTCCGCATCCGCACGGCTGGTGAGATCGTCGCGTCGATCGAACAGGGAGCGGCCGTGCAGGGAGTGCGCATCGCGCTGCTCACCGCGACAGGCGTCGCGGCGCTCCTCAGCGCGCTCGCGATCGTCATGACGCTGACGCTCGCGGCGGGTGCGCGCGGCCGGGTCATCGCGCTCCTTCGCACCCTCGGCGCGCCGCGCCGGTCGGCGACCTCGCTCGCCCTGTGGGAGATCGGGCCGCCCGCCGTCGCCGCCGTCGTCTCCGGCACGGTGTTCGGAGCGCTCGTCCCGCTCGTCGTGCTCGCGGCGGTCGATCTCCGCCCCTTCACCGGTTCCGGCATCCAGCCCGCGTATCACGTGGATGCCGCGACCCTCGCCCTGACGCTCGGAGGCTTCGTGCTGCTCGCCGTCGTGTTCACGGCCGTCGCCCTGCTCGCCTCGCGGCGCGTGCGGGCCGCGTCCGCCCTGCGGACCGTCGAGGAAGGATAGGACCATGGCCCACGTGCGACAGCAGGCGCCGGGAACCCCCGACGCCGACATCCTGTGCGTCGACCTCGTGCGCATCTTCACGGCGCAGGGCGTCGAGGTGCAGGCCCTGCAGGGACTGAACCTCCGCATCGAGCCGGGAGAGCTCGTGGCGCTCGTGGGCGCCTCGGGATCGGGCAAGTCGACGCTCCTGTCGATCCTGTCGAGCCTCGACCAGCCGACGGCGGGCGTCGCGTGGGTCGCCGGGCACGACCTGCTGACGATGAAGGAGAAGGAGCGCGTCGCGTTCCGCCGCAACAGCGTGGGGTTCGTGTGGCAGCAGACTTCGCGCAACCTGCTTCCGTACCTCACGGCAGGCGAGAACGTCGCCGCCACCCTCGCGATCACGGGCGGTCAGGGCGGCGCCTCGGCCCGCCGTGCGCGCGTGGCCGAGCTCCTCGACCTCCTCGAGGTGTCGCACTGCGCCGAGCGCCGCCCGTCCGAGATGTCGGGCGGCGAACAGCAGCGCGTCGCGATCGCCGTCGGCATCGCCCACGGCCCCCGCGTGCTGCTCGCCGACGAGCCGACGGGCGAGCTCGACGACACCACGAGCGCCCACGTGCTCGAGGCGATGCGCTCGGTCAATCGCGAGCTCGGCGTGACCACGCTCATCGTGACGCACGACCCCGGCGTCTCGGAGCACGTCGCCCGCACCGTCCAGATCCGCGACGGTCGCACATCGACCGAGGTCCTGCGCTCGACCCGCGTCGACGAGACCGGCGCCGAGCAACACGTCGCGCAGGAGTACGCCGTCGTCGACCGCGTCGGACGCCTCCAGCTCCCCGACGAGTTCGTCACGGCGCTCGACCTCCGCGAGCGCGTGCGGCTCGCACTCGAGCCCGATCACGTCGGCGTGTGGCCGGGGCGGCCCAAGGCCGACGAAGCCGATGAGGGCCCCGGCGCGGCATCCGGCCCCGAACCGACCCCGACGAAAGAGGAGCCCGCATGAGCGCCGTGCTGCGCGGAGAGAAGCTGACCCGCACGTTCCCGTCGTCGGCGGGCGACGTGCACGCGTGCGCCGACATCGACGTCGAGGTTCGACCGGGCGAGCTGCTCGTCGTGCGCGGCGCGTCGGGGGCCGGCAAGACGACGCTCCTGAACCTCCTCGGCGGCCTCGACGCCCCCACGTCGGGCCGCGTCTGGATCGGCGACACCGACACCGCCGACCTCGACGACGACGCGCTCGCGACGCTCCGCCGCGAGAACCTCGGGTTCGTCTTCCAGTCCTTCGGGCTCATTCCCGTGCTCTCGGCCGCCGAGAACGTCGAGCTCCCGCTGCGCATCGCGAAGGTCGCGCCCGCCGACCGCGACGCGAGGGTCGCCGAGGCGCTTCGCCTGGTCGGTCTCGCCGACCACGCCCAGCAACGGCCGAGCGAGCTCTCGGGAGGTCAGCAGCAGCGCGTCGGCATCGCCCGCGCGATCGTCGGCAGCCCGCGCGCGCTCATCGCCGACGAGCCGACGGGGCAGCTCGACTCGCGGACGGCTGCGACGGTCATGGACCTCATCGGCGACCTCGTGCACACGCAGGGGATCGCCGCGATCGTCTCGACCCACGATCCCCTCCTCGTGCAGCGCGCCGACCGCGTCATCGAGCTGCACGACGGCCGGGTCACCTCCGACACCCGCGCCGCGGCGTCGCCGCGTGCGGACGGCGGATCGACGGATGCCGCGGCCCCGCCGCTCACGCGCGCCGAGGCGCGTGCCCGGCAGTCCCCGCACGACTGACCCGCTGCCCTCCGGTCGGCCCCCGGGCTCGGTCCGGCGGGCGGGATGCGAGGATGGACGGGGAGGCTGGCATGAGCGAAGCGGCGACGGACGACGGACTCGACAGGCTCGCCGCCACTGCCCACGACCGGCACGTCGTCGTGATCGGCGGGGGGATCGCGGGGATCGTCGCGGCCCTCGAGTGCGCCAAGGTCGGGCTGCGCGTCACGCTGGTCGAGGCATCCGATCGACTCGGCGGCAACCTCCGCACTGTCGAGGCGGCGGGTCTCGAGCTCGGCGCGGCCGTCGACGGCTGGTCGACGCGCGGCTCGGCCGTGCGCGCGCTCGCGACCGACCTGGGCCTCGGCGGCGAGATCGTCGCCGCGACCGAGACGCAGACGTGGATCGCGGGCCTCCCCGGCGGGGCGGCCCCCCTTCCGTCTGCGACGGTCGCCGGCATCCCGGGCAACCCGTGGGACGAGGGCGTCCGGCGGATCATCGGCTGGAACGGCACGTGGCGCGCGTACGTCGACCGCCTGCGGCCGCCGCTCACGATCGGCAAGGAGCGGAGCCTCGGCGCGCTCGTCCGCTCGCGCATGGGCGAGGCCGTGCTCGAGCGCCTCGTCGCGCCGGTGAGCGTCGGCGTCTACGGCACGCATCCCGACGACATCGACGTCGAAGGAGTCGCCCCGGGCCTCAGCACCGCCCTCACGCGGACGGGATCGCTGAGCGGGGCGGTGGCGGATCTCCTCGTCGACCGGTCGCCCGGGTCGAAGCTCGAAGGCATCGTCGGAGGGATGACGCGGCTCGTCGCCGCCGCTCGGGCTCGGCTCGACGAGCTCGGCGCGGAGATCGTGCTCGGACGCGCGGCGACGCGGCTCGAGCGGCTGGACGACGGCCGCTGGTGGGTGGAGCTCGACGCCGAGTCGGAGGACGCCCCCGCCCTCGACCCCGCCGTCGAAGTCATCGTCGCGGTGCCCGAGGCCGACGCCCGGCGCCTCCTCGAGGCCGCTGTACCGGCCCTCGACGCCCCCGTGCGCCAGGAGCATCCCGTGGAGGTCGTGACGCTCGTCGTCGACGCGCCGCAGGTGGACGGGAGCCGCGGCGCGGTCTACCCCGTCGCCGGGACGCACCGTGCGACGGGGATCGTCGACGCGACGGCGCGCTGGCCGTGGCTGTCCGCCCTCGCCGGGGGCGCCCGCGTCCTGCGCGTCTCGTTCGGCACGGCGTCGGCCGCCGCCGCCACGGCGGGTCTCGACGACGCCGGGGCGGCCGCGCTCGCGGCGGAGGAGGCATCCGCTCTCCTGGACGCGCCGATCGGGATCGTCCGTGGAGCCGTGCGCGAGCGCTTCGCCCCGCCGACCCCCGCCTCGCTGCGGGGGCACACCGATTTCGTCGCGGCGACGCGCGGCGCGATCAGCGGCGTGCCGGGCCTCACGGCCGTCGGGGGGTGGCTCGCCGGATCGGGCATGGCCCGGGTCGTCCCCGATGCGCTCGACGAGGCCGAGCACGTGCGGCGCAGAGCGCTCTTCGGCGGCGCCGCGACCTGAGCGCGAGGTGGTGCGTCCGGATCTGTCAAGGGCGGATGCCGGAATCGGCATGCCGCACTAACCTGGGAGGACGCAGCACCCCCCGAGCGTGAGGAGACGCGCCATGAAAGGCAAAGTAGGACTCGTCATCGGTCTCGCCGCAGGCTATGTGCTCGGTGCTCGCGCAGGTCGTGAGCGGTACGAGCAGATCAAGTCGCAGGCGCTCAAGGTCTGGAACCTCGACCCCGTGCAGGAGCAGGTCGGCAAGGCGAAGGACTTCGCCAAGTCCAGCGCCATGGCCCTCCCGTCGACGCTGTGGGACAGCGCCGTGAAGGTCACCAAGGCCGCCACCTCGAAGGGCACGACACCCGGACAGCGACTGGATGCCGCGATCAAGGTCGGGAAGGACTCCGCCGACGACGTCGGCCGGGCCGCCGACACCTCCGCCTCAGCCGTCAAGGATGCGGTCGACGACGTCATCGACGACGCCACCGGTGCGGGCCGCGGCGGGGCGTGACATGACGACTCCTCGCGGCTTCCGCGATCGCGCCGACGAGAGTCTGCTGACTCTCCTCGGCGACGTCCCCGAACTCGTCCGCAACCTCGTCACGGCCGAGGTCGAGGCGGCGAAGGCGTGGATCAGGCGCACCTCGAAAGACGCCGGCATCGGCTCGGGCTGGATCATCGGCGCGCTGTTCATGCTGTTCTGGTCGATCCCGATGCTGCTGGCCTTCATCGTGATCGGGTTGTCGTCGTGGATGCCCGCGTGGGTCGCCTCGCTCATCGTGCTCATCGTGCTGCTCCTGGTCGCCGCCCTCTTCGGCTTCCTCGGGTATCTGCGCTGGCGCAAGGTGGTCAAGAGTCAGAACCCCGCCCAGTCGATCGCCAAGGATGTGGAGGCAGTGCGCGATGAGCTCTGAGGTTCCGGTGCCCCGCACCGCCGTCCCGCTCGGGATCACCGATCCCGTCGAAAAAGCCCGCGCCGAGCTCAAGGCGACGCTGGCCGCGATCGAGGTCAAGGCGAACTTTCCGCGCCGCCTGTCGCACCTCGCCACCCGCGTGCGGCGCGACGCGCGCGAGTTCAGCGGACGCAACCCCACGGCGGCCACCGCGATCGTCGTCGCGGGTGCCTCGGCGGTCGGCGCGCTCGTGTGGGCGCTCGTCCGCTCGTACACTCGCTGAAACGCCTCTGCCGGTCGTGCCCGTGGCCCGCGCAGGATTCCCGACCCGACAGCCGTCGGGGTCGGGGGTATGCTCGGAACCAGGCAGTGCGATGGCGCGGATGCTGCCGACGGCGCGAACCCCTCGTTCGGAAAGGGTTCCCGGTCGCACGTCGGCTGTCCGGACGTGGGGCGGCTGACCGAGTACCACGAGAGTCGACCCCATGAACGCTTCACCACAGCAACCTGCGAAACCCCTCGCGGGGTGGCGCGTCCTGGTGCCCCGCGGCGGGCCGTGGGGCGATGGTGTGGCCGCGTCGCTGCGCAAGCAGGGCGCGGTGCCCGTGATCGCCCCCCTCATCAACTTCGCCCCCTCGAACGACCAGGTGACCCTCGAGGCTGCCCTGCGCGATCTCGCAGACGGCGCCTTCGACTGGCTCACGCTGACCAGTGCCACGACCGTCGACGTGCTCTACGCCTATCGCGCCGTCATCCCTGCGAAGACCAAGGTCGCCGCGGTGGGAGAGACGACGGCGGCGGCGCTCCTGGCCGTCGGCTACCGCGTCGACCTCGTGCCCGATCGCGACAACTCCGCAGCCGGAATGGCCGAGCAGCTCCTCAGCATCGAGCCGGAGCCGCGCGACGTGCTGACGCTGCGCAGCGAGATCGCCAAGCCCGTGCTCACGCGGATGCTGTCGGAAGCCGGTCATCGCGTCCGCAGCGTCGTGGCGTACCGCACCGTCGGAGTGCCCGTCACCGAGAAGATCGCCGAAGACGTCCGCAGCGGCCGCATCAACGCGATCCTCGTGACGAGCGGCTCGGTCGCCGAGCAGGTGCACCTGCAGTTCCCCGAGGTCCCCGACACGACGCTCATCGCCGCGATCGGTCCGCGCACCGCGAAGGACGCCCGCCGCGCCGGGCTCTCGGTCGACGTCGTCGCCGACCGTCAGACGGTGGACGCCCTCATCGATGCCGTCGCGCGGTTCCCGCTTCCGCACGCGGCCGACGAGTTCGCGCCCTGACCAGACGGATCATCGACATGAGCGATCGTTGCCGTCCTGTGAGCAAACGGCTCCGTCAGGCCCACGCGGCGCTGGCAGACTAGTCGCATGGTGACGCTCCTGCTCGACTCGACCCGCCTCGAGGTCGTGCTGTCGGGCACCGAGCGCCTGCTCGCATTCCACAAGGGGAATGTGGCGATCGAGCGCTCCGCCATCTCGAAGGTGCAGCTGACCGACGACGTCTGGACGTGGCTCCGCGGCGTCCCGAGCCCCGGCACGCACGTCCGGGGGGTGCTCGCGATGGGCACGTGGAAGTCGGCGGGCGGCGACGACTTCGCCATCATCCGCCGCCATCGCGCGGGTGTCGTCATCGACCTCGAGGGTCACCCCGAGTTCGAGCGGATCATGCTCACGACGCGCCACGGCCTCGCGCTCGTGCAGGCGCTCCGGCTCGACGTCGCCGACGAGGCCGAAGCCGCCGACGTCGCCGAGATCGCCGCGAAGGCCCGCAAGCCCCGCCCGAAGCGCGCGTCGTCCTCGCCCGTGCCCGTGCCGGGCGTCAGCTGACGTCGCGGCGCCAGCTGACGAGGTAGCCGACGATCACGAGCACGGCCGCGTAGCCGAGCAGGACGAGCCCGCCGGCCCACCACTCGAGGGTCTCGCCGCCCCCCGTCTGCGCGGCGCTGGCCGAGAAGACGCTCGCGCCCACCAGGGCATCGCTGGCGGCGCCCGGCAGGTATTTCGTGAAGGAGTCCATCCCCTCCACGAATGCCGCGGCCGCCCGCGCGACGGGCTCGAGGAACTGCGTGAACACCAGCACCCCGACGATCGCGCCGACCTGGTTGCGCACGAGCGCGCCGACCCCGATCCCGATGAAGACCCAGAGCACGTAGGCCAGCAGCATCCGTCCGAACATCGCCCATGTGTCGGACGAGGAGAAGCCCGTGTCGACGCCGTATCCGGCGAGGAAGGCGGCCGACGGGGCGACGGCGCCGATGACGCCGATGACCCCGTAGACGACCCCGAGGAGCGCGCCGACGAGGATCTTGGCCCACAGCACCAGGCCGCGGCGCGGCGTCGCGAGGAAGGTCGGCGTGAGGGTCTTGTGCCGGAACTCGCTCGTCACCATGAGCGTGCCGATGAGAAGCGGGAAGACGTAGCCGACCGCGGTCGCCGTGCTGTACAGGATGGGCGGGAGGTCGGCCTCGGGGATGCGCGGGCCGTTGGCGCCGCCGATGGCTCCCGTCGCGGACGCCGTGAAGACGAAGCCGAGGACGGCGGCGGTGAAGCCGACGTAGACGAGGAGCACGATCGCGAGGATCCACCACATCGCGGTGGAGAACTGCTTCGTGGTCTCGGAGCGTGTCGTCGTGGCGAGGGTCATCGCTGCTCGCCTCCTTCGCTGTGCTCGTCGGTGCGAGGCTCGTTCTCGTCGAACGCCCCGAAGAAGCGGTCGGCCTCCACGTCGGCGTCGGTCTTGGCGTAGTGCTCCCACGGCCGGTCCGACACCTCAGCGGGGGGCTCGGTGCTCTCCTCCTGCGGATCGTCGGGACTGTCCGTGCCGCCTCCGCCGTCGGGGTCGGCGCTGTCGGCCTGGCCAGCGTCGGCGTCGGCGCTGTCGGCCTGGCCGCCGTCGGGGTCGGAGCTGTCGGCCCGGCCGCCGTCGGATGAGGCGGGTGCGACCGAGTCCCACTCCGCCGCCGCCGTGTCTTCGCGATCGGCGGGCTCAGGCTCGGCGGGCTCGATCTGGTCGACGTCCTGATCCTCGGACGGGGCGACGGATGCCCATTCCTCCGTCGCCGTGACGGGTTCGTCGTCGAGCACCCCACCGGAGAAGTCGTCGTCGGCGGCACCGTCATCGTCGACGACGAGCGTCTCCTCGGTGATGCCGTCGGTGCCGGCGGTGGCGTCGGCGCCGTCGTCGGCCGTGGCGGCGGCTTCGTGGACGAGGGAGGCGTCGGCGCTCGGCGTCTCGTCACCGGCGGGCGGGATGATGTCGATGACGCCGGTGCTCGCGACGGCGAACGACGCGGGGCCGGTGGCCTCGGCATCCGTCTCGCCCTCGGCGTCGGGTCCAGGCTCAGACTCGGACTCGGACTCGGACTCGGACCGGTCCTCGGCCACGGGTTCGCCGTCGGCGGCCGTCTCGGCCACAGGCGCGACCTCGGCGAGCTCGACGACTCCTGCGACCTCCGCCTCCGGCACCGCTTCGGCGACCTCGACCTCGGGCCCGACGACAGCCGCCGCTCCCGCCGCGACCTTCGCCTCGGGCGCGACGACAGTCTCGCCCTCGGCCTCGGCCTCGGCGGCCGCGCCCGGCTCCTCCTCCTCGACGGCGACCGCGACGGCCACGGCTGCCGCAGCCGCTCCCGCCGCCGCGCCCGGCGCATCAGCGCCCGAGTCCGCGACGGGCACCGCACCGACCGGCGAATGAACGCGTGTGCCGTTCACGAGGTCGAGGAACACCTCTTCGAGCGCCGGCCCGCGGCGGTGCAGCGACGACAGCGCGATTCCCGCGTCGGCCGCGATCTGCCCGACCTCGGCGGGTTCCAGCCCTCGCACGGTCAGGCCCGAGCGCAGCACCTCGACCTCGACGTGCGCGTCGCGGAGCGCCGCCGACAGGGCGGCGCGGTCGCGGGCGTCGACGACGGTGGCCGACTCGGTCGGGTCGGCGAGCTCGTCGAGTCCGCCCTCGAACACGAGGCGCCCCGCCGAGATGATGAGGAGCGAGTCGACGGTCTGCTGCACTTCGGCGAGCAGGTGCGACGACACGAGCACCGTGCGGCCCTGCCGTGCGAGCTCGCGCAGCAGCCCGCGCATCCACTTGATGCCTTCGGGGTCGAGGCCGTTGGCGGGCTCGTCGAGCACGAGCACCCCGGGGTCGCCGACGAGGGCGTACGCGAGGCCGAGCCGCTGGCGCATGCCGAGGGAGTAACCGCCGACCTTTCGGCCCGCGACATCGGCGAGGCCGACGAGTCCCAGGGCTTCATCGACGCGTGCGCCGGGGAGCCCGGCCGCCTGCGCGTAGACCTTCAGGTGGTTCGCGGCCGTGCGGCCCGGGTGGAAGCTGGAGGCCTCGAGCACGGCCCCGACGGTCCGCAGGGGGTTCTTCAGCTTCGCGTACGGGACGCCGCCGATCGTCGCGCCGCCCTCGGTCGCGCGCACGAGTCCGAGCAGGATGCGCAGTGTCGTGGTCTTGCCCGCGCCGTTCGGACCCAGGAAGCCGGTGACCCGGCCGGGTTCGACGCGTGCCGTGAATCCGTCGACGGCGGTCACCGCGCCGAAGCGCTTGGTGACCGCGGAGAATTCCAGCAGCTGTCCTTCGGGCATGCCGAACCCTCTCGTCGTCGTGAGCTTTTCTCCCTATCTTTGCGGAAACTCCGCCTTCACGCAGGGACGTGCGACGGGCACGCCGCCGCCCTCCTCCGCTCCCTCGCCGAACGAGGGCCGGGCGGTAACGTGGCACGCGTGAGCGAAGCAGCAGCCGGACCCGAAGTGAAGGTGCACGTGCGCACGGACGGCTCCCTCGGCCGTCTCACGCTCAACCGTCCGCAGGCGATCAACGCGCTCGACCTCGACATGATCCGCGCCCTGGCCGAAGCCCTCGACGCGTGGGAGCACGACACCGACCTGGACACCGTCCTCCTCGACGGCGCGGGCGAGCGCGGGCTCTGCGCGGGCGGCGATGTGCGGGGCCTGTACGAGCGCACGGTCGCCGGCGATGCCGAGGCATCCGCCGTCTTCTTCCGAGAGGAGTATGCGCTCAACGCCCGCATCGCGGAGTACCCGAAGCCCTTCGTCGCCTTCGCCGACGGCATCACGATGGGCGGCGGAATCGGCCTCGCCGGGCACGCGGCTCTGCGCATCGTCACCGAGCGCTCGAAGCTCGCGATGCCCGAGACGCGCATCGGCTTCACCCCCGACGTCGGCGGCACGTGGCTGCTCGCGCGTGCGCCGGGGCGTCTGGGCGAGTTCCTGGGGCTGACGGGGCGGACGATGGATGCCTCGGACGCCGTGTACGCCGGGTTCGCCGACCATTTCGTTCCGTCCGCGAGCCTGGAGGGTCTGCGCGACGCGCTCCAGACGCGCGCCGATCCGTCGGGACCCGGCGAGCTCGTGCTCCTGTTCGACGAGACCCCCGAGCCGTCGTCGCTCATCGCCGCGCGCGGGTGGATCGACGACGCGTTCGCGGCCGACAGCGTGCCCGAGATCATCGGCCGCCTCCGCGCGCGACCGGAGGACGAGGCATCCGCCACCGCCGATCTTCTGGAAGAGCTCTCGCCGACGGGCCTCGCGGTCACCCTCGCGGCGATCCGGCGCGTGCGGACTCTTCCCGGCCTGCGCGACGCGCTCGCGCAGGAGTACGGGCTGGTCATGTGGTTCGTGACGACGCAGCCCGACCTCGCCGAAGGCATCCGCGCGCAGGTCATCGACAAGGACCGTTCGCCGCGCTGGCGTCCTGCGACGCTGGCGGAGCTGCCGGCGGATGCCGCGGCATCCGCCCTCTCGTTCACCCCCGCGGTCCCGCTCTGGAGCTGACCTCCGTGGCGCGCGGCAGCAACGGCGACGGTGCATCGGCCACGCGCACGCGCACGTGGTCGTTCGGGATCGCGCTGGACTGGTTCTTCTTCGTCTTCGCGGGGCTCGCCGCCATCTGGCTCGCGTATCTGAGCTTCACCGAGACCTTCAACGTCGGCTGGTGGGGACTGCTCCTCGCGATCGTCTTCTGGGGGCTCCTGGCCTACCTCGTGCTGCCGCGCCTGCACCGGATCCTCACCACCGTCTACGTGCCCGACTACTTCATCGGTCGCACACGCACGAGCGACGGCCTGCTCGGAGACCCCGTCAACCTCGCCTTCATGGGAAGCGGCGAGCAGATCGAGGCGGCGATGACCGCGGCGGGCTGGACCAGGGCCCACCCCATCACGATGACCTCGACGTGGCGCATCATCGCCTCGACCGTCGGGCGGCGCAGCTACCCCGAGGCGCCCGTCAGCCCGCTCTTCCTCTTCGGCCGGCAGCAGGATTTCGCGTACCAGCAGGACGTCGACGACAGTCCCGCCCAGCGGCACCACGTGCGGTTCTGGCAGTGTCCCGACGGCTGGCTCCTCCCCGGCGGGCGGAGGGTCGACTGGCTCGCCGCCGGAACCTTCGACCGCAGCGTCGGGCTGTCGCTGTTCACGCTGCAGGTCACGCACAAGATCGACGCCGAGACGGATGTCGAGCGCGATCACATCGTCGCGACGCTTACCCTCGCCGACCCGCGCATCGACGTGCGGATCATCGAGGATTTCTCCACCGGGTACCACGCACGAAACGGCGGCGGCGACTCGATCAGCACCGACGGGGACCTCCCGATCGTCGACGTGCGCGACGTCACCCTCGGGCCCCGTGTCGTTGCCGGTGCGGGCGGATCGGAGGCGACGCCGTGACGACACCGGCGAAGCGGCCCTCCTACGAGCCGGCGGGGCGGCTCCTGCGCCCGCCGCGCTACGACCCCGACATGAAGCGGCCGGTCACGACGGTGACGGGGGCCGTGCTCGTCTTCCTCCGCGCTGTGGCGGGGCTGCTGTTCCTGGCCGAACTGGGGCTCCACTGGAACCTCGTGGCCACCTCGAGCGCGATCGCGATCGACGGACTGACGGATGCCGAGGCCGCCGGCGTCGGACTCGCGATCATCCTGTCGCTCGTCGTCGCCCTCATCGTGGTCGACGTGGTGCTGGCCGTCTTCATCCTCCGCGGGTACAACTGGGCGCGCGTCATCGTCATGGTCGTCGCGGTCCTCTCGATCTCGACCGCGTTCGTCTCGTGGTGGCTGGAAGACCTGGAGATCACCCTCAAGACGAGCCTCCTCTCGACGGCTCTCGATACGCTGATCCTCCTCGCGCTGTCCAGCCGCAGCGCGGCCGCCTACGCTCGGCGCAACGAGCAGCGCTGAGAGGATCCGCATGTTCGACTCCCCCCTGTCCGCCTCGGCGTATCAGGTGCTGGGCGTCGATCCGACGGTCCACGAAGACGCCCTCCGCAAGGCGTACCGGCTTCGGATGCGCCAGACCCACCCCGACACGGGGGGAGAGGCGGCGGTCTTCATCCAGGTGCAGCGCGCATGGGAGCTCGTCGGAACGCCCGAGGCCCGCGCCGCATACGACCGCGGGCACGGCTTCGGCGCGCAGGCGGCTCCCTCGTTCAGTCCGGATGCCCCGGCCTGGCGTCCGCCCTCGCGTCCGGCCGACACACGACCCCGCGCGCGGTCGTACGGGCAGCCCGGGGGCTGGCGGCGCGAGCGCTATCTCGACCTGATGCGCGAGTGGGTCGGCCGCGGCGTGGACATGCCCGACCCCTACGACCCCGCGCTCGTGCGGTCGGCCCCGCGGCTTCTGCGCAGGCTCCTCGCCGACGCCCTCGCCGAGGAGGCGACGGCCCGGGTCGTCGCCGATCTCGGCATGGGCTACACGGTGTGGCACGACGTCGCGGCGGGGCGCGCGTCGGACGAGAAGGTCGACCACGTCGTGCTCGGCCCGAGCGGGCTCTACGGGATCCTCTCGGAGGACTTCGGCGGCCCCGTGCGCGTGCGCCGAGGCGAGCTCATCGGCGACGGCATCGAGGGGGCGCCCATCGCGACGCTCGTCCTGCACCTGCGCACGATCGCACGCGCCGCCCGCGTGAAGTTCAGCGGCGCGATCGTCGTGCTCCCCGACGAAGACCTCGCGCAGCCCATCGACGAGATCGGCCGGGTGCGCGGCGTGCCCGTCGCGGTCGTCACGCGCAGCGCGCTGTCGACGATCCTCCGGCGGGGCGTCACGGGGGCCCGCGAGATCGGGGGCAACGAGGTGTTCGACGTGCGCACGAGACTGCAGCACACCGTCCGCCACGTCTGAACGCGGCCGGGAGCGCGGTGGGCCGGTGAGCCGGCCGGCGTCAGGGACGGAGCCTGCCCTCGAGGCCCGTCAGCCGGCGAGGCCGAAGAGCTCGAGCGGATGGGTCAGGCGCCACCAGGCCGACGGCGGCTCGATGTCGTTCGAGAGCGAGACATCGACGGTCGCGCTGTCGAGCGGACCCTTGACTCGGAGCGAGCCGACCGTGTCGCCCGCGCTGCGGCTGTCGCCGAGGGCGATGTCTGTCGCGACGGTTCCCGCGGCGCCGTTCCACAGCACGACGGAGGCGTCGGCATCCGTCACGACATCCGCCCGGTCGCCCCACGCCGTCTCGACCGTCCCGACCTTGGTGCCGACGGGCACCGAGGGCTCGACCTGCAGCTCGCTCTCGAGCTGTGCGAAGAGGGCGCGCGTCGTGGCGAAGCGGGCCGCGTCGTCGGGTTGGCTGAGCACCGCCGCGTAGAGGCGCACGGCGGTGTCGCCGACCATGACGTCTTTCGCGGCGAGGAGGTTGAAGTCGTCGAGAGACCCGGTCTTGACGCCGATCACTCCGGGGTCGGCGAGGAGCTCGTTGGTGTTCTCGACGCGGCCGGCGCCCGGGAGGTCGACCACGGGCTTGGCGACGATCTCGGCGATGACGGGATTGGCGAGGGCCTTCTGCGCGAGGGGGATGAGAGCGGCGGCGCTCGCGGTGTTGCGCTTGTCGAAGCCCGTGGGCTCGGCGATCCTGATTCCCGGTACGCCGTGGGCCTTCAGCCAGGTGTCGGCGGCGCTCGCGAACACGGCGTCGCTCGGCCAGAACGTGCTCGCGAGGCGGTCGGCGTAGTTGTTGGCCGACCCGATGAGCATGCCCTCGAGCATCTGGTACTCGGTGAGCGAGCCGCCCGCGGGCACGTCGAGCGAGGACTCGCCGCGGTTGCGGTAGCCCCAGTACGCCTGGCGGTCGCCGGAGGTGAAGCGGAAATCGGGGCCCTGCTCGCCGACGGCGAGGGGCATCTCGTCGAGGACGAGGAGGGCTGTCACGAGCTTCGTGATGCTCGCGATGGGCGCAGCGTCCTCGGTGGAGGCCACGACATCGCCGATGCCGCCGACCGCGACGGCGCCGGAGCCCTCGGCCGGCCACGCGGGGGTCGTGACGGCGGAGGGGATCGGATCGACCTGCACGGCCGCGATCGTCGGCGTCACGGCGGTGAGGGGCCACAGCAGCGTCGTCGCGGCGTAGCCCCCGAAGAGGAAGAGGATGACCGCGATCGGCACGAGCACGCCCGCGCGCCACGGCGAACGGCGCGGCGCCTTCGCGAGCAGGTCGGTCTCGGCGGACGCCGGCCGCGCGGCGCCCGGGTCGCGGGGCGCCAGCACCGTCTGCGAGAACGAGGCCTCATCGACCCACGAGAAGGCCACCTTGTGGGGTGCCGGCGCCGCGCCTGCGAGGGCGACGGGGTGCTCGGGGGCGCCCTCGCTCAGCGCGACCGAGCCCGAGTCCGGGCGCAGGGCGCGCGGAGCAGAGGGTTCGGTGTCGGCGAGAGGCACCCGCTTAAGGTACCGCGCGCGCCCGCGGGGTATGATCAATGCCACAACCACGGGAGTCCGGTGTGCCGGGCTGAGAGGGAGCGACCACGCTCCGACCGTCGAACCTGATCTGGATCATGCCAGCGCAGGGAGGAGAGAAATGCACGTTTCCACGTCTGCCCCCACGACCGCTTCGGCGGCTTCGCACCGCCTCCGGTGGCGGGTCGTCGACATCGTCGTCGCAAGTGTCATCGGCGTCGCGTCCGGCCTGATCTTCCTCTTCTGGAACATCGGCTACCTCGGTCCGCAGGCGCTCCTGGAGCCCCTGCTCCCGGGTCTGCAGGGCCTCCTCGACGGTCCGTGGCTCTTCGCCGGCGTGCTCGGGGCGCTCATCATCCGCAAGCCGGGTGCCGCGATCTACACCGAGACCCTCGCCGCCGTCGTGTCGGCGCTCGTCGGCAACCAGTGGGGCGGCTTCCTGACGCTCGAGGCGGGCCTGGTGCAGGGTCTCGGGGCGGAGCTCGTCTTCCTCGCCTTCCTGTACCGCGTCTGGAACCTCCCCGTCGCGATGCTCGCCGGCGCGGGCGCCGCGTTCGCGGGCGGGATCAACAATCTCCTGCTCTGGTACACCGGCTCGGGCACGTCCTTCACGATCACCTACCTCATCTCCACCGTCATCTCGGGCGCGGTCATCGCCGGCCTGCTGCCGTGGGTGCTCACGCGGGGCCTTGCCCACACCGGCGCTCTCGACCGGTTCGCGTCCGGCCGCGAGGCCCGCGCCCGCGTCTAGCGTGCCTGTCGAGACGCCCGCCCCGGCCGGGGTCGAGGCCTGCGGCTGGGGCTGGCGGCACGCGAGCCGCCGGGGCTGGGCGGTGCAGGATGCCTCGTTCCGCATCGAGCCCGGAGAGCGGGTCCTGCTCCTCGGCGCCTCCGGCGCGGGCAAGTCGACCCTCCTGCACGGCCTCGCGGGCGTGCTGGGCGGCGCCGACGAGGGCGAGTCCCACGGCGAGCTCCTCGTCGGCGGTCGGCCCGCGGCATCCGCCCGTGGGATAGCGGGGCTTGTGCTGCAGGACCCCGACGCGCAGGTCGTGCTCGCCCGCGTGGGCGACGACGTCGCCTTCGGCTGCGAGAACCTCGGAGTGCCGCGCGAGCTCATCTGGCCGCGTGTGCGCGAGTCGCTCGACGCCGTCGGGCTCGACGTGCCGCTCGATCGGCAGACGAAGGCGCTCTCGGGCGGGCAGAAGCAGCGGCTCGCGCTCGCAGGGGCCCTCGCGATGCGGCCGGGGCTGCTGCTCCTCGACGAGCCGACCGCCAACCTCGACCCCGCCGGCATCGGGGAGGTGCGCGAGGCCGTCGAACGGCTGCTGGAGCATCACCCGGCCACCCTCGTCGTCGTCGAGCACCGCGTCGAGGTGTGGCTGCCGGTCGTGTCGCGCGTCATCGTGCTGGGCGAGGGCGGTGTCGTCGCCGACGGTGCGCCCGCCGACGTGCTCGGCCGCGAGGGGGCGCGGCTCGCCGCGGCCGGGGTGTGGGTGCCCGGCATTCCGCCTGCCGTCCCCGGGCCGCCCGTCGATGCGCCGGGCGCCGCGCTCCTCACGGGGCGGCGCCTCGCGGTCGCGCGGGTCAAGGGCCGGCCCGTCGCGAGCGGGATCGACGTCGACGTGCGCGCGGGCTCGGTGCTGGCCGTCACGGGGCCGAACGGTGCGGGCAAGTCGACGCTGGGTCTCACGCTCGCGGGCCTCCTGCCGCCGGCGGCCGGGGAACTGCAGGCGACGGGCGCGCTCGCCGCCGGCGCCGGCCCTTCGCCCATCCGCTGGACCTCACGGCAGCTCCTGACGCGGATCGGAACGGTCTTCCAGGACCCCGAGCATCAGCTCCTGACGCAGACGGTGCGCGACGAGCTCGAGGTCGGCCCGCGTGCGCTCGGGCTCGAGGAGCGGGCGACCGCCGATCGGGTCGACGAGCTCCTCGCGCGCCTGCGCCTCGACCACCTCGCCGCGGCGAACCCGTTCACGCTGTCGGGCGGCGAGAAGCGCCGGCTCACGGTCGCCGCCATGCTCGCGACGCGGCCGCGCGTGCTCGTGCTCGACGAGCCGACGTTCGGTCAGGACGCCCGTACGTGGGCAGAGCTGGTCGCCCTCCTCGCGGGGCTCCGCGACGGCCGCGACGGCGACGAGCGCGCCGCGATCGTCGCGATCACGCACGATCTCGACGTCGTGCGGGCGCTCCACGCCGAGGTGCTGGAGCTCGCGGCGTCGCAGACGGATGCCGAGGCATCCGCATGACCCTGCTCGAGACGCGCGCCCGCACCGGCGCCGTCGCACGCATCAATCCGGTCGCGAAGCTCGGCGCGAGCGCCCTCATCGCCCTGCCCCTCGTGCTGACGCTCGACTGGGTGTCGGCATCGGTCGCGCTGCTGCTGGAGTGCCTGCTCTTCCCCTTCGCGGGGATCGGGTGGCGGGAGTTCTGGACGCGCACGTGGCCGGTGTGGGTCGCCGCGCCCCTCACGGGGCTGACCATCGCGCTCTACGGCGAGACGTCGGGGACGATCTACGTCGACTGGTTCTTCGTGCGCGTGAGCGAGGGATCGCTCGAGCTCGCCGTCGCGACGTTCTTCCGCGTGCTGGCGATCGCCCTGCCGTCGGTCGTGCTCTTCGTGACCGTCGACCCGACCGACCTCGCCGACGGCCTCGCGCAGGTGCTCCGCCTCCCCGCGCGCTTCGTGCTGGGCGCCCTCGCGGGCCTGCGGATGGTCGGGCTCTTCATCGACGACTGGCGGGCCCTCGAGCTCGCGCGCCGCGCGCGCGGCGTCGCCGATCGCGGCCGGTTCCGGCGGTTCTTCGGCATGGCCTTCGCGCTCCTCGTGCTCTCGATCCGCCGCGGGTCCAAGCTCGCGACCTCGATGGAGGCGCGCGGCTTCGGCGCGCCGGTCGAGCGCACGTGGGCCCGCCAGTCGCGCTTCGGCGGCCGCGAGTGGGTGCTCATGGCGATCGGCGCCGCGATCTCGGCGATCGCCGTCGCGGCGGCCGCGTTCGCGGGGACGTGGAACTTCATCCTCGGACCGGGATGACCCCGTCGCGGCCCGATCACTCCAGGAGCGCCTCGCGGAGCAGATCGGCGTGATTGTGGCGCTCGTCGTGGACGCCGTAGAGGAGGGTCACGACAGGCTTGCCGGCGAGCAGCTCGCGCAGCCGGGGGACCGCCGGATTGGTGGCGAGCTCGGCGCGGTAGGCCGCCGCGAACGTCTCCCAGTCCATGCCGTCCTGGTGGAACGCGCGGCGCAGCTCCGTCGTCGGCGCGGCCTCTTTGGCCCAGAGGTCGACGGCGGCGCGCTCCTTGCTGAGGCCCCGGGGCCAGAGCCGGTCGACGAGCACGCGGAAGCCGTCGGCGCCGGACGGCTCGTCGTAGACGCGCTTGATGAGGAGATCCACGTCTTCCAGTGAACCCCTCGCGCTCCCGCCGCGCCACCCTCCCGCACTAGCCTGGGGGAGGCGGCCGCGCCGGCGGCACCGGTGAGACGGAGTCCTGCATATGCTGGGACTGGATGCCACCACCTCGGTTCGAAGGAGAACGCATGGACATCTCGGGCGCAGCGGCGCTGGTCACGGGCGGCGCGAGCGGACTGGGTCTTGCCACCGCGCGCCGGCTCGCGGAGGCGGGAGCCGCGGTCACGGTCGTCGATCTGCCCGGGTCTGCCGGGGCATCCGTCGCCGAAGAGTTCCGCGGCACGTTCGCGCCCGCCGACGTCACCGACCCCGAACAGGTCGCCTCCGCCGTCGCGCTGGCCGCCGAGGCGGGTCCGCTGCGCGTCGTCGTCAACTGCGCCGGCATCGCGCCGCCCGCGAAGGTGCTCGACCGCGAGGGCAACCCCTCGCCGCTCGCCGATTTCGAACGGATCGTGCGCATCAACCTCATCGGCACGTACAACGTCATCGCCCAGGCATCCGCCGTCATGTCCCGGACTGACGCGACCGTCGACGGCGACCGCGGCGTCATCGTCAACACGGCCAGCGTCGCCGCCTTCGACGGGCAGATCGGCCAGCCCGCGTACTCGGCCAGCAAGGGCGGCGTGCACGCCATGACGCTGCCGATCGCGCGCGAGCTCGCGCGCTACGGCATCCGCGTGCTGACGATCGCGCCCGGCATCATGGAGACCCCGATGCTCAAGGGCCTCCCCGAGGCGGCGCAGCTCTCGCTCGGGCAGCAGGCGCCCTACCCGCAGCGGCTCGGGCGCCCCGACGAATACGCGAAGCTCGTGCTCGCGATCGTCGACAACGGCTACCTCAACGGCGAGACCATCCGGCTCGACGGCGCCATCCGCATGGCGCCGAAGTGACCGGCCTCGCCGACGACACGGAAGGAGCAGGAGTGAGCGACTCGATCCTCGTCACGCGCGAGGGAGGCCTGGCGCGCGTCACGTTCAACCGTCCCGCGGTGCTCAATGCGATGGACTTCGAGATGGGGCGCCTGTGGCGCGACATCGCGTACGAGCTCACGTCCGACGACTCGGTCGGGGCCGTGATCCTGGATGCCGCGGGCCCCGCGTTCTGCGCCGGTGGCGACGTCATCGCGATGGCGACGTCGCGCGCCACGGGGTCGGACGTGACCGAGACGGCGCACATCATCCACGACGGCATCCGCACCTTCGCGCTCTCGGCCACGCCGATCGTCGCCGCCGTGCAGGGCGCGGTGGCCGGCGGCGGCCTCGGCCTCATGCTCACGGCCGACTACATCGTCGCGTCCGACACGGCGAAGTTCGTCAGCCGGTACGCCAACATCGGCCTCACGCCCGACCTCGGCGTCTCGACGCTCCTTCCCGCCGCGATCGGCCAGCGGCGGGCGCTCGCGCTGCTGCTGCAGGACCGCGGGATCGACGCCGCGACGGCACTGGACTGGGGCCTCGTCTCGGAGGTGGTCTCCGCGGCCGAGGTCGCCGACCGGGCCCGCGCCGTCGCGGACTTCTGGCTCGCGAACGCGACGGTGGCGTTCGGCCAGGCCAAACGGCTCGTCCGGGCCGGGGCAGACCGCACCTTCGCCGAGAACCTCGACGACGAGGCAGCGACGATCGGCGCGCGCTTCGAGACCGAGGAGTCGCGCACGCGCGTCGCGGCCTTCGCCGCGGCATCCTCGAAACGGCCGGAGCCGGCCCGCAATCCCAAGGAGACGAGATGACCGACCCCTCGACCGGCTCGGCGAGCCTCGCCGGCAAGACGATCCTGATGTCGGGCGGCAGCCGCGGCATCGGCCTCGCGATCGCGCTGCGCGCTGCGCGCGACGGCGCCAACATCGCGCTCATGGCCAAGACCGACACCCCCCACCCGAAGCTCGAGGGCACCGTGCATTCGGCGGCGGAGCAGATCCGGGATGCCGGGGGTCACGCGCTCCCGATCGTCGGCGATGTGCGCAACGACGACGACATCACCCGGGCCGTGCTCGAGACGCAGGGCGAGTTCGGCGGCATCGACATCGTCGTGAACAACGCCAGCGTCATCGACCTCTCGGGCTCGCTGGATCTCGCGGCGAAGAAGTACGACCTCATGCAGGACGTCAACGTCCGAGGCGCCTTCCTCCTGTCGCGGGCGGCCATCCCGATGCTCCGCGACAGCGCGAACCCGCACATCCTGTCGCTCTCGCCACCGCTCAACCTTTCGCCGAAGTGGCTCGGCGCGCACACGGGGTACACGCTGGCGAAGTACGGCATGACGATGGTGACGCTCGGCCTCGCGGCGGAGTTCGCCAAAGACGGCATCGCCGCCAACACGCTGTGGCCGCGCACGACGATCGCGACCGCCGCAGTGCAGTTCGCCCTCGGCGGCGACATGATGATGAAGGCCAGCCGCACCCCCGACATCTACGCCGATGCCGCCTACGAGGTGCTGACGAGGCCGTCGCGGGAGTACACCGGGCAGACGCTCATCGTCGAGGACGTCCTGGCGGATGCCGGGGTCACCGACTTCTCCGGATACGCGGCCGTCCCCGGCACGCCCGACTCCGCCCTCTTCCCCGACATCTTCCTCGACTGATCCGCCGCCCTTCGGGGCCGGCCGGTCAGGAGTGAGGGGCGGGGAGGAGCAGGATGCCGCCCAGGCCGATCATGAGCCCGCCGCCGGTCGCGGTCAGGCGGGCGATGCGCCGGGGCGAGCGACCGAACCAGTCGCGTGCGCCGGCGGCGATGAGCGCCCAGACGGCGTCCGACATCAGTGCGATGACGAAGAACACCAGGCCGAGCTCGATCATCTGCAACGGGACCATGCCGGCGTCGAGGTCGACGAACTGCGGCAGAACCGCGACGAAGAACGCGATCGTCTTCGGGTTGGTGATGCCGACGATGAAGCCCTCGCCGAGCTGACGCCACGCCGACCGCGGCAGCGTGCCGTTGACGGCGGCCTCGGCGCGGCGGTTGCGGTGCCGGATGGCCTGCACCCCGAGATACACGAGGTACAGGGCGCCCGCGATCTTGACGACGGTGAAGAGCACGATCGAGCTCGCGACGATGCCGCCGATGCCGAGCGCGACGGCGACGATGACGGGCAGAAGCCCGAGGGCGTTGCCGAGCACGCTCAGGAGGCCGCCGATGCGGCCGAGCGCGAGAGCCCGCCCGATCGTGAAGAGGACGCTCGGCCCCGGGATCACGATGAGCACGAGGGCCGCGAGAGCGAAGGCGAGGAGATTCTCGATCGGGACCACGCAGAAACCCTAGCGCCGCCCTCACTCCTCCTCGGGCCCCGACGTCAGCATGATCGTCACGGCCGAATCGTGGAACCACCAGAATCCCAGCCGCTTCCCGGGCACGAGGGCTGCGGGGCGGTCGCCCTCGGGCACGTCGCGCAGCGGGAGGGTCACCGCGAGCGCGCTCGAGGAGCGCAGCGGCTCGGCGACGCAGCGGCCCTTCCCCGTGTCACCGCGCGAGACGGCGATGCAGACCTCCTCCTGAAGGATGCCCCGGGCCCCGCCGATCCACAGATGCCAGCCGTAGTAGCTGCCGAGGTTCGTCGCCCACTGCATCGTGCCGCTCGTCGGGAAGGGCGGCGCGTCCGACGGGAGCGTCGGCGCGTTCTCCGATCCGTACCAGCTGTGCAGGGGCACCTGCACCAGTACTCGGGCGTTCGGGTCGACCGCCAGGGCGTACGCGGCCTGCATGTCCTGCGTCTTCAAGTGCACACCGCTCTGCGGCGCGACGACAGCGGTCGAGAAGACGACGAGGGTCGCGATCACCGCGGCACCCAGGGCGACACCGGCCCCGCTGCGGCGGCGCCGTCGGCGGGGTGCGCGGCGGTCGCCGTCCGCCAGGGCGGCCGGACGGAGGGGATGTGTCGCGAGGGCGAAGGACTCGGCATCCGTCCCCCGACCGTCGACGGGCCCGGCGACCGCGCCACCGGCACGACCCGCATGACCAGAGTCCGCAGGAAGCGCGCCGGAGAAGGCGTCGGAGCCCGCATCCCCTCCCTCAGCGTCCCCCACCCCGGCGGTGTGCTCGTCCTGCGAGAGGTCTTCGAGCACGGCGAGGCGAGCCATCGCCGCGGGATCGCCGGCGATGTCGGGCAGGGGGCCGAAGGCCCGGCGTCTCAGCTCTGCGAGCTCGGCCCGGGTCGCGTCATCCATCTCTCCCGCCTCATGACGACACCAGCGCCTTGCGCAGGAAGACCTGCGCCGTGCCGTCGTCGCCCGGCACGCGCTGCGACTCGGCGTAGCCCTCGCGCTCATAGAGGCGGAGGTTCGCCTCGCTGAGCGATCCCGTGAACAGCTCGGCCTCGCGTGCGCCGGCCTCGCGTCCGCGCCGCTCGACCTCCTCGAGGAGCAGCGTGCCGATGCCCTTGCCCTGCGCGTCGGGGGCGATAGCGATGCGGCCGACGAGAAGCAGGCCGTCGTCGATCCGCGCGCGGACGGCGCCGATCATCCGCGTGCCCTCCAGCGCGACGCACCCGAGGTTCTCGTGCAGCTCGTGCTCCAGCTCTTCGAGGGTCTGCGTGAGCGGCGGCATCTCGGGGCTGCCGTAGATCAGCGCCTCCTGCACGAAGGCGGCGCGCTGCAGCGTCAGGACTTCGCCAGCATCCTCGAGGCGGATGTCGCGGACGGTGACGTCGAGCTCGCTCACGCCTCAACGCTAGCCCTCGCGCACGACCCGCGGGCGGACTTGCAGGAGACCTAGAGGATGAGGAAGAACGATGCGACGACCGCGAGTCCCGCGATGCCGGCGAGCACCATCGACTGCCTGATGCTGCGGTACTTCCGCTGCGCGACCGACGACAGCACGAGCAGCTGCTGGTACGTGCGCTCGGGCGGCGCGAGGCCCCGCTCGGCGAGGGCGTCGGCCACGTCCTGCGGCGACCCGAAGCCGCGGATCTGCCCCCAGTACGTGATCGTCGCGGGGGTCGGCCCCTTGCTGAGCCGTGGCCAGACGGCGAGGGCGGCGGCGAGGACGGATGCCGCGCCGGCGACGGCCGCGACGATCCACAGTGCCGAGGCCCACGCGCCGAGCCTCGCGGGCGACCATGCGCCGCCGAGCATTCCGCTCAGCACGATGCTGAACGCGATGCCAAGACTGCCGATGAGGAGCGAGGCCTTCTGATCCGCCCGGTCGATCTCGGCGGCGACCTCGGCGAGCATCTCGGCGGCGAGGGCCGCCGTGGCCTCTCCCGGCCTCGGCGGCGCTCCCGCCGGGGCCGGCCCAGACCCGGTCTGCGCCGATGTCGGCCCCGCGGCCGCGGGCCTGTCGACGGTCTGGTCGCTCATCGCACTCCGAACGTCACGGTGAAGGTGCTGCCGTCGGCGAGCTCGACACGATACGTGTAACGCTCGCCTCCCTCGAGGTCGGCGGTGGGGATCGAGCCGAGCCACACGTCGGGGGCGTCGGCATACACGAACGGGAACGCGAGGAAGTAGCCCTCGGTGACGGATGCCGAGGCCGGCAGCGCGGCGGAGGTCACGAGCACGACGTCTTTCACGAAGCCCGCTGCGCCGATCGCGAGCCCGTCGTCGCCGTAGGCGCGGAAGATGATCGGCACGCCCGAGCCCCGCGCGAAGACGCTCGAGCCGTCGGCGGCGACGGGTCCGAGTGGCTGCCGGTCGGGGAGGACGACCCCCACCGGCACGACGGGCGGGCCGGGCGTGACGAAGGGTGCGCCGATCCCGCCGCCGTTCCCGCGGCCCGTGCCGGTGCGGGGCCCGGTCGTGGGCGGCACCGGGTTCGTCCGGGGCGGGGTCGTGCCGGGGTGCGCGCCGGGACCAGGCTGTGTGCCCGGCCCGGGCTGAGGCCCAGGCCCAGGTCCGGGGCCCGGGCCAGGTCCAGGCCCGGGATCCGGGTCAGGGTCAGGGTCCGGATCGGGCTGGGCGGTGACGGTGTAGTGGGCCTGCACCTCCGCCGTGTTGCCGGCGACATCGGTCGCGCGGCACGTGACCGATGCCGCCCCCGCCGTGGCCGTGCTCGGCACGTCGCACGACTGCGTCGCGACGCCGGACGAGGCATCCGTCGCCTGCGGCACCGCCGTGGCGGCCTCACCGACCGTCGGCGTCGCCGGCGTGATGACGGGGTCGAACATCGGGCCGGTCCCGTCGACGCGCACGAGCATCGACGCCGTCGCCGTGCGGCCGAGGAGGTCGGTCACCGTTGCGCTCACGGCCGTGCCCGCCGGTGGGGTGTCGGCCGACACGGTCTGTGCGACCGGGCAGGGCGTCAGGAGGGGCGCGCCGCCCGTGCAGTCGAAGGTCACCGTGACAGGCGTGCGGCTCCACGCGCCCTCCGCGTATGGGCCCGTCGTGGTCGTCGCGGTCGCGGTGATCGCGGGTGCCGCCGGCGGCACGACCTCGTCGCCGACGACGATCTCGGCAGAGGCCGCGTGCCCGATGTCGGTGCCGTCGTCGGGGGTCGCCGACACGCGGATGACGTCGCCGGTCTGCGCGATCCCGGCGAGGTCGAGCGTCTGCGTCGTCTGGTCCGCGATGGCGATGCCGTTGCGGCTCCACGCGTACGAGACGCTGACGGGGTCGTGGTCGGGGTCGGTGGCCCGGGCATGAGCGGTCAGGATGCTCGTCGGCTCGACGGGGTTGGTGTCGGAGGTGAGGGCGACGGATGCCGCGGGCACGGCGTTCAGCGGCGGTGTCTCGACGGCGAACGAGGCGTCGGCGCATGCCGTGCCGCGGCACGTCGTGAGGGTCAGCGTGAACGAGCCGGAGCGCGGCACGACCTGGTCGACGAGCGCCCGCGTCGTGCCGTCGGGGCCGGTCTCGACCGTCGCGGGCGAGGTCGACACGATCGCTCCATCCGCGTCGGTCAGCACGCTCGAGGCGGTCAGCTGCTCGCCGGCCGAGGCATCCGTCACCGCCACCGCCCGGAGGACCCGCTCGCCGACGGCGACCGTGGCCTTGCCGCCGGCATCGCCGAGCACGGGCGGCTGCGTGACGTTCGCGGGGACGAGCCGGCCGCGCGCCGTGTCGGTCGCGACGTTGCCCGCTCCGTCGACGACCTGCACCATCCACCGGAACGGGCCGGTGGGCGCCGTCCCCGTCCAGGTGCTGCCACCGCCCGAGGGCGGCGTCATCTCGAGCCGCTGCCACTCGTCCTGCCCCGCGGGCTGCACGAGGACGATCACGGCCGCCACACCGCTTCCCGGATCGGACGCCGTGACCGACAGGGCGCCGCGGTCGGCGGGGGTGATCGTGCTGATCGTCGGGGGCGCCGCATCGGTGGACGCGGGATCGCCGTAGACGACCTCGGCCGTGAAGTCGGTGAAGGTCTCGGTGCGGCCCTTCCCGCCCTGCCCGATCTCGACGCGCGCCGGCGTCAGCACGAGGAGGTCGACGGGGCCTGCCGGGGTGTCCTGATGCGTGATCGTTCCGAACGACGACGGGAACGCGGCATCCGTCGTCGTCGCGGTCGCCTCGGGAACGCCCACCGTCGCCGTCGCCACCGCCGGAGTCTCTTCGGCGCTGAACCGGGAGGTGAGCTCGGTGAGCACGACGCCGCGGGGGACGAGGCCGGCCTGAGGCTCCAGGCGCCGCACGATGCTCGGCAGGATCGGCTGCCCCGGGACCACGGCCGGCGCCTGGTCGTCGACCGTCAGGTACGAGCCGGCGTCGTTCGCGGGGGCCGGCGTGAAGGTGGGTGAGAACGACAGCGACGCGGTGGTGAGGGTGTCGTCGGTCGAGAGGGTCAGGTCGGGCATCGCGGGGAGGGGCAGATCGGTGCTGACCGGGTCGGCGAAGGCGTACATCGGCAGGCCGTAGTAGACCGACTCCATGAGCGCCTTCTCGTCGTAGCCCGAGTACAGCCCGAGACCGCCGAGGTAGGACTGCTTGGCATACGTCAGCGCTTCGGCCGACGAGACGCCACGGCCGTCGACCGACACGCCCACCCATGCCGCATAGAGGGTGAGCAGCCGCGCGCTCAGCGCCGTCGAGACGTTGTTGGCGAGGCCGTAGCCGGTGTTGCCGATGTAGCCGCCCGCCTGCGAGAAGACGTCGACCCAGTCGGTCACGTCGCCGTAGTAGGCCGAGGGGAGATTGTTGCCCGCGTGGCACCCGATGCCGAAGATGAGCGCGCCCGCGAGCTGCGGCGCGCTTTCGTGACCCCGGGCGAGGAACAGCTGGCTCTCGGAGAACGAGCCCGACTCCGCCCCGGGGACGCCGGGGAGCATGCGCTGCTCATCGGCGTGCGTGTTGACCGAGACGACGCGCGGAGCCGCGTCGCCCGTCGCGAAGATCGAGTCCTCCATGTCGGCCGCGGTCCACTCGTCGCCGAGGGGCCGGTTGACCGCCGAGCGCCACGCGAGGGACTGCGTGACCTTCTGCGGCAGCTCGCTCCACGCGCCGTAGCCCCCGGTGACGGTCGAGTCGGCCGCGAGCAGGCCGTCGGCGTCGAGGAACCGCGAGATCGTCGCCTCGATCTGCTCCGGTGTCTCGACGAGGCGTCCGAGCGCGACGGACGGGACGTAGAGGTGGCCGCCGAGGGTGTCGTAGGCCTTCGCGAGTCCGTAGGGATCGTCGGTCAGGATGTGCGACGTGCGCGCCGCGGCCGACAGCGGCGTCTCGCAGGGATCGACGGCGGCGCCGACGGGGCACGCGCTGCCGTCGGTCTGCGCCTCGCGACGGAGGTCGTCGGCGTGGCTGACCTCGGTGAACTGCGACGTGTTCTGGGCGACGGGCGCGAGGGGGACGATGTCGTCGCCGCCCACGATGACGATCGACGAGACGTGCGAGCGTTCGCCCTCGAGCTCCGACGCGACGAACGCGTTGATGGCCGCCGTGAGGGCTCCCCGGGCCTGCATCGAGCAGGGGTTCGCGTCGAGCGCGGCGCGCGCGGTCTTCACGGCGGGATCGCTGTCGATCGAGAGCACGGCGCCGTCGACCGAGCCCGCGCCGACGTGGCCGTCGCCGGTCAGCGAGACGAGGGCGTCGCGCACCTCGGATGCCCGCGTGGCGCCGTAGACGTCGCCGAACCGCTTCTCGTCGAAGAGGTAGACCGTGTTGGTGGTCGCCGTCACGGGGTCGCTGACCCCCTCGATGCCGGGGTCGGCGGTCTGCGGCGGGGTCCACGGCGTGCACTGCACCTCGGGGGCGTCGTCCAGATACTGGACGCGGATCGAGTAGAGCGAAGCGCTGGGCAGGCCGTTGCCCGATGTGACGCGCACGAGCAGATCGGTGCCGGCCGAGGCATCCGTCGACGCCGCCTCGATCTCGGCGGCGCCGTCGCCCCCGACGACCGTCTGGTCGATGAGGGTGCGGCCGTCGAGCCGAACCCCCGCGTCCGCCCCGATCGTCGCGGGCGAGCCCGTCGGGCCGCTCTGCGCCGCCACGGCGACGCCGGGCGCGGGCCCCGCGCTGGCGACGCCGAGCGGAGCGCCGCCCGTCGCCGCGTAGAGCGACAGCGAGATCTGGCCGTCGGTCGCGTTGGTCGAGACGACGAGGCGCTTGCCGGCGGGCGGCGCCGCGACCAGGTAGTAGTCGGAGTCTTCGGCGGGGCCCTCGATCATCTGCTGCTCATCGGTGCGGTACCGGTACTGCGGCGAGATCCACTCGTAGCTGATCTGCCCCTCGGTGAGAGGCGTCGGCGGCGCCTCCCACTGCCCGTCGGGGAGGAGATTGCGCGCGGGGTCGTCGAAGCTCGCGAGCGGAGCACCGCCGGACAGCTCGTCGGATGCCGTCAGTGAGCCGCTCGTGAGAATTCCGACGGCCCGGGTCTCGCCCGGCTGCGTCGTCGGGGTGTAGTACGACCGCACCGCCATCACCGTGCCGCCCGCCGTCTCGGGGAGGGGATAGTTCGTGCGCTCGCCGTCGACCTGCTTCGGCCCGAGGTAGGGCTGGTACATCGTGCTCGACCCGTCGGGTCCCGACCCCCAGACGTACGTCGTGGAGGCGACCGTGCCGGCGGGGGTCGCGAGGGTCGCCGTTGGAGCGGCGAACCGGGTGGACTCGCCGGGCCCGGAGTCGAAGGTGTAGTGGAACGTGACGGCCTGCGCGCAGCGCAGCTGCTGGTCGCACCCGATGGAGTCGGTCGCGTCCTCGATGAGGTTCGGGTCGAGCGAGCTCGGCGAGATCTGCTCCCACGGATAGTCCTGCTGATCGAGCATCGACATGAGCAGCACCCCGAGGGTCACCCACTCGGGAGCGCCGGCGGCGAGGTCGGCGACCGTCGCGCCCGGGAGGAAGGCGCCGGAGAAGCCCGCGAGGGCTCCCGTCACCCCGGCATCGCCGAAGAGGGCGACCCGGGCGCTCGCATCGAGCGTCGAGACGTCGAGATCGCCGAGGGGCGTGCCCGCCAGGAAGAGCTCCGACGGATCGAGGGAGCCCATCAGCGTCTGCGCGACCGGGAGCGCGCGCAGGGGTACGGCGTCGACGCGCGTGCGTTCGATGTCGAGGCCGGCCGCATCGAGGTCGGCGAGATACCAGTCGGGCTCGACCGTGAACGCGAAGCCCTGCGCGTCCACGACGCTCTGCCACCGTGCGAGCGCCGAGCCCTCACCGGGGAGGAGGATGTCGCCGAGGTGCGCCGATCCGAGCACGTAGGACGCGAGCGTGAGGGCGGCCAGGGCGCTGTCGTCGACATCGAGGTCGCCGAGGGTGAGGCTCTGGATCCGCTCGGCCGCCGCCCGCTCGGCATCCGTCGCCGTCGACCCGGGCGCGAGCGCGTTCGCCGCCCAGGCGAGCACCTTGTCGAGGGTCACCGACTGGATCAGCTCGCCCGCGAACGGGGTGTCGGCGAGCACTTCCTCCCAGCCCCCCGGGATGTCGAGATTGTGGATGGGCAGGTTGTGGATCGGGAGGTTGTGGATCGGGAGGTTGTGGATGGGGAGGTTGTGGATCGGCAGGTTGTGGATGGGGAGGTTGTGGATGGGGAGGTTGTGGATCGGCAGGTTGTGGATGGGGGCGTTCGCGATCGCCGACGCGTACCCGCGCAGCGACGTCAGCGGGATCGTCGGGATGTCCACGCGCGTCATGAACCCGGGCGTGATGAGCTGACCCTGCGTGTCGGTGACGGACAGTCCGCTGCTGCTGTGGGTGTCGAGGGCGAAGACGGATGCCTGGGCCGGCGCGGGCGCCACGAAGGCCACCGTCCGCCCGGACGCGGACTGCGACGCCTCGGTTCCTTCCGCGAGGTCGGCCCAGTCCTGGCTGAACGTCGCGACGCATTCGGTCGATGTGTTGCCGTCGCGCCAGTCGATCTCCTGCTGGCGGATGACGGGGGAGGCGAGCTCGGGAGCGGGGGCGCTGTAGTCGTACGGCGGCACCGTCGTCGTCCACGCGACGCGGCTGCCGTCGGCCGAGATGACGGGGTCGGCGACGTAGCCGACGCGCCGGTCGGCGTTGATCGTCCCCAGGGCGACCGAGTAGTACATCGCATCCAGCGTCATGGCGATGACCGACGGCTCCCCGTCGCACTGCGACGCGCTCACGAAGGCGAACGTGTCGCCGGTCGCGTCGATCGTGGGGCTGTACGCGTCGCGGCCGGCGAGCGTCGCCGCCGTGGGCACCGGGCCGGACGCGTGGTAGACGAAGTCGCCGCTCGTCGTCGTGGGCGGCTGGCTCGGATCGAGGCTGTCCTGATGGGCCACGAAGACGACGGCTGCGCCCGTGCCGCTGATGCGCGCCTGCTCCGTGCCGCCGGGGATCGACGAGCCGCCGATGAACCGCGTGATCGCGATGTCGCCCAGGATGCCGTCGCCGTTCGCGTCGAGATCGGCGCCGAAGGCGTCGGGGGCGCCGTTGCCGTCGCCGGCCGTGAGGTCCGAAGCCTCCGATGTGAAGACGAGGTACCGTCCGCTGTCGCTGAGATCGGGGTCGTACGAGCGGCCGTTCGGCTCGGCGGCGCCCTGCACGCGGAACGTCGTGCCCAGCAGCGTGTCGCGCACGTAGACGCTCGTGCGCCCCGCCGTGCCGCCGGCCGCGACGAGGTTCGTCGCGGCGCTCGTGAAGGCGACGTACCGGCCGTTCGCGCTCGCGACGGGCTCGGAGCTCGGCCCGTTCGCCGCCGCGTCACCCGCCGAGCCGTCCGGCACGCTCACGAGCGTCGCCGCCCCCGAGAAGGGGTCGTCGCTTCCCTGCGCCGCGATCGAGACGAAGACGTCCGCCACGCCGTTGGTGTCGCCCGCGACCAGGTCGCCGGCCGTCGAGGTGAACGCGACCCGCTGGCCGTCGGGCGTGAGCGAGGGCTCGGTCGAGGTCCCGGCATCCGTCTGCGAGACGCGGAAGAGCTCCGGGACGACCGGCGCCGCGGCGGTCTTCACGGCGGCCGCCGCGGGGGCCCCGGACCCCGTCGCGACGGTGAGGCCCGAGACCAGGAGGGCGCCGGCGGCGATGGCGGCGCCGAGCCGCAGTCGTCGCCGAGGGGCGGGGCGGGGGTTCATCGGGCGGCCTCCGGTTCGGCGGCGAGGGGGGATCGATCGAGGATCCGCGCGGCGTTCGTGACGCCGAGCGACGCGAGGAGGCGCTCGGCTTCGGCGCGGACGGATGCCTCGGGCCGCAGGCGATCGAGCTGTGCGAGTGAGAGCGCCCGCTCCAGCGGGGTCGCCGAGGGGTCGTCGGCAGCCTCCAGGGCGAGGGCGACAGCCGACGCGCCCTCTCCCGCGAGGGCGGCGAGCCTCGCCCGCTGCCTCGTGAGACGGGGGCCCCCGCGGGCGCCCGACAGGTCCGCGGCGAGATGCTCGGCATCCGTCACGAGCCCCGCGTCGATCGTCGCCTCGAGCAGCCGCACCCGCGCGTCCAGTGCGGCGTCGCTCTCGTCGAGCGACGAGAACATCTCGGCCGCCGTCCGGAACGCGGCGATCGCGGCCCCCGGGTCGTCGGCCTGCTGCCGGATGCGGCCCGAGAAGTTCGTGACGAACGCGATGAGGTAGGGGTTGTCGGATGCCTCGAACACCCGCAGCGCCTCGCGCACGAGCGGTCGCGCCTCGTCGATGCGCCCCTGGTCGATGAGGATCTCGGAGGCGTTGGCCGACTCCAGGGCCGCTCCCACGACGTCGCCGGCGGCCTCGTGCGCCGCCTGCGCCTGCCCGTACAGGGCGGCCGCCGTGGTCCAGTCGCCGCGGTAGTACGCCCGTACGCCGAGGAGGCTCAGCACCTTGCCCTTCGACAGCTCGTCGTGCGTCTCGTCGTAGAGCTGGATCGCGCGCGAGAGGTGGATCATGCCGGCATCGCCCTCCAGCTCGCTGGCCGCGATGTCGTGGTAGCGCAGGGCGTCGGCGAGCACCCGCTTCGCGGTGTCGTCGTGGGCGTTGCCCTCGATCGCCGCGACGGCCTCGAGGGCGAGCCCGCGGGCCTGGGTCCACTTGGACTGGCGGAGCCGCAGGCCCGCCTCCGTCACGGCGACGGCGGCGAGTACGCGCTGCCCGTCGGGACCGGCGCCGGTGAGCGCCCGCCGCGCCGTCCGCAGCGCGCGCTCGGCCTCGGCCTGACGCCCGAGGATGTTCAGGGCATACGCGCGCTCGTGGTCGAGGTGCGCGCGGGCGACGACGTCGGAGATGAGCCGGCGAGCGCTGGAGTAGGCCTCGAGGCCCTCCTTCGCCCAGCCGCCCGCGACCGACACGCGGCCGAGCGCCTCGAGGAGCGCGGGGAGGTCGTCGGCACCCGGCGAGCGTCGGGCGGCCTCGACGGCGCGACGATAGCTGCGCACGGCCTCTTCGAGTGCGAAGGCCTGCTCCGCCGCCTGCGCGGCGGCGATCGCGGCACGGTGCGCCGCCTCCCAGTCGCCCGCCGCCTCGTAGTGCGTCGCGAGCATGGCGTGGCGCGCCGAACCGCCGAGCGCCGGGTCGGCCTCGAGCGCGGCGGCCGCTGCCCGGTGCAGCTCGCGGCGCGCCTGGAACGTGAGCTGGTCGTAGGCGACGTCGCGGAAGAGCTCGCTGCGGAACGACACCCCGTCGGCGCCGAGCTCGAGGAACGATCCGAGCCCGCCGGTGATGAGCGGCATGCCGACGCACGTGACGTACAGGCCGAGGGGGATCCGGATGCCGAGCACGGCGGCGCGCCGCAGCGTCGTGCGCTCGCTCTCGGTCAGCGCGTCGATGCGCTCGCCGATGAGATGCTCGATGCCCAGCGCATCGTCGCCCGAGGCGAGGCCCGTCGCGAGTTCGATGGCGTAGAGCGGGTTGCCCTCCGCGCGGGCGATGAGAGGCCGGGCGTCGGCGGGGAGCAGCCGCCGCCCCGCGACCGCCTCGACGATGTCGCGGATGTGCTCGCCGTCGAGCCCCGTGAGCTCGAGCTCCTCGCCGAGCGGGTCGAGCCCGCCCGCGCCGGGTCGGCGGACGATCAGCACGGCGTGGCGCGTGTCGGTCTGGATGAGCTCGGCGAGGACGGCGGCCGAGGCCGGGTCGACCCATTGCGCGTCGTCCAGGACGAGGCATCCGGGTCCCGTCGTGAGTGCCGCGAGGAACTGCGAGACGACCTCGGCGGCGCGATCGGCGCGGAAGGCGTCGTCGAGCGACGCGGACTGGTCGGTGGCGTCGGCGTGGGCGCCGACGGCGGGGGCGAGGAGGGGAAGCCACGGCGTCAGGTGCGCGAAGTGCTCGGCGACGACCTGCGCGAGGCGCTCGCCGGCCTCGGCGGGCCGCGCGGCCGGCGGGATCCGCAGCAGGGGCCGCAGCAGCGTCTGCAGAGCGCGGTACGGGGTGTTGGCGCCGTACGGGTCGCCGTAGGCCCGGAGGACCGGAAGCGGGGTCTCGTCGAGGGCGTGCTCGAGCAGGCGCGTCTTGCCGATCCCCGCCGCGCCCGTGAGGGTGAGCACCGAGCCCACGCCGGCCGAGGCATCCGTCAGCATCGTCCGGAGGCGTTCGAGCTCTTCGGTGCGACCGACGAAGGGCGTCTGCTGCGCCGCGAGCGGCGTCGCGCCGCCGTGGCCGGTCACGACGGCGACCGCGACGGGCTGGGTCCTGCCCTTGACCGTGAGCGTCCCGGCGTCGTCCGACTCGAAGGCGCGGCTCGTGCGCTCCAGCGTCGCGCGGGCCACGAGCACGGTTCCCGGGGTGGCGCGCGAGGTCAGCCGCGCCGCGAGGTTCGTGGGGTCGCCCATGACGGTGTAGGTCTGCCGGTACATCGCCCCGACGAAGCCGGCGAAGACGCGGCCGGAGGTCACGCCGGCGCGAAGCGCGTAGTCGGAGGCGGAGTGGACGATCCGCAGGGCCGCCGTGATGAGGCGCCCCTCGGGGTCTTCCGCCGTCGTGGGCGCGCCGGCGGTGAGGAAGAAGCGGTAGCCGCCGACGGCGGGATCGACGTCGAGGAGCGTCACCCCCGTGTCGGCGGCGACCTCCTCGACGAGCGCCGTGAGGCGCTTCATGCGGACGAGGTCGTCGTCGCCCGGCCGATCGGGCACGCCCGACACCTGCACGAAGGCGATGGCCGCCCAGCGGTGGTCGGGTTCGGCGTCGAGCAGATCCGGTCGCAGCGCGAAGGCCCGCGGGAGGAATCGCTCGGCGGCCGTCGTGCGGCCGACGCTGAGTGCCATGAGAGAGGACGTCGCGACGCTTCCCGCCTTGAGCAGCCGCCGGGCTCCCGGCGCCGACTCCTCCTTGGCCACGAGCGCGGCGGGCAGCTGTGCGGCCGCCTCGCCGCTCACGAGGATCTTCCCCGACTCCGCGGCGGACTGCAGCTCGATGACGCGCGACGTGTCGGCGCCCGTGAGCACGACCGAGACGTTCTCGCCGCCGGTCACGAAGAACTCGAAGGTCCCCGCGTGCAGGCCCACCGACATCCGCAGCTTCGCCCTGGCGGAGGGCAGATGGATGTCGCCGATCGCCGTCAGGACGCGGTTCATGTTCCACGCCGCGTGCGCGGCATGGCGCGCGTGGTCGGGCCCGGTGAACAGCACGAAAAGCGCGTCGCCGGCGAACTTCACGACGTCGCCGCCGTCGTCGGTGACGGGCAGGAGCACGGTGAAGATGCGCGAGAGCGTCGCGATGAGCTGCTCGGTGCCCTCGCGCCCCGCGGCGGCCAGCTGCTCCGACAGCGTCGTGAAGCCCGAGATGTCGACGACGACAGCAGTCCCCTCGACGCGGACGATTCCGTCCGCGTCGTCGGCGAGTCCGTGGAACAGGCGCGGGCTCAGCGCCGAGGCTGCGACGTGCGCGTTCAGCGGATCCTCCCCTCCCCAACGCCTGCACCCGTCCCGGGTGGGGGGATGCCGGAACGCGGCGCCGTGGTGATGAGAAGAATCTCACGGATCAGGATGCCGCGCCACGCCCTGGATCGCAGAGGGTGAGGCGTGACCGCGGCTAGTCTGCGCGCCCCAGACGCCTCGCAGGGCTGTCGCCTACCCTGGAGGAATGACTCCGACGCCCCCGCCTGCCCGCCCCGAGGAGTCCGCGTCGACGGCCGGCCCCGTCATGCAGGTCCGCCCCAAGACGGAAGGGTGGACGCAGAAGAAGGATGCCGAGGGCCGCCCGCTCCTGCAGTTCGCCTCGCCCAAGCGCGGCAAGCCGCCGGTGCACCTGGCCGACCTCACACCCGAGGAGCGCGTGAAGAAGGTCACGGAGCTCGGGATGCCGGGGTTCCGTGCGAAGCAGCTCGAGAAGCACTACTTCACGCACTGGACCCACGACCCGGCCGAGATGACCGACCTCCCCGCGGCCGGTCGTGAAGAGCTCGTGCACGGCCTCCTCCCGCCGCTGCTGACCGAGGTGCGGCGCCTGGAGACCGACAAGGGCGACACGATCAAGTTCCTGTGGAAGCTGCACGACGGCGCCCTGGTCGAGTCGGTGCTCATGCGCTACCCCGGCCGCATCACGCTGTGCGTCTCGTCGCAGGCCGGCTGCGGCATGAACTGCCCGTTCTGCGCGACGGGTCAGGCCGGCCTCACCCGCAACATGTCGGCGGCCGAGATCATCGAGCAGGTCGTGCGCGCCAACCGCCTCATCCGCGAGGGCGGCCTCGGCCCGGCCGAGCACCCCGACGAGCGCGTCACCAACATCGTCTTCATGGGCATGGGTGAGCCCCTCGCCAACTACGCGCGGCTCATGCAGGCAGTCCGCGTCATGACCGACAAGAAGCACGGCCTCGGCATGAGCGCGCGCGGCGTCACGGTCTCGACCGTGGGGCTCGTGCCGGCGATCCACAAGCTCGCGAACGAGGACATCCCCGTGACGTTCGCGCTGTCGCTGCACGCGCCCGACGACGAGCTCCGCGACGAGCTCATCCCGGTCAACTCCCGGTGGAAGGTCGACGAGGCGCTCGATGCGGCACGCGGCTACTTCGAGAAGACCGGCCGCCGCGTCTCGATCGAGTACGCCCTCATCAAGGACATGAACGACCACCCCTGGCGGGCCGACCTCCTCGCCGACAAGCTCAACGCCCGCGGGCGCGGCTGGGTGCACGTCAATCCGATCCCGCTGAACCCGACGCCGGGCTCGATCTGGACCTCGTCGACGAAGTCGGCGCAGAACGAGTTCGTCCGCCGCCTCAACGACGCGGGGATCCCGACGACCCTGCGCGACACCCGCGGCAAGGAGATCGACGGCGCCTGCGGGCAGCTCGTCGCGACCGAGGACGACCAGCGCGTCGCGGCCGACACTCCGCTCGAGGACTGACCGCGGCATCCGTCCGTCGCCCTCGCGCCGACCGCTCGCTCGCCGCGCCGCTCGGCGACGGCGACGGCGACAGTTTCCTGCGAACGCTACGTCGGCCGACGTGGCGGTCGCAGGAAAGTGTGGCGCTCGGCGGCAAGGGGACTCACCCGGCGCACAGGTTGGCTTGTCTAGGGTGGCCGGATGTCATTTTCCGTGCACCGGCCGGGCCGGTTCGGCTCCGACGGTCGCATCGATTTCGAGGTCGACGGCGAGACGCCCGACGACCTCTATCTCGATGATGTGCGTGCCGCGCAGGCCGAAGAGCGCTCCGTCCGCCGCGACGACGGCCCCGAAGACCCGTTCCCCGGGACCGGCGACGTCTTCGACGATGCGCTGGCGATGAACCCGCCGCCCGTGTCGGGTCCGGCCGGCAAGACACCGGAAGACAAGGCGACGGATGCCGCGCCCCCGCCGCTCGGCGAGTGGGGGGCCATCGACGAGCCCGCCGCGGAAGACATGACCCCGTCGACCCCCACCGCGTCGACCCCGACCCCGCCGGCCGAGCCCGCGGATGCGGGCGAGGAGCCGGAGGCCGAGGCATCCGTCGCTCCTCTGCGCGCCCAGCGCGCTCCCCGCCGCCGCGAGCGCGGCTCGGGATGGCGGAGGCTCGCGATCCTCGGCGGCGCCGACGGCTCGGTGCTCGACCAGGTGCCCACCGAGACGCCGCGCTTCGTGCAGATGTTCTTCGTCATCGCCGGCACGGCGCTCATCTCGGCGATCTCGATGTACTTCGCCCTGACGACCGGCGTCCGGATCGTGGCGTGGGGCGCGCTTCCGCTCGCCGTGGTGTGGGCGCTCATCATCTTCAACCTCGACCGCTTCCTCACCTCGACGATGCGCTCGACGCACAGCGTCGGGCGGCTCATCGGCCTCGCCATCCCGCGCATCATCATGGCGGCCGTCATCGGCATCGTCGTCGCCGAGCCGCTCGTGCTGCAGGTCTTCCACAACGACATCGCCCGCGAGGTGACGGCGACGAACCTCGTGCAGGCGCAGTCGGATCAGGATGCCGTGACCGATGGCCCCGAGAAGCAGGCCCTGGATGCCGCCGGCGCCCGGGTCGCGGCGCTGGAGAGCCAGGCGGCCAGCGGCGTCGTGGCCGGAGCCGACACGACGTCCGCCTCGACGGCCTCGGCACAGAAGACCGTCGACGATCTCACCGCCAAGCTCGCCGCCGCGCAGCTGGTGATCGACCAGGCGCGCGCCATCTACCAGTGCGAGCTCACCGGCCAGGGCGCGGGACAGGTCGCCGGCTGCAGCGGTGTCGCGGGCGAGGGGGCGAGCTCGACCGCGGCGAAGGACCAGCTGACGCAGGCGCAGGCGGCGTACAACGACCTCGCAGCCCAGCTCACCGCTGCGCAGGCCGACCTCGCCGCCGCGCAGGCCGCGGGCACGGCCGACGCCGGTGCGTCCGAGGCGCAGAACAAGCAGCAGGCGAGGGACGAGCTCCCCGCGGCGCGCAAGCAGTACGACGCGGCGCTCGCCGCGTACGACGCGAGGGCGGCCGAGGTCGCCGGCGGCAACGCGGGCGCCGTGGGCCTGCTCAGCCAGATCAGCGGCCTCGAGCGGCTGTCGGCGCGCGAGCCGACGCTCGCGTGGGCGCACTGGCTCATCGCCGGGCTGTTCTTCATGATCGAGCTCCTCCCGGTGCTCGTGAAGGTGCTGACGAGCTACGGCCAGCCCTCGCTCTACGAGCAGGCCGATGCCCTGCGCCGTCAGGTCGCCCTCGACCGCGTCACCGCGCGCAGCTGGCGCGAGCGCGCCGACATCGCGCGGGGCGCCGAGGCGTAGGCGGAGGGGAAGCGGCGATGGGGGATTGATCGCTGCGAGTTCTGAATACCATCGCTTCCCGTTGTTGGACTTCTTGCAGACTCGGTGCCTAGAGTGACACGGCAGGACGCCGGCGGGACGTCGGCAAGACGATGAAGTAACGAGAGAAATCAGGCAATGGTCGAATATCGCTATCTCGGCAACAGTGGATTCAAGGTCTCGGAGATCACCTACGGCAACTGGGTGACGCACGGCTCGCAGGTCGACGACAGCGCGGCGATCGCGACGGTCCACGCCGCGCTCGACGCGGGCATCACGACCTTCGACACGGCGGACACCTACGCGAACACCGCGGCGGAGGTCGTGCTCGGCAAGGCCATCCAGGGTCAGCGCCGCGAGTCGCTCGAGATCCTCACGAAGGTCTACTGGCCCATCGGTCCCAAGGGCCCGAACGACCAGGGGCTCTCGCGCAAGCACATTTTCGACGGCATCCACGGGTCGCTCTCGCGCCTCGGGGTGGACTACGTCGACCTCTACCAGGCGCACCGGTACGACTACGAGACGCCGCTCGAAGAGACGATGCAGGCCTTCGCCGACATCGTGCGCCAGGGCAAGGCCCTCTACATCGGCGTCTCGGAGTGGACGGCCGAGCAGTTGCGCGAGGGTGCGGCGCTGGCCAAGGAGCTGAAGTTCCAGCTCGTGTCGAACCAGCCCCAGTACTCGGCGCTGTGGCGCGTCATCGAGGACAAGGTCATCCCCACCTCGGAAGAGCTGGGCATCTCCCAGATCGTCTGGTCGCCTATGGCGCAGGGCGTGCTGTCGGGCAAGTACCTCCCCGGTCAGCCCGTGCCCGAGGGCTCGCGCGCGACCGACGAGAAGAGCGGCGCGCAGTTCATCTCGCGCCTGCTCCAGGACGACGTCCTCGAGGCCGTGCAGAAGCTCAAGCCGATCGCGGCCGAAGCGGGTCTGTCGATGCCGCAGCTGGCGATCGCGTGGGTGCTGCAGAACCCCAACGTCTCGGCCGCGCTGGTCGGGGCCTCCCGTCCCGAGCAGATCGCCGACAACGTCAAGGCCTCGGGCGTGAAGCTCGACGCCGACACGATGGCCGCGATCGAGACGGCCCTGTCGGGCGTCGCCGAGCGCGACCCGCAGAAGACGTACGAGGTCTCCCCGGCCTCGCGTCCCGCCTGACCCTCTGTGCGCGAGACTTCACGAACGATCACCGCTTCCGGCGGGTCGATCACCGTTCGTGAAGTCTCGCGCAGGGGGCGAGGATGAGTGCATGCCGGTGCACAGTGCGGGGTTGCTTCTCTATCGAGTGACGGATGCCGCCGCCGGCGCCCCGGTGACGGATGCCTCGGCCGAGGTGCTCATCGCCCACATGGGCGGTCCGTTCTGGGCGGCCAAGGACGAAGGTGCCTGGTCGATCCCGAAGGGCGAGTACGATCCCGACGCCGAAGCCGCGCTCGACGCGGCACGGCGGGAGTTCGAAGAGGAGCTGGGCCTCGCGCCGCCCGACACGGACTTCGCCGAGCTCGGCACGTGGGCGTACTCGTCGGGCAAGCGCATCACGGTGTTCGTCGCAGACGGCGCCCGCTTCTCGCTCGACGGCCTCGCTTTCGGGGAGTTCGAGCTCGAGTGGCCGCCGCGGTCGGGCCGCACGCAGTCCTTCCCCGAGGTCGACAGGGTCGAGTGGATGCCGCTGGCCGACGCCCGTCCGAGGCTCGTGAAGGGTCAGCGGGCCGCCCTGGACGCGCTCGCCGAGCGGTTCGCCGACGTCTGACCTACTGCGTGCCGGGCGCGGGCACGGTGGTGCGTTCCGGCGACGGAGCGGATACCTCCGAGGGGTCGATCCCGGGTGTCGCGACCACGGTGCCGTCGGCACTCAGCGTGTAGCCGATGTAGGCGGGCACGCCCCGGGAGAAGGCGGCGGTGTCCGCCAGGGGGAAGACCACGGTCACCGGCCACGCCCAGGGGGTGGACAGGCACACGACCCGTGCCGCAGGCGCATCCTCGACGATCATGCACACGCGGTCGTCGACCGTGCGTCCCGTGCCGACGAGGCGGCCGTATAGCGTCCCGTACGGCCGGAAGTCGCTGTGTACGATCCGGGCCGCGACGGCCTCCGCCCCCGGCAGCTCCAGCACCTCGTTCCGCTTGCCCTCGAGGTACTGCAGGTAGGCACTCATCCGCGACGCGGCCTCTGTGCCGTTGATCTCGACCCGCGGGGTCGCCCCTGCGACGTCGGCGGGCGCCTGCGGCGGCGGGCTGGAGACGGCCGCGGCGACGGCGATCAGCGCGGCGAGGCCGACGGCAGTCCCCGCGAGGCCCCACCGCCGGGCCCGGCGGCGGGCGGTGTCGCCGCCGTGTCCGTCGGGCTCCGTGTGGAGCGCCGTCCCGAAGCCTGTCGACCGCGCGCCATCCGGAGCCGCGGCATCCTCTCCCTCTCCGCCGGCATTAGTCAGGACGACGCTGCCCGCGTCGCGAACGCCGCCGGCGTCATGGCGGGCGCTGCCGGCGTCGTCACCGATCGTGCCGGCGTCGTCGCTCCGCGCGGCGCGGCGGGGAGCGGACGCCTGCTCGAGCTCGACCAGCCGAGCGAGAGCGGCCGGGTCGGTGTCGATGTCGGCGCGCGGTCCGTATGCGCGCGCCTGCAGCGCCCTCAGCTCGGCGCGCAGCGGGTCTGGCTCCTCTGCCACCCCTCCAGGCTATGACCGCAGGGAGGAGGTGGCGCCGGGCCCTCCGTTACCGCACGGATGCGCTGCCCGGCCGGCCGCCACCCGACTTCCGGTCATCGCCCGTTCCTGGGTGCGGCCGAGACGTCGAGCCGCGGGTGCGACCCGAGCGACGACCACGCCGACTCGATGCCCTTCGCAGCGTGCTCCGACGCGCGCACGGCGCGCTCGTCGGCCCACGCGTTGAGCACGTGCCCCGAGTGGCCCCGCACGTGCTCGAGCACGACGTCGGGGAGCCCCGCCGCGCGCCGGTCGTCGCGGGCGGCCATGAGCCGCTCGAGCAGCTCGCGGTTCTTCGTGGGAGCGCCGGTCGACGTCTTCCAGCCGCGGCGCTTGTGGCCGTCCATCCACTTCTCGTACGTGTCGATGGCGTACTTCGAGTCGGCCTGCACGACGAGGTTCTCGACGTCGGGGTGGTCTTCGATCGCCTTGATGAGGCCGAGGAGCTCGCCGATGTTGTTCGTGCCGAGCGGGATCGAGCCGGCGGCCCAATGGCCGTCCTCGGCCACCCACGCCCATCCGGCCGGTCCGGGATTGCCCTTGCAGGCGCCGTCGGTGGCCACGATGTAGCGTGCGTCGGAAGTCACTCGGGCAAGGCTACCGACTCCCGCGCCGCCCTCACTCCGCCGGCGCCTCGATCGAGGGCGCCTGGGCCTCCCATTCGGCGACGAGCTCCGGCATCCGTCGCGAGAGATACCGCAGGAACCCTGCCATGTCGCGCGCGCGAGCGGCGGATGCCGGGGCGCGGCCGTTGTCGTCGGCGATGGCGTCGATGTCGTCGCCGAGGCGTGCGTAGGCGGGGGCGTTCGCGACGACCATCGAGTGGAAGCCGTCGTCCATGATGTCGTAGCTGGCCACCCGCTGCCCCGGCCGTGAGACGCGCCGGATCATCCGCAGCGTCTCGAGGTAGCGCACGGCCCCCGACACCGCCCCGGCCGAGACCCCGAGCCGGTCGGCGAGCTCGGCGGCGGTGTAGCCGCCGTCGGGCGATCCGACGAGAGCCATCAGGACGCGCGCCGACATGCGCTGCATGCCCAGGGCCGTGAGCATCGCCGCGGCGCGCTCGGCGGCCTCGGTGCCGGCGTGGTCTGGCGGCATGCCTCATCCTCCCGTCGCGAGCTCGCGCCGTCGCATGAGCGCGAGCGACCCCGCGGCGCCGAGAGCGATGGCGAGGATGAGCCACCACACGCCGCGCCAGTCCACGCTATCGCCGATCGGGATGGGGGCGACCGAGAAGGGGGACGCATCGGTCACGGCGTCGGGGAACTGGAAGAGCGGCCCGAAGAGGCCGATGATCGCGGCGAGCATCACGAGCGACCAGCCCGCCGGGATCGTCGCGCGCGGCACGAGCACGAACACGAGGGCCGTCAGGACGAGGAAGACGGATGCCGCGAGCACCTGTCCTGCGCCCGAGACGACCGCGTCGCGCACGAGGCTCGCCTCCGCGCCCGCGGCGGCGGTGCCGATCGCGGCGCCGGCGATCCCCGACGCGACGACGACGAGGACCGCGACGAATCCGACGACGACGAAGTCCGCGAGCCAGCGCACGCGCGGCACGGGCTGGGCGAGGACGATCTCGGCCGTGCCGTGCGCCTCCTCCTGCCGTGCGCGCGCGACGGTCTGCACGGCGGCGCACGAGGCGAAGATCCCGAGCATCACGAAGAACGTCACGAGCACGCCCTGCGCGAGGTCGCCCTCGCCCGAGATGCTCTCCAGCACCTTGGCGACGGCGGGGTTGTCGCCGCCCATCTGCTCCACGACCGACGAGAGGGAGGTGGCCAGGAGGCCCGCGAGGATCCCCGCGATCGCCCACCCGATGATGGACGGATACGTCAGGCGCCACACGAGCCCGGTCGTCGAAGACAGGAGGGGCCCGGCATCCGTCCGTCCGTGACGCTCCGGCACGAGGCTCGCCCCGACGTCGCGCACGGCCTGCAGGACGAGCGCCGCCGCGACGAGCACGACCGCCGCGCCCGCGCACAGCGCGACCGGCGGCCAGTCGTTCTGGTCGAAGCCCCGCGTGTTCTCGCCCCACCCGAACGGCGACAGCCACGTGAGCCACGAGCTCTGCATGCTCTGCAGGTCGTCGCTCGGCGTGCCGGCGGCGTTGCCGATGCCGGCGAGCAGGAAGGTCGTGATGAGCACCGCGACCGAGACGGAGTTCGCGCCGCGCGATGTGCGCATGAGCTGCGCCGCGACCAGGCCCACCCCGAGGAAGACGAGTCCGACGGCGCCGGCCGCGATGCCGACGAGCCAGGCTCCGTCGGCGGGAAGCCCGACCGCGAGGAACGCGAGCGCCGTGAGCACGGCGAGAACGAGGTTCGCGGCGGTGCCGTGAAGGATCGTGGCCGCGGCCGGCCGCCACCTCGACGCCGGCGTCGCCGAGACGAGCTCCATCCGGCCGGTCTCCTCCTCGGTGCGCGTGTGGCGCACGGCGAGGAACGAGCTCATGAACGAGGCGAGGATCGCGAGCCACGGGAAGATCAGGAACGCGATGAAGGCCCCGTCGCCGGCGCCCGAGGGGAGGCCCCGGAACAGCAGGATGACGGGGTTCGCCATGACGGTCGCGAGGAGCGCGACGCGGTCCTGCTCGTTGCCGTACGACTGATCGACGCCGATGTAGGCGGCGTAGGCGAGGGCCGCCGTGCCGACCGTCCAGAGCAGGAGCTGCACCCAGTCGCGGCGCAGGCGCTGCCCCCACAGCGCGAGGGTCCTCATCGCGCGCTCCCAGCGCGCTCGCCGGCCTCGGCGTTCTCGAGCTCGCGGAGGTCGTCGCCGTAGTGCCGGAGGAAGAGCTCCTCGAGGGAGGGCGGCACGATGCGCAGGCCCTCCACGCCGAGATCGGCAAGCACCGGCAGCGCTCCTCGCACCTGGTCGCTGGCGATCGTGAAGCTCACGCGGCCGTTGTCGACGGCGACGTCGTCGGCGCCCGGCACGCGGGAGACGGATGCCGCGCCGCTGCCGTCCACCGCGAACGACACCTCCGTGCGCGTGAGGTGGCGGAGGTCGGCCAGCGTCCCCGACTCGATGATCTTCCCGAGGCGGATGATCGAGACGCGGTCGCACAGCTGCTCGACCTCCGAGAGGATGTGGCTCGACAGCAGCACCGTCGCGCCGTCCGCCCTCACGCGCGCCACCTCGCGGCGGAACATGACCTCCATGAGGGGGTCGAGGCCGCTCGTCGGCTCGTCGAAGATGTAGAGATCGGCCGGCACGGCGAAGGCCGCGATGAGCGCGACCTTCTGCCGGTTGCCCTTCGAGTAGGCCCTGCCCTTCTTGCGCGGATCGAACTGGAACGCCTCCATGAGGCGCTTCTTCTCGGCGCGGTACGCGGCATCCCTCCGCCGTCCGCGCAGGCGTGACAGGAGGTCGATCGTCTCGCCGCCGCCGAGATTCGGCCAGACGCTCACGTCTCCCGGGATGTACGAGACGCGCCGGTGGATCGCGACGGAGTCGCGCCAGGGGTGCAGTCCGAAGACGGATGCCTCGCCCGACGTCGCGCGGGCCAGGCCCAGCAGGACGCGGAGAGTCGTGGACTTGCCGGCGCCGTTGGGGCCGAGGAATCCGTGGATCTGACCTGCCCCGACCTCGAGGTCGAGCCCGTCGAGGGCGTTGATCGATCCGTAGCGTTTGACGAGACCCGCGGTGCGGATCACGGACGTCGTACCTGTCATGCGCGGGACGCTACGCGCATTTCACGAATTTGTGAAGAATCCTCACGCGATCCTCACGCCCACCCCCGGCGGCGAGGCGAACACGGCGCTCTGTATACGCAAAAGGTCCTCGCGGCGCCCGATGCGACACATCAACACGCCTGTGTATACAATAAGGGCGATCCGACCGTCGAGAGGAGGCGTCCATGCGCGCCAGCGATCGTGCCTACCGCACGCTCCTCGACGAGATCCAGTCCGGCCGGCTCGCTCCGGGCTCCGTCCTCGGCGAGGTCGAGCAGGCCGCGCGCCTCGGGGTCAGCCGCACGCCGCTGCGAGAGGCTCTCGGCCGCCTCGCCGCCGACGGCCTCGTCGTGCAGCAGTCCGCGCGCGTCACCGTCGTCAGCGACCTCGACGCCGGCGACATCCTCGAGCTGTTCGAACTTCGCCGCGCGCTCGAAGAGACCGCCGCCCGGCTCGCCGCCGAGCGCGGCGACGTGAAGACCTTCGCCGAGCTCGCCGAGGCGTTCGGCGAGGCATCCGTCGACGGCGCCGCCGCAACCGACGACTACTACGCCGTCATCGAGCGCTTCGACGCCGCGCTGGACGAGGCCGTGCGCAACGACTACCTCACCGCGGCGCTGCGCACCGTGCGCACCCACCTCGTGCGGGTGCGCCGGCTCGCGCGCGACAATCCGGGCCGGCTCGCGGCATCCGTCGCCGAACACCGGCTCATCGCCTCGGCGATCGCGCACCGAGACGCCGATCTCGCGGCGCACGCGACCCACGTGCACCTGCACAACGCCCTCCGCAGCATCCTCGATTCGATCGGGGCCGACGACCACCACGAACAGGGAGCAGCATGACCGTCACGCACCACGTCCGCGTCTACCGCAGCGAAGAGCCGCTGCCGCGCGAGGAGCAGCTCGCGTGGAAGATCGCCGAAGTCGCCGCCGACCCCGTCGAGGTCGACGCCGATGTCGTCGACATGATCATCAACCGCGTCATCGACAACGCGGCCGTCGCCGCGGCATCCCTCACCCGTGCGCCCGTGAGCGCCGCCCGCCAGCAGGCCCTCGACCACGCCGTCTCGATCGGCGGCGACGGCGCGACCGTGTTCGGCTGCGCGCTCGAGCGGCGGACGTCCCCCGAGTGGGCCGCGTGGGCGAACGGCGTCGCGGTGCGCGAGCTCGACTATCACGACACGTTCCTCGCGGCCGAGTACTCGCACCCGGGCGACAACATCCCGCCGATCGTCGCGGTCGCGCAGCACGTCGGTGCCGACGGCGCGGCGCTCGTGCGGGGGATCGCGACCGGCTACGAGATCCAGATCGACCTCGTGCGCGCGATCAGCCTGCACAAGCACAAGATCGACCACGTCGCCCACCTCGGCCCGTCGGCGGCCGCGGGGATCGGCACGCTCCTCGGCCTCCCGGTGCAGACGATCTACCAGGCCGTGGGTCAGGCCCTCCACACGACGACCGCGACCCGTCAGTCCCGCAAGGGCGAGATCTCGACGTGGAAGGCGCACGCCCCGGCCTTCGCGGGGAAGATGGCCGTCGAGGCCGTCGACCGCGCGATGCGCGGCGAGACTTCTCCCTCGCCCATCTACGAGGGCGAGGACGGTGTCATCGCCTGGCTCCTCGACGGGCCGGATGCCTCGTACGACGTGCCGCTGCCCGCACCCGGCGAGTCCAAGCGCGGCATCCTCGACTCGTACACGAAGGAGCACTCGGCCGAGTACCAGGCGCAGGCCTGGATCGACCTCGCCCGCAGGCTTCACAACGAGCACCCCGACGCCTTCTCGCCCGACAACGTCGCCTCGATCGTGCTGCACACGAGCCACCACACGCACTACGTCATCGGCTCGGGCGCGAACGACCCGCAGAAGTACGACCCGACCGCCTCGCGCGAGACGCTCGACCACTCCATCCCGTACATCTTCGCCGTCGCGCTGCAGGACGGCGGCTGGCACCACGTCGATTCGTACGCGCCCGAGCGCGCCGGCCGCCCCGACACGGTCGCGCTGTGGCACAAGATCACGACGGCCGAAGACGAGGAGTGGACGCGCCGCTACCACTCGGAAGACCCGGACGAGAAGGCGTTCGGCGGCCGCGTCGTCATCACGTTCGCCGACGGCGGCGAGATCGTCGATGAGATCGCCGTCGCCGACGCCCACCCGCTCGGCGCGCGGCCGTTCGTGCGCGAGGACTACATCCGCAAGTTCCGGCTGCTCGCCGAGCCCGTGCTCTCGCCGGAGGAGATCGAGCGCTTCCTCGACCTCGCGCAGCGCCTTCCCGACCTCACGCCCGCCGAGGTGCAGCAGCTCACGATCGTCGCGAAGCTGGGTGTGCTCGCGGGCGCCCCGGCCCCGAAGGGTCTCTTCTGATGCTGTACTCGACCGTCCCCGCGGCCGAGAAGCGCCGGCTCCTGCGCGAGCGGCTGGCCTCGGGCGAGCTCCTGCGCTTCCCCGGCGCCTTCAATCCGCTCTCGGCGCGGCTCATCCAGCAGAAGGGGTTCGAGGGCGTCTACATCTCGGGCGCCGTGCTGTCGGCCGATCTCGGGCTCCCCGACATCGGCCTCACGACCCTCACGGAGGTCGCCGGCCGCGGCCAGCAGATCGCCCGGATGACCGACTTGCCGGCCCTCATCGACGCCGACACGGGCTTCGGCGAGCCGATGAACGTCGCGCGGACCATCCAGACCCTCGAAGACGCCGGTGTCGCCGGCATGCACATCGAGGATCAGATCAACCCCAAGCGCTGCGGCCATCTCGACGGCAAGGCCGTCGTCGACGCCGGCACCGCGATCAAGCGCATCCGTGCAGCCGTCGACGCGCGTCGCGACCCGGACTTCCTCATCATGGCGCGCACCGACATCCGGGCCGTCGAGGGGATGGATGCCGCGATCGACCGCGCGAAGGCGCTGGCGGATGCCGGGGCCGACGCGATCTTCCCCGAGGCGATGCGCTCGCTCGAGGAGTTCGAGGCGATCCGGCGCGCCGTCGACGTCCCGATCCTCGCGAACATGACCGAGTTCGGGAAGAGCGAGCTGTTCTCGGTGGATCAGCTGCGCGACGTGGGCGTGAACATCGTGATCTGGCCCGTCTCGCTGCTGCGGATCGCGATGGGCGCGGCATCCCGTGCTCTCGATACGCTCACGGATGAGGGGCACCTGACCTCGCGGCTCGGGGAGATGCAGCACCGAGCCGATCTCTACGACCTCGTGGACTACGAGGGCTACAGCCACTTCGACCAGGACGTCTTCACCTTCCAGATCACCCGCTGACCACCACGTCCCGATTCCGGGTCTTCCCGTCCCGAGCCCCACCGCCTGCGGGGCTCCTCGGCGGAACCGGGACACGCACACCACTCGAAGGAGAGAAATGACCGACATCGACATCAAGAAGGGCCTCGCCGGGGTCACCGTCGACTACACGGCGGTCTCGAAGGTCAATCCCGAGACGAACTCGCTCCTGTACCGCGGGTACCCCGTGCAGGAGCTCGCCGCGACGCAGCCGGTCGAGGCCGTCGCCTACCTCCTCTGGTACGGCGAGCTGCCCACCGATGAGCAGCTCGAGTCGTTCCGCGCGCGCGAGCGCGCCAACCGCGGCCTCGACGAGAACGTCAAGCAGACGATCGACCTCCTGCCGCTGGAGGCCCACCCGATGGATGTCGTGCGCACCGCGGTGTCGGTGTACGGGGCATCCGATCCCGCCGCCTTCGACAACTCGCAGCTGTCGGACCTCGAGAAGGCCGAGCGCCTGTTCGCCAAGCTCCCCGCCATCGTCGCGTACGACCAGCGCCGCCGCCGGGGCCAGGCCCTCGTCGAGCCGCGCGACGACCTCGACTACTCGCACAACTTCCTGTGGATGACGTTCGGCGAAGAGCCCGAGCCCGTCGTCGCGGCCGCGTTCAACGTGTCGATGATCCTGTACGCCGAGCACTCGTTCAACGCGTCGACCTTCACGGCGCGCGTCATCACGAGCACGATGGCCGACCTCTACTCCGCCGTCGTCGGAGCCATCGGCGCGCTCAAAGGACCCCTCCACGGCGGCGCGAACGAGGCCGTCATGCATGTCTTCGACGAGATCGGCAGCGCCTCGAACGTCGGCCCGTGGCTCGACGAGGCGCTGGCCGAGAAGCGCAAGATCATGGGCTTCGGCCACCGCGTCTACAAGCGGGGCGACTCGCGCGTGCCGACGATGAAGGCGGCGCTCGACACGCTCATCGAGCACTACGACGCCACCGAGCTCGGGGCGCTCTACACCGAGCTCGAGAGCGAGTTCGTGGGGCGCAAGGGCATCTACCCGAACCTCGACTACCCGTCGGGCCCCGCCTATCACCTCATGGGCTTCGACACCCTCACCTTCACCCCGCTGTTCGTCGCGGCACGCGTGATCGGCTGGACGGCGCACACGATCGAGCAGGCCGCCTCGAACGCCCTCATCCGCCCGCTCTCGGCGTACAACGGCCCGGACGAGCGCCACGTCGAGGGGTATGTTCCGGATGCCGCGCAGGTCGTGGCAGCGGAGCGCGCCGAAGAAGGCGCGATGTGAGCATCTGGCACACGCCGCCCTCGGCGGCCGAGCTCGATGCGATGGCCGGCGGGACGCTCATCGAGACCCTCGGGATCGAGATCGTCGAGGCGCGCGACGACGCCCTCGTCGCGCGCATGCCCGTCGACCACCGCACGGTGCAGCCGGCCGGCGCGCTCCACGGCGGGGCATCGGTCGCGCTCGCCGAGACCCTCGCATCGTGGGCGGGGTTCCTCACGGTCGACCGCGAGAAGTTCCACGTCGTCGGGCAGGAGATCAACGCCAACCACATCCGGCCGGTCTTCTCCGGGTGGGTCATCGGCACCGCGACGCCCGCGGCTCTCGGGCGGCGGAGCCAGGTGTGGGAGATCCGCATCACCGACGAGGAGGGCAGGCTCGTCTGCATCTCGCGCTGCACCCTCGCCGTGATCGAGCAGCGCAGCACCTACGCGACCGCCGAGACGCGGGGCTGACGGCGGGCCGAGGCCGGGGATGGCGCCGGATCGCCCGCCACAGCGTCGGAGATCCGCACTTCGTCGGACCCGTTGGCGGGTTCGGATCCGACATCGTGGCGATCTCCGACGATGTGGTGACGGATGCCGGGGGCCGGCGGGCCTCGCCGGGGTGATCATGGAAGCATGACCCGCACCGCCGTCATCGTCGACGCCGTCCGCACTCCCTCCGGCAAGGGCAAGCCCGGGGGAGGCCTTTCGGCGCAGCATCCCGTCGACCTCGCCGCCTTCGTCATCTCGAGCCTCGCGAGCCGCGCGGGCCTGGACCCGAGCCGCGTCGACGACGTGCTCCTGGGTTGCGTCAGCCAGATCGGCGACCAGGCCATGAACATCGCGCGGCAGGCGGTGCTCGCGGCCGGCTTCGACGAGCGCGTGCCCGCCACGACGATCGACCGCCAGTGCGGCTCGAGCCAGCAGGCCGCGCATTTCGCGGCACAGGGAGTCATGGCGGGCGCCTACGACATCGTGATCGCCGGCGGGGTCGAGTCGATGAGCCGCGTCCCGCTCGGCTCGTCGCGCCAGGGCGGGTCGACGGCGCCCGGCCTCAGGCGGCGGTACCCCGAGGGTCTGGTCAATCAGGGCGTCTCGGCCGAGCTCATCGCCCAGAAGTGGGGCTTCACCCGCGAAGAGCTCGACGCCTTCTCGGCCGAGAGCCACCAGCGGGCGACGGATGCCTGGGCCGCCGGCTTCTTCGACGGCCAGGTGCTGCCGACGCCGACCGGGGCGGGTGAGGCGCTCCGCGAAGACGAGACCGTCCGCGCCGGCACGACGGCCGAGCGCCTGTCGACGCTGGCCCCGGCCTTCCGGACCGACGAGCTCGCGGCGCGATTCCCCGACCTGGACTGGAAGATCACGGCCGGCAATTCGTCGCCGCTGACGGACGCGGCATCCGCTGTCCTCATCATGAGCGAGGAGAAGGCGGCCGAGCTGGGCCTGCGGCCCCGGGCGCGCTTCCACTCGTTCGCGGTGGTCGGCGACGATCCGCTCATGATGCTCACGGGGCCGATCCCTGCGACTCAGCGCATCCTCGAGCGCAGCGGCCTGTCGATCGATGACATCGACGCCTACGAGGTCAACGAGGCGTTCGCCTCCGTCCCGCTCGCGTGGCTGCGCGAGACCGGTGCCGACCCCGCGAGGCTCAACCCGTGGGGCGGCGCCATAGCTCTCGGGCATGCCGTCGGGGCATCGGGCACTCGCCTCCTCGGCACGCTGCTCGCGCACCTCGAGGCGACGGGCGGGCGCTACGGGCTTCAGACGATGTGCGAGGGCGGCGGCATGGCGAACGCGACGATCATCGAGCGACTCTGACCCGGGTCAGCGGGCCGCTCTGCCGCGGGCTCATCGAGCGGCTCTGGCGCGCGAGCCTCCTCCGTCGCGCGCAGCACCCCCGTCGTCGAGCCAGCGCTGGAGCGGTATGAGCTCCGTCACGTCCTGGCTGCCTCGCCCGGATCGGGGCGATCGCGGTTTCACGGTGAGCATGCTGGCCTCCTCGAAGCACGAAAAGAGCGCCGCGAATGCGACGCGCGGGTCAGCCGGATGGTCCTTTCAGCCGGTGGTCGGTGCCGCGTGCGCCGGATCTTCGGCGCCCGGCGCGGCGGGCTCTCCGGCTCGCGTGCGACGGGTTCACGTCGCGGGAGCGGAGATGCCTCTCACCATAGCCGGGAAAAGAAAAAGGGCAAGTCAGCGGTATTTTCCTTCGACCCCTCGAAGGAGCCGTGGGGTTTTCGGCATCCGCCGCAGGTGGCGAATTGACTTCCTGTGGAACCCGGGTATGGTCATGGGTTCACCCGCCAGCCGAAGAGGGGAAGCGAGTTTCGATGTCTCGAAAATCACCGCAGGATCGCGGAGCCAAGAAGGCTCCTCAGTTGACCATCAAGGAGAAGCGCGCCGCCAAGCGCTCCAAGCGCGAGCCGGAGACGTTCCTCAAGCCGCGCAAGGACGCGCGGGCCTGAGGCGAGGCGGCCGGCCCCGGGCTCTCGGGGCCGGCGCCCGGCCGTCGTGAGGGAGTCTGCGGCGCTGTCGCGAGGCGGTCTTCGGGCTCTTGCGGGGGCGACGGATCGGTGGTGGGAGTCGATCGGATCCGGACGTCGAAACCGTTGATGACCAGGGGCTTTGAAGGTCAGGATCAAGGCCGGGATGTCGGTGGCCCTCGGCAGAATTGAGGCACGGAAAGCCTCGCCGACGCCCTCCGCGATGTGGAGCAGTCGCTCGGCGAGACTGTCGATCGGGCCTTCCGATCGGGCGAGTTGCGCGGGCTCGACGACGCCGCGGTGCTGTCGCTCATGGCGCAGGCGGCGAGCATCGCGAGGCGGGCAGAGGCGGCGCTCGTGGCGACCGTCGCCGAAGTGCAGGAGCGGGTGTATGCCGCGCCGCACGCCGAACGACCGACGACCCGCTATGGCTGCCGCTCGATGAACGAGCTCGTGCAGCGCACGACGCGCGCCTCAGGCCGCACGGTCGGCGACGTGGTGCGGGTTGCGCGCGCTCTTGGTCAGTCGGTGTCCCCGTCGACGGGCGAGGCGCTCTCCGCCGAGTACCCCGACCTGCGAGACGCCGCGGCCGACGGGGTCATCGGCCTCGATGCACTCGCCGCCGTCGTCGCAACGCTCGAATCGGCGCGGTGCGAGCGGGCTGCGCGGATGGGGGCGGATGCGGAGCTCGCCGCGTCCGCGCGCGGGGCCGGCGTCGATGCCGGCCCGAGCCCGAGCGCCGACGAGCTGCGGATGCAGGCGCAGGTGTGGGCGATGTACCTCGATCAGGACGGCGCCGAACCGCGCGAAGCGCGCGCCCTCCGCAGGCGCGGGCTCACGGTGGGAGTGTGCCGCGATGGCCTCGTGCCGATCCGCGGCAATGCGCTCCCCGAGGTCGCCGGGCAGCTCCGTCGCCTGTTCGACAGCATCCTGAACCCCAAGGGCGACGGTCCGGACGCGCCCGAGGGCCCGCACTTCGTCGAGACCGACCACGACGGCCCGATCGACGCTGTCGCCGACACGCGCTCGCGCGCGCAGCGGCAGCACGATGCGTTCGCGACGATCCTTTCGGCCGCCGCGAGGTCGGGCGAACTCCCGACCCTCGGTGGCTCCGCGCCGACCCTCGTCGTCTCCGTCACGGCAGACGACCTCGTCACGGGGCGCGGGCACGCGCATGTCGAGGGCTGCGACGAACCCGTCTCCCTCGCGGTCGCGCGTCAGGTCGCGTGCACCGGCGCCGTGCAGCGCGTCACGACCGATGGCGCCGGACGCATCCTTGCGATCCACATCGACGACCGCGTCTTCGCCGCTCACCAGCGCAAGGCGATCGTCCTGCGCGACGGCGGCTGCATCATTCCCGGTTGCCACGTCCCGGCCGCATGGTGCGAGATCCATCACGTCATCGAGCACGCCAAGGGCGGTCCGACCCACACCGACAACGGCGTGCTGCTCTGCTGGTACCACCACCGCACGATCGACTCGAGCGGGTGGAGGGTGCGGATGCGGTTGGGGATTCCCGAGGTGCGCGGCCCCTCTTGGTGGGATGCCTCGATGCAGTGGCGCCCGGTCACGAAATCGCCCACCCGGCTGAGCAAGGACATGCGGGCGAGAAGCCCCGGGGGCTGAGCCGCGGCCGCCGCAACACGGCACCGCGGCACCGCGCTGCCGAGCATTTCTGCAAGCGTTTCCGGCCATCGACGGCAGATCTGCCAAGCCCCGGGCATCCCCGAACAGATGAGCCAGTTCTCATCCTGTAAGCGCTTGCATTCCTGGGAGAACGCCGATAGCGTCCTTAGATCGCAGGCGGGCACGTCGGTGTGCCCTCTCCACCCCCAGGAGCTCCTCAGTGTCGAAGTCGACCCTCGCACGCAGTCGCCGCGTGCTCGCCTCACTCGCTGCCGCCGCCCTCGTGCTGGCCGGCAGCGTCACCTTCCTCGCCGCTCCCGCAGCGGCCGCCGACCGCACCTTCGCGCTCGTCGGCAGCCTGCAGAGCGAGCTGGGCTGCCCCGGCGACTGGCAGCCCGACTGCTCGGCCACCGAGCTGCAGCCGACGGCCGATGCCGGCGTGTACGCGGCCGAGTTCTCGGTGCCCGCCGGCAGCTGGGAGTACAAGGTCGCCGTCAACGACTCGTGGGACGAGGCCTACGGCGCCGACGGCGGCAGCGACAACATCCCGCTCACCGTCGCGGGCCCCTCGACTCTCCGCTTCGTCTTCGACGACAACCAGAAGCGCGTCGGCGTCGCGGCGACCTCGCTCCGCGGCGGGTACAGCGCCGACGACGACGCCCTCGTGGCGCCGCCCGTCCGCCAGGCAGGCAGCGGCGAGCAGTTCTACTTCGTCATGACCGACCGGTTCGCCAACGGCGACACCTCCAACGACCGGGGCGGACTCACCGGCGACCGCCTCACGACGGGCTTCGACCCGACGAGCACGGGCTTCTACAACGGCGGCGACATCGCGGGCCTGCGCTCGAAGCTCGACTACATCGCGGGCCTCGGCACGAGCGCCATCTGGCTCACCCCGAGCTTCAAGAACAAGCCCGTCCAGGGCGCCGGCGCCGACGTGAGCGCGGGCTACCACGGCTACTGGATCACCGACTTCACCCAGATCGACCCGCACCTCGGCACCAACCAGGAGCTGCAGGACTTCATCGCGGATGCCCACGGCAAGGGCATCAAGGTCTACTTCGACATCATCACGAACCACACCGCCGACGTCATCTCCTACGCGCAGGGCACGACCGCCTACGTCGACAAGGCGACGAAGCCCTACAAGGACGCGAACGGCACGGCCTTCGACCCGGCCACCTACGCAGGCACCGACTCGTTCCCGACGATGGACCCCGCCACCTCCTTCCCCTACACGCCGGTCATCGCCGACGCCGAGAAGGACATCAAGGTCCCCGCGTGGCTCAACGACCCGACCCTGTACCACAACCGCGGCGACTCGACGTGGGCCGGCGAGTCGGTCACCTACGGCGACTTCGTGGGGCTCGACGACATCATGACCGAGAACCCGAAGGTCGTCGACGGCTTCGTCGACGTGTACGACTCGTGGATCGACCTCGGCATCGACGGCTTCCGCATCGACACCGCCAAGCACGTCAACTTCGAGTTCTGGCAGAAGTGGTCGACGCAGGTGCTCGGCTACGCCCACGCGCACGGCAAGCCCGACTTCTTCATGTTCGGCGAGGTCTACGACGCCGACCCGACCAAGCTCGCGCCCTACGTCCGCAAGACCGACATGAACTCGGTGCTCGACTTCACCTTCCAGTCGGCCGCGAGCTCGTTCGTGGGCGGCGGCACGGCGAAGAACCTCAGCACGCTCTTCGCGGGCGACGACCATTACACGACCCCCGACTCGTCGGCCACGGCGCTGCCGACCTTCCTCGGCAACCACGACATGGGCCGCATCGGATACTTCCTGGGCGGCAAGAGCAGCCAGCTGCAGCGTGACGAGCTCGCGCACGACCTGCTGTTCCTCAGCCGCGGCCAGCCGGTCGTCTACTACGGCGACGAGCAGGGCTTCGCGGGCAACGGCGGCGACCGCGCCGCGCGCCAGACGCTCTTCGCCTCACAGGTCGGCGAGTACCAGAACCAGCCGCTCGTCACGGGCGAGACGCTCGGATCGCAGGACCGCTACTCGACGACGGCCCCCGTCTACGAGCACATCGCGGCGCTCTCGAAGCTGCGCGCCGACAACCCGGCGCTCGACAAGGGCGCGCAGATCGAGCGCTACGTCGCCGACGGCGCAGGCGTCTACGCCTTCTCCCGCGTCGACCGCGGCGAGAAGGTCGAGTACCTCGTCGCGACCAACAACGCCACGACCGACCAGACCGTGAAGATCAAGACGCTCACGGCGGGCGCGACCCTCACCTCCGTCTACGGCGGCGGCGCAGCAGTGACGACGGATGCCTCGGCCGAGGCATCCGTCACCGTCCCCGCGCTCTCGACCCGCGTGTACAAGGCCGACCGCACCGTGACGGCGCCCGCTGAAGCCGCCCCGATCTCGGTCGAGGTCCCCGCGGCCGGAGCCGCCGTGACGGGCTCGGCGGCGGTGTCGGCGAAGACCGGCGACTCGTGGCGCGAAACGAGCTTCGCGTGGCGCGTCGTCGGCTCCGATGACTGGCACGCCCTCGGCACGGCCGAAGACACGCAGCCCGGCGTCTTCCACGACGTCGACGGCCTCGCGAAGGGCACGCTGGTCGAGTACCGCGCGGTGTCGACGGATGCCGCGGGCCACCGCTCCGCGGACTCGACCTACGCATCGGTCGGCAACCGGGTGAACCTGCAGACCCCCGAGGGTCCGGGCGACCCCGGCGACGTCGAGCCCGAGCCGCAGGAGGCGACGAACTACACGTTCGTGAGCGTGCCCGGCAGCTTCAACAGCGCGGCGGGATGCCCCGGCGACTGGCAGCCCGACTGCGCGAACGTGCAGATGGCCAAGAAGGACGGCATCTGGCACCTGAAGCTCGACGACCTCGCCGCGGGCACCTACGAGTACAAGATCGCGACCGAGAAGAGCTGGACCGAGAACTACGGTGCCGGCGGAGTGCTGAACGGCCCGAACATCTCGCTCACGCACCCGGGCGGACCCGTCGAGTTCTTCTTCGATCCCCGCACGAAGAACGTGACCTCGACCGACGATGGCCCGGTCATCACGCTCCCCGGGTCGCTCCAGAGCGAGCTCGGCTGCCCCGGCGACTGGCAGCCCGACTGCCTCGCGACCATGATGTTCGACAAGAACGGCGACGGCGTCTTCCAGTTCACGACCGACGACCTGCCCACGGGCTCGTACGAGGTCAAGGTCGCCCACAACCGCTCGTGGGATGAGAACTACGGCGCGGGCGGCGCTCCCGGCGGCGCCAACATCTCCTTCAGCGCGACGGCGGGCATGGTCACGAGCTTCCGCTACGACATCCAGACGCACGTCCTGACCGTGGTCTCGGCCGACCCGCCGCTCGCGGGCACGGGCGAGCTCCGCGCGCACTGGATCGACGCCGCCACGATCGCGTGGCCGGCAGACCTCGGGTCGTCGGCGGCCGGCACGACGTGGCAGCTGTACGGCTCGCACGACGCCTCGCTGGCCGTCTCGCCCGAGCGCGAGGTGACCGGCGGCGACGAGCCGATCGCGCTGACCCCCGTCGCGGGCGGCCTCACTGCCCAGCAGAAGGAACGCTTCCCGGCGCTCGCCGGCTACACGGCGCTGCACGTCGAGGGACAGGATCGGGATGCCGTGGCCTCGCTCCTCACGGGCCAGCTCATGGTCGCGCAGCGCAGCGCCGCGGGAGCGCTGACCGCCTTCACCGGCGTGCAGATCCCGGGCGTCCTCGACGACCTCTACGCCACGGCGGTCGGCAAGCTCGACCTGGGCGTGATGTTCCAGGGCAACAAGCCGACCTTCCGCCTGTGGGCCCCGACGGCCCAGACCGCGACCCTCCTGACGTGGGAGGCCGGCGCGACCGGCGATCCGCAGCGTCACGAGGCGACGTGGGACGCGGCATCCGGAACCTGGACCGTCAAGGGCAAGACGTCGCTCAAGGGCGACGAGTACCTGTGGGAGGTCGTCGTCTACGCGCCGACGACCACCGCGATCGAGACCAACGACGTCACCGACCCGTACTCGGTCGCCCTGACCGAGAACTCGGTGCGCTCGGTCGCCGTCGACCTCGACGACAAGCAGTGGCGCCCCAAGGCGTGGGAGAAGACGGCGTCGCCGATCATCGAGCGCCCCGTGGATCGTGCGATCTACGAGCTCCACATCCGTGACTTCTCGGCGACCGACGAGACGGTTCCGGAAGACCTGCGCGGCTCGTACCTCGCCTTCGCGCAGAAGAGCGCGGGAACGGCGCAGCTGCGGCAGCTCGCCGGCGCCGGCATCAACACGGTGCACCTCCTGCCCTCGTTCGACATCGCGTCGATCGAGGAGGACGAGACGAAGCAGGCGACGCCGGCGTGCGACCTCCCCTCGCTTCCCGCCGACTCCGACCAGCAGCAGGCGTGCGTCGAGGCCGTGGCCGACGCGGACGCCTTCAACTGGGGCTACGACCCGTACCACTACTCGACGCCTGAGGGCTCGTACGCGACCGACCCCGACGGCGGCGCCCGCGTGAGCGAGTTCCGCACGATGGTCGGAGCGCTCCACGGCATGGGCCTCCAGGTCGTGCTCGACGAGGTGTTCAACCACACCGCCGAGTCGGGTCAGGGCGCGCGCTCGGTGCTCGACCAGGTCGTCCCGGGCTACTACCAGCGGCTCAACGCGGCGGGCAACGTCGAGACCTCGACCTGCTGCCAGAACGTCGCGACCGAGCACGAGGTGGCGCAGAAGCTCATGGTCGACTCCCTCGTCCTGTGGGCGCGTGAGTACAAGGTCGACGGCTTCCGCTTCGACCTCATGGGCCACCACTCGAAGGCGAACATGCTCGCGATCCGCGACGCCCTCGACAAGCTGACCCTCAAGAGGGACGGCGTCGACGGGAAGTCGATCTACCTCTACGGCGAAGGCTGGAACTTCGGCGAGGTCGCGAACAACGCGCTGTTCGAGCAGGCGACGCAGGGGCAGCTCGGCGGCACCGGCATCGGCACGTTCAACGACCGGCTGCGCGACGGCGTGCACGGCGGCAGCCCCGTCCGCGACTCGACGTACGAGCAGGGCTTCGGAACGGGCCTCGCGACCGATCCCAACGGGCACGGCGCCGACGGCGACGCGGCGCAGCAGCTCGCACGGCTCGGCACGCTGACCGACCTCGTCAAGATCGGACTCACGGGCAACCTCCGCGACTTCGAGATGACGGCGGCCGACGGAACCGTCAAGGCGGGCGACGAGCTCGACTACAACGGAGCCCCGGCCGGGTATGCCGACCAGCCCGACGAGACGATCAACTACGTCGACGCGCACGACAACAACACGCTGTACGACCTCTCGGTGCTGAAGCTGCCCGAAGACACGACGATGGCCGACCGCGTGCGCATGAACACGCTCGAGCTCGCGACGGTCACCCTCTCGCAGTCGCCGTCGTTCTGGCACGCCGGAACGGAGCTGCTGCGCTCGAAGTCTCTCGATGACAACAGCTACAACTCGGGCGACTGGTTCAACCGCATCGACTGGACGGGTCAGGAGTCGACGTTCGGCTCGGGGCTCCCGCGGGCCGCCGGCAACGGCGACCGGTGGAACATCCTGAAGCCGCTCCTGGCCGACCCGGCTCTCAAGCCCGGGCCCTCCGACATGGCGTCGGCCGAGGCATCCGCTCTCGATCTGCTGCGCGTGCGCACCGAGGTGCCGCTCCTGCGGCTCGGGTCGGCGGACCTCATCGAGCAGAAGGTGAGCTTCCCGAACAGCGGGCCGGGTGCCACGCCCGGGGTCATCACGATGCTCGTCGACGACCTCGTCGGCAAGGACGTCGACCCGGCGCTCAAGGGAGCCCTCGTCGTGTTCAACGCCTCGCCGGAGGCCACGACGCAGACCATCGCGTCGCTGAAGGGTCGCGGGTTCGCGCTGACGCCGGCGCTCGCGAAGGGCTCCGACCCCGTCGTCAAGACGACGGCGTGGAACTCCTCGACGGGCACGGTCACCGTTCCCGCCCGCTCGGTCGCGGTGCTCGTGGAGAAGCAGCCCGGCAAGCGCTGACAGCACGCGGAAGGGGCGTCGTCCGGACTCGGACGGCGCCCCTTCGCGCATCCGTAGTCGGGGATGCGGGGAGGACGCCGAGGATCGGCTGGAAGTCCTCGCAGTTATTAGGAAGTCCAGGTAAACTCACCACAGTGCCCACGACGTACGACAAGGAAGTCACACAATGACCCTCGAGGCTGCTCTCGCCCCGACATCCGTCCCGACCCTCAGTGCTGACGAGCGCTCGGCGATCCTCGACGCCGTGCGGGAGTTCGCCGAGCACGAGCTCGCGCCCCACGCCGTGGAATGGGATGCCGCCGAGAACCTCCCGCGCGACGTGCTCGAGCGCGGGGGAGAGCTGGGCCTGGGCGGTCTCTACATCCGCGAGGACGTCGGCGGCACGGGCCTCTCCCGCTCCGACTCCGTCGCGATCGTCGAAGAGCTCGCCAAGGGCGACCCCTCGATCGCCGCGTACATCACGATCCACAACATGGTGGCGTGGATGATCGACACCTACGGCACCGAGGCGCAGCGCCACGAGTGGCTCCCGCGCCTGGTCACGATGGCCGATCTCGGCGCCTACTGCCTCACCGAGCCGGGGGCGGGATCGGATGCCGCGGCCATCACGACCTCGGCGATCCGGTCGGGCGACGAGTACGTGCTGACGGGCGTCAAGCAGTTCATCTCGGGGGCGGGCGAGGCATCCGTCTACGTCGTCATGGCTCGCACGGGCGAACCGGGGGCCCGCGGGATCACGGCGTTCCTCGTGCCGGACGGCACACCCGGGCTGTCGTTCGGCGTCAAGGAGCACAAGATGGGCTGGAAGGCGCAGCCCACGCGGCAGGTCATCCTCGACGAGGTGCGCGTGCCCGCCGAGAACGTGCTCGGTGGCGAGGGCATGGGCTTCAAGATCGCGATGTCGGCGCTCAACGGCGGTCGCATCAACGTCGCGGCCTGCTCGCTGGGCGGTGCGCAGTGGGCCCTCGACCGGGCCGTGCAGTACGTGCACGAGCGGTTCACGTTCGGCGAGCCGCTCGCCGAGAAGCAGTCCGTCGTGTTCGCCCTCGCCGATATGGCCACCGAGCTGCGCGCCGCGCGGGCGCTGGTGAGGGATGCCGCGCTCGCCGTCGACGAGAAGGCCCCCGACGCCGCGATCCAGTGCGCCATGGCGAAGCGGTTCGCGACCGACGCGGGCTTCCGCGTCGCGAACGAGGCGCTGCAGCTGCACGGCGGCTACGGTTACCTCTCGGATTACGGCATCGAGAAGGTCGTGCGCGACCTGCGCGTGCACCAGATCCTCGAGGGCACGAACGAGATCATGCGCGTCATCATCGGCCGCGACCTCCTTGGCTAGCCTCGGACCATGACCGACTACGAGACGATCCTCGTCGAGACGCGCGGACGCGTCGGCTGGATCACGATCAACCGCCCCGAGGCGCTCAACGCCCTCAACACGCAGGTGATGCTCGACATCGTCGATGCAGCGACCGCGTTCGACCGCGACGAGGGGATCGGCGCGATCGTGCTGACCGGCTCGGAGCGGGCGTTCGCGGCGGGCGCCGACATCAAGGAGATGGAGTCCAAGACCGGACTCGAGATGGTCATGGGCGACCACTTCGGCGGCTGGGCGACCTTCGCGGCGGTGCGCACGCCCGTCATCGCGGCAGTGTCGGGCTACGCGCTCGGCGGCGGCTGCGAGCTGGCGATGATGTGCGACCTCATCCTCGCCGCCGACACGGCGAAGTTCGGGCAGCCAGAGATAAACCTCGGCGTCATCCCGGGGATGGGCGGCTCACAGCGCCTCATCCGCGCGGTCGGGTACTACAAGGCTGCCGACCTCATCCTCACGGGACGCATGATGGATGCCGCGGAGGCCGAGCGCGCAGGACTCGTCTCCCGCGTCGTGCCCGCCTCCGGCCTCCTCGACGAGGCCGCCGCCGTCGCCGAGGCGATCGCCGCCAAGTCGCTTCCGTCGGTCTACGCCGCCAAGGCCGCGCTCGACACGGCGATGGAGACGCCGCTGGCCGAAGGCCTGCGCTTCGAGCGCCACGTCTTCGCCGCGCTTTTCGACACGCACGACCAGAAGGAGGGCATGGCCGCGTTCCGCGAGAAGCGGTCGCCCGACTTCACCCACCGCTGACCCCGGCCGCGAAACATGGGATTCTCGTCGAACCATGGGGTTATCGCCCCTGTTTCGACGAGAATCCCATGTCTCGGCGAGCGCGGGACCGGGCGCGCGGGCGGGGGTCAGAGGGGGTCGGGCATCGGGCGGGGGTCGGCGAAGTCGCCGGCGTCCTTGCGGAAGCGCGCGATGATCCGCACGAGCTCGGCCGTGTCGTCGTCGCTGAGGCCCGGCTGCTCGAAGACCTCGGTGTTGAGCACGGCGGTCGCGCGCTCGACGAGATCGCGTCCTTCGTCGGTCAGCACGAGCACGGCCGCGCGGCCGTCGACCGGGTGCGGCTCGCGCACGAGCAGGCCGTCCTTCGCGAGTCGGTCGACCGTGTTCGTGACGCTCGTCGGATGCACCTGCAGGCGCGCGATGGCGCTGGCCATCGGCATCCGCCCCTGCCGTGTGAAGGCGAGGAGGCGGAGCATCTCGAAGCGCGCGAACGACAGCCCGAACGGCCGCAGGATCGCGTCGATGCGGGCGAACATGAGCTGCTGCGCGCGGATGATCGACGTCACGGCCGACATGCCGGCGGCGGCATCGGTCCAGCCGTGGGCGATCCACTGCCGCTTCGCCTCGGCGATGGGATCGATGGGCAGGGGCGAGTTCCTCGCCATCGGTCACCTCCCTCGTCGCGCTCTCCACGGTAGCGCGCCGCGCCGCCCGCATCCGGCGCGCAGACCGGTGCGTCCAGGCCGAACCCGCCGCATAGACTCGTCGAGACGAAGGAGCGCACGCGTATGAAGATCGTTGTCCTGGTCAAGGAGGTCCCGGACACCTACGGGGATCGCAAGCTCAGCCTCGAGACGGGTCTGGCCGATCGCTCCGCGAGCGAGGCGGTCATCGACGAGATCGGGGAGCGCGCCCTCGAGGTCGCGCTGAGCCACGCCGACAAGACGCCCGGCACCGAGGTCGTCGTGCTGTCGATGGCGCCCGAATCGGCGACGACGACGGTGCGCAAGGCGCTCGCGATGGGCGCCGCCTCGGCGGTGCAGGTCGTCGACGACGGGCTCCTCGGTGCCGACCTCGCCCTCACGGCGGAGGTGCTCGCGGCGGCGCTGCAGCGCATCGGCTACGACCTCGTGATCGGCGGCAACCTGTCGACCGACGGATCGGGCGGCGTCATCCCCGCGATGGTGGCCGAGCTCCTCGGCGTACCCAACCTGACCTCGCTCAACTCGGTCGAGATCGGCGACGGCACCGTGTCGGGGGAGCGCGCCTCGGACGGCGCGACCATGCGCGTGTCGGCGGCGCTGCCCGCCGTCGTCTCGATCACCGAGGCGCTGCCCGATGCCCGGTTCCCCAACTTCAAGGGCATCATGGCGGCCAAGAAGAAGCCGTTCGAGACGCTCTCGCTCGCCGACCTGCAGATCGAGCCCGACGACCACAGCGGCGCGCATTCGATCGTCATCGCGCTGAGCGAGAAGCCGCCGCGCGAAGCGGGGGTCAAGATCGTCGACGAGGGTGACGCGGGCGAGAAGCTCGCCGCGTTCCTCATCGAGAACCGGCTGGCGTGAGAGAGGCAGACATGACGGAGTTCGCTGCGGATTCGATCCTCGTCCTCCTGGACGTCACGCCCTCGGGCGACCTGGCCAAGTCGTCGGCGGGGCTGCTGGGTGCAGCGGCTTCGGTCGGCACTCCGGTCGCGTTGATCGTGTCGACGGATGCCTCGTCCCTCGCCGCGCAGGCAGGAGACCTCGGCGCCGCCGTCGTGCTGACGGCCGAGGGCGACTCGTCACTCCTCACGGTGCCGCGCGTCGACGCGCTCGCCGCGGCCGCCGACCTCGTCCGGCCCGACGCCGTGCTCATCTCCAACTCGATCGAGGGCCGCGACGTCGCGGGACGCTTCGCCGCGCGCACGGGTTCGGGGCTCTGCGTCGATGCCGTCGGCGTCTCGCGCGACGCGGAGGGCGTCGTCGCACACCACTCCGTCTACGGCGGGGCGTACAACGTCGACGCGGCCGTGACGTGGGGCGCCCCCGTCATCACGATCCGCCAGGGCGCCGTCGACGCCCGTGCCGAGTCGCGCACGCCCGAGGTCGAGATCGTCCGCGTCACGGCGTCGGGGAAGGCCGCGGCCTCCGTCGACTCCGTCGAGCAGGTCGTCGTCGCCTCGACGCGCCCCGAGCTGCGCGGAGCCGCCAAGGTCGTCTCGGGCGGCCGCGGGCTCGGATCGGGCGAGAAGTTCGCGCTCGTCGACCAGCTCGCCGATGCCCTCGGCGCGGCCGTCGGCGCATCGCGCGCGGCCGTCGACGCGGGCTACGTGCCGCAGTCGTACCAGGTCGGGCAGACCGGGGTGTCGGTGTCGCCGCAGCTGTACGTCGCCCTCGGGATCTCGGGCGCGATCCAGCACAAGGCCGGCATGCAGACGGCCAAGACGATCGTCGCGGTCAACAAGGACGCGGATGCCCCGATCTTCGAGATCGCGGACTTCGGCGTCGTCGGCGACCTCTTCACCGTCGTGCCGCAGCTCATCGCGGCGCTCGAGGCGAAGAAGGCCTGAGCGACGGTGGCGACATACGCGCGGTCGATCCGCCGAGGCCTGCCCCGCACGCCGGGCGGCGAGTCCTGGCCGCCCTCCGGCGAGGCCCCGGGCACGAACGGCGACGGCGCGGGAGCTGAGGTTCTCGTCGGGACGCTCGTCGAGGCTGCGCCGCGGCATGATGCCGGGACCGACACGAGTGCGTCGCCGGATGCCGCGGGCCCGCCTGAGGTCGCGGGTCCCGAGTCCAGCGTGCCTGAGGCGACGGATCCCGCGCCGGCCGATCGCGAGGCTGTGAGCGCCACCCCCGGTGGGCGGATGCTGCGGCGCGGCCTGCCGCGCGTGCCCGGCGGCGAGCCCTGGCCGCCCGCCGATGCAGCGGCAGAGACGACCGCGGCCGAGACCGCGGGGAGTCAGGCGGCGGGCGCCTCCGTGGGGGCGGCGACCGGCGCGGCCGTGGCTGCGGCGGGGGCGGCCGAGACCGTGGCCGCCGGGTCGACCCGCGCCGGCTCGACCGGTGCCGGCTCGGCGGAGGTGTCGCCGTCCCGCGAGGCCGCAGAGGAGGTCGCCGTGGCAGCCGGCCCGTCCGCGACGTCGGTCGAGACGCCTGCTGTCGCCGAAGGCGGTGCGCTGCGCCGGGGCCTTCCGCGTGTTGCGGGCGGGGAGCCCTGGCCCCCGGCATCCGCCGTCCGCTCGTCGCGCAGCACAGCCGCTCCGTCGGTGGCCGCTGTCGGCGCGGCCACCGCCGCACCGGACGTGACCGCCTCGGATTCTTCGGCTCCGCCCTCGGCGCCTGCAGAGGCGGCACCGCCTGCAGCCGCCGGGCGACCCATCCGCACGGGTCTTCCCCGCACGACCGCCGCGACCGCAGCGCCCGCGGCGCCTTCGTCGCCCGCCGAGGCTGCACAGACCGCCGCGCCCACCGCGCCGCGCGCGACCCCGGCAACGCCCGCCGCGCAACCCGCCGCTCCCGCCGCACAACCCGCCGTACCCCAAGCCGCACAGCCCGCGCCCGCCGCCCCCCAAGCCCCCGCCGCAGCAGCCGTCGCCCTCGCCGAGCGCCCGCCGCTGCCGTTCACCCGCACGGTCTGGCCGGGCACCGCCGCTCGCTCGCAGCCCGCACCGCGGCCCGAGCCGAAGCGGTACGGACCCTTCACGAGGGGGCAGTGGGCCGGCTCCGTCATCGTCGCCGGTGCAGGCCTGCTCTTCGCCGCGGCCATGGCCGTGCTCGCGACGCGGTGGTTCCTGAGCCTCGACTTCATGCAGGACTTCCTCGCCGCCTACCCCGGGGAGTACCCCCTGCCCGAGGGGGCGCCCGTCGGAATCCCGCCGTGGCTCGGGTGGCAGCACTTCTTCAACACGTTCCTGATCGTCCTGATCATCCGGTCGGGCCTGCAGGTGCGCACCGAGAAGCGGCCGAGCGTCTTCTGGTCGCCGCGCAACAACAACCGCCGCAAGATCAGCCTCAACCTGTGGTTCCACCAGTCGCTCGACATCCTCTGGATCGTCAACGGCGTGATCTTCGTGGTCCTGCTGTTCGTCACGGGGCAGTGGATGAAGATCGTGCCCACGAGCTGGGCGGTGTTCCCCAACGCCGTGTCGGCGGCGCTGCAGTACGTGTCGCTCGATTGGCCGACCGAGAACGGCTGGGTCAACTACAACTCGCTGCAGCAGCTCGCGTACTTCGCGACGGTGTTCCTCGCGGCGCCGCTCGCGATCCTCACGGGCGTCCGCATGAGCGGCATCTGGCCCAAGAACGCCAAGCGACTGAGCGCCGCCTATCCGGTCGAGTGGGCGCGGGCGGTGCACTTCCCCGTCATGCTCTACTTCGTCCTGTTCATCGTCGTGCACGTGACGCTCGTGTTCGCGACCGGGGCGCTGCGCAACCTCAACCACATGTACGCATCACAGGACGCCGTCAACTGGGCCGGGTTCTGGATCTTCGTCGCGAGCCTCGTCGTGATCGCCGTCGGCTGGGTCGCCGCGCGGCCCCTCGTGCTCGCGCCCATCGCGCGCCTGTTCGGCAAGGTGAGCGGGCGATAGCCCCGCGACGCGGGCGATAGCGCCGCGACCTGGGGGATAACCCGAAGAGAAGACTCCGGATGCCTCGGGAGCGCCCGCGGAGGGCGCGTCCTACCTTGGAGTCATGACTTCAGGCACCCCTGCCACCGCACCGTCCCTCGCGTCTCCGCCACGCGTCGCCGGCGCCGTCGCCCAGCTCGCGGCACTCGGCGTCATCGGCCCCGCCGTGTTCGGAATCCTCTTCGCCCTCCTCGGCCTCGGCCTCGGGCTCCTCCCGGTCCTTCTCATCGGCGTGGTCTTCCTCGTCGGACTCGTCTACGCCCTCTTCGGCGTCGGGTGGGTCGAGGCGGCCCGCGTCGACGGGCTGTACGACTTCGGCCTGCCGCCGCGGCGTCTGCGATCGAGCGGCCGCCCCGGCTTCGGCGGGTTCCTGCGCACCCTGTGGCTGCAGACGATCGACCCGTCCACGTGGCGGGCGATCGCGAACCTCGCCGTCTCGACGATCCTCGGGTGGATCGTCGTGCTGCTCCTGAGCGTCCTGTCGTCGGGCATCGTCCTCGCCTTCGCGCCGCTCTATGCGAGCGCCGACGTCGTGCCGCTGGCGCGCACAGGGCTCGAGTTCCCCGTCGCCTGGGCTCTTCCCGCCGGCATCGTCGCGGCGCTGGTCTCGGCGGCGGCGATCATCGGACTCGCGCTGCTGCACGGCATCCTGAGCCGCTCGATCATGGTCCCCTCGCGAGAGGCGCAGCTGGCCGAAGCGGCGCGCACCTCCAACGTGCAGCGTGCCGGCGCCGTCCACGCCGCCGACGTCGAGCGCACGCGGATCGAGCGTGACCTCCACGACGGCGTCCAGCCCCGGCTCGTGTCGGTCGGGATGACGCTCGGCCTCGCGCAGCAGAAGATCGACTCCGATCCCGAGGCCGCGAAGGCTCTCCTCGACGAGGCGCACACCTCGACGAAGGCGGCCATCACCGAGCTGCGACAACTGGCTCGAGGCATCCACACCTCCGTCCTCGACGATCGGGGACTGGATGCCGCGCTCTCTGCCCTCGCCGCACGCTCCGTCGTTCCCGTGCACCTCGATGTGCGCCTGGACGGCCGGTGCAGCCGCGACGCCGAGACGGCTGCGTACTTCGCGATCGCGGAGGCCCTCACGAACGCGACGAAGCACTCCCGCGGCACGGAGGTGCGGGTGTTCGTGCGGCTGCGCGACGGCAACACGCTGTGGGCGCGCGTCGAAGACAACGGCATCGGCGGCGCGCGCATCATCCCGGGCGGCGGTCTCGACGGCATCGTGCACCGCGTGCTCGCGGCGCGCGGCGAGGCCCGCATCGACAGCCCCGTGGGCGGCCCGACGACGGTGGAGGTGAGCATCCCGTGCGCATCCTGATCTGCGAAGACTCGGCCCTGCTGCGTGAAGGCCTCGTTCGACTGCTCGACGATTCCGGACACACCGTGGTCGCAGCCCTCCCCGATGCGGCGCGACTCTCCGAGACCGTCGCCGAGACGTCGCCGGAGCTGTGCATCCTCGACGTGCGGCTCCCGCCGACCTGGACCGACGAGGGCATCCGCGCGGCGCTCGCCCTCCGCGCCGAGCGCCCCGACCTGCCCCTCCTCGTCCTGTCGCAGTACGTGGAGGAGCGCTACGCGTCCGAGCTGATCTCGGCCAAGGGCGCCGCGCTCGGCTACCTGCTGAAGGACCGCGTCGCCGACATCGCCGACTTCCTCGACGCGATCGCGCGGATCGGCGGCGGAGCCACCGTCCTCGACCCGGAGGTCGTCGCCCAGCTCCTCAGTCGCAGGACGAGGGATGAACGGATGCTGCGGCTCACCGACCGCGAATCGTCGGTGCTCTCGCTCATCGCCGAAGGACGCTCGAACCAGGCGATCGCGAAGGCCCTCTTCATCTCGGAGGGAAGCGTCGAGAAGCACGTGACATCCCTCTTTCAGAAGCTCGACCTCGAGCAGGACGAGTCCGGCAACCGGCGGGTGCTCGCAGCGCTCGCCCACCTCGAACACGGCGGCACCCGGCCGCAGACCGACCTCGGCGGCGCCGCGCCGCAGACAGGAGCATCCCGATGAGCACCACCCTCACCCCGCCGCCGGCGGGAACCGACGTCCCGCCGCCCCCTCCCGCCGGCCCGCCGACGCCTCCCGCCGGCCCGCCGACGCGCAGCTCGTCGCGTGTCGTCGCCATCCTCGTCATCGTCTTCGGCGCCCTCGTCATCGTCGGGGCCATCGCGTCGGCGGTCGTCGCGACGATCGCCGCGGCATCCGTCCACACCACCGTCCGCAGCGCGAGCGCCTCCGGCGTCGAGGACCTCAAGGTCGACGTGTCGGCCGGATCGCTCCGCGTCGTCTACGCCGACGTGAAGGATGCCGAGCTGGAGGTCACGAGCGCGTGGGGCGCCGACCGGTGGACGCTCCGCCGCGACGACGGCACCCTCGTCGTCTCGACGCCCGACAACTGGTCGAACTGGTTCGGCAACGGCTGGATCTTCGGCGGCACGGGCGATGCGGTCCTGCGTCTGCCCCAGTCCCTCGCGGGGACCGACGCCGACTTCTCGCTCGCCGCCGGCGACCTGACTGCCGACGGCGAGTTCGGCGACCTGACGCTCGATCTCGGCGCGGGGCGCGCGACGTTCGACGGCTCGGCGTCGTCGCTCGACGCGCAGATCAGCGCCGGCTCCGGCGACCTCGACCTCAAGGACGTCGACGAGGCGAACCTCTCCGTCTCGGCCGGCTCGCTCACCGTGGCGCTGTCGGGCAGACAGCCGAGCGACATCGAGCTCGACGTCAGCTCGGGCTCTGCCCGTGTGACCGTGCCCGAGGGCGAGTACGACGTCACGTCGGACGTCTCGGCCGGCAACCTCGACAACGGCCTCGGCTCGACGCCGGGTGCCGACAACACGATCCGCGTGCAGGTCTCGGCGGGTCAGGCGGTGCTCCGCGCGGGCTGAGTCTGCGGAGGCCGCACGCGAGGGCTGCGCGCGGCATCCGTTCTCCCGGTGGCTTCCCGGGGACGAGGACGGGCCCGGCCGATCGGCCGGGCCCGTCTTCGCGTCAGTCGAGCTGCACGCAACGCACGAAGCGCCGTCGGCGCTCAGCGGATTCGCTGCTCAGCGCACGAAGCGCACCTCGGTGAGCGACTCGCCGAGGAAGGGCTCGGTGTGCGCGGCGCCGTCGAGCGAGAAGCCGTTGCGCGTGTAGAAGCGGTGCGCGCGCGGGTTGTCTTCGGCGACCCAGAGGTAGAGGCCCTCGCCGGCCTCGGTGACGGCGTCGAAGAGACGCTGACCGATGCCCGTGCCGTGCCAGGCGTCGAGGAGGTAGATGAAGTAGAGCTCGCGGAAGCGCGGGGCGTCCTTGTCGCGGGCGGGGCCGGAGCCGGCGAAACCCACGATCTCGCCGTCGACGAGCGCCGCGAACATCTTGAATTCGGGGCCCTGGACGGCCCAGTGGGTCCACAGCTCCGCCATGCGGCGCGGCGAGATCTTCTCGAGCGCGGCCTTGCTGATGAGGTGGTCGTAGGTCTCGTGCCAGCAGGTGGCGTGCACGCGTCCGAGGGCTTCTGCGTCGACGTCCCGCACCGGACGGACGACGATGTCGGTCTGCAGTTCGGCTTCCATGGCCTGACTCTACGCGCGGGCTTCGCGCGGGGGAAATCGGGCGGATCGGCCCAGGATCGGCCCCGTCCGGCGACGCCGCTCGGCGGAGGTTCTCACCGCGAGGGAGGGCGGATCGGCCCGGCATCGCCCTCCCGTCCGGCGAGGCCCTCCGCTCGGCGGAGGTCGCGCCGGGTCCGGATGCGGGAACGGATGTCGCGGCGCACGTGATCGTCGGCGCGGCGCCGCACGGTCCTGGTGGGGAAGCGACAACCGAATCGGCGATCGACAGGCGAGTGGCTACGATCGCTCGACGTGAACGTGATCTGGCGGACCATCCTCGTCACCCTCGGCGCCCGGCTGCGCCTGCGTCTCGGTCGAAGCCTCCCCCCGACGGCGATCGGCCGCATCCGGCTCACGACGCTCCCGACCGACATCGATGTGCTCCGGCACATGAACAACGGCCGTTACCTGTCGCTCTTCGACCTCGGCCGCTGGGACCTGCTCGTGCGCACGGGCCTGGCCGATGCGATGCGACGCAACGGCTGGTACGCCGTCGTCTCGAGCGAGACCGTCACGTTCCGCAAGTCGCTCGAGCTGTGGCAGCGCTTCGTCGTGGAATCCCGTCTGCTCGGACACGACGACAAGGCGCTGTACCTCGAGCATCGCGCCGTCGTGGACGGCGAGGTCTACGCCCGCGCCATCATCCGTGCCCGCATGCTCAAGCGCAAAGGAGGCACGCTCTCGCACGAGGAGCTGTTCGCGGCGGTGGGGCGCCCCGACGATCTGCCGGACGTCTCGCCGTGGGTGCACGACTGGGCCGCGGCATCCTCTCTTCCGTCGACCAAGGCGCCCGCACCCAGCGTCTGGGAGTGACGCCAGAGTCGCTTCACGCGAAGCGGCCGGTCAGCCCAGGCTTGCGAAGCGGCGGGTCAGCGCAGGATCGCGTAGAGCGAGAGGCCGAGCGCGATCGCCATCACGACGTTGATCGCGCTGAGCAGCAGCGTCCACGCGCGGACCTGCTCGCCGGGGTTCGTGAACCCCGTGGCGCCGATCGTGCTGAAGACGGCGACGATCGACTGAAGGCGTCCGGCGCGCGCGGGACGCGCGACGTCGCCCGAGAGAGGGTCGGTGCGCACGGGGCCGGCGACGGCGACGTGAGGGGCATCGGAGAGTGCGAAATGCTGAGGACGTCGGGGCGAGACTCGGGTGTCCAGGTCGTCCAGCTTGGTCATGCCTCGACGCTATGTCGCGGCACGCCGGCGAATGGGTCCTTGACGAAAAGCACACTCGGCGGTATCACGCGAGGGCGCTGATGCGGGCGCGTCGTGCGCAGGCGCACTGCGAGAGTGAGCGGATGCCTCGACCCGGCGAGGTCAGGGAGCTTCGGGAGCCTCGGGCTCGGGCACGATCGACAGTCCCGTCGGCGAGTTGGCGGCCTTGCTGAGCGCGTCGAGCCACAGGGGGTTCAGGCGTGGCGCGCGGCTGCCGAAGTACTCGAACGCGAGCGGGATGTTCGGGCTGAGCCACACCGAGGTGCGGCCGAGGCCAGGCCGCATCGGATCGGTCCAGGTGAACGAGAAGGGCTCGCCGCGACGGAGCTTCGACCAGATGACAGGCTGCAGATGGGCCAGCACGCGGTCGTCCAGAGACACGGTGAGCTTCGAGTCGTAAGTGAGGGTACCCATCGGGGCTAGCGTATCCCGGCGCAGGGTTCCGCGGTTGCAGAGGCCGCTCATCCGGCACGGATGAGGCACGAGCCGACGCCCGGCGATGCGTTGGCGGGCATTATACGATCTTTTGGGCGCGGCGTTGGGTGTTGCGCTCCTTCGAGGGATGCGGGGAGCCTGGACCCATGAACAGCTCAGCGACCCTTACCGCCGAGCTGCGCGAAGCAGTGACGACGGGCGGGCTGACGGTCGAATATCAGCCCCTCTTCGCCTTGGCCGAGGCCGGTCTGCCCGTGCATCCCGTCGGGGTCGAGGCCTTGTGCCGATGGACGCACCCCCGCCTCGGTCGGATCGTGCCCGACCGATTCATCCCCCTCGCCGAGCAGTTCGGTCTCATCGGGGCCATCGGCTCCAGCGTGCTCGACACTGCAGGCGCACAGGTGAGCGTCTGGCAGCACGAGGGGCATCAGCTGGGCCTTTCGATCAACGCCTCGCCCTCGCAGTTCTCGCCCGAGTTCGTCGAGACCGTCGCCGTGCGGGCGGGCGAGCTGGGGCTGACCCCCGGAAGCCTGACGATCGAGATCACCGAGGCGCCGGCGCCGCAGCTGATCCCGACCGTCGTGCACGTGCTGCCGCTGCTCAAGGCGACAGGCATCGGGATATCGATCGACGACTACGGCGCCGGCGACGTGCTGCTCGATGCGCTCGAGACCGTGCCGATCCAGGAAGTCAAGATCGATCGCTCGCTGACGCAGCGGACGGATGCCGAAGCCGAGGCCGAGATCGCGGGCGTCATCGAGCGCGCCGAGCGCCACGGGTGGCGCGTCGTGGCGGAGGGCATCGAGACGGTCGAAGACCTCGAGCGCTCGCGTGAGCGGGGCTGTCACATCGGGCAGGGGTACCTGCTCGGAAGGCCGGTCCCCGCCGAGGAGATGAGCCGGCTGCTCGCGAGCGCCGCCGCACACTGACGATCGAGCGGTCGGGTGGAGCCGTCCGGCGCGGGGGTGCCTTGGACGCGAGAAATCGCCCAGCGGCACAGGTCCGCTGAGCGAGAGGTGTCTCCGGGCTAGAGGTTGCTCAGGTCGTCGTCGTCGGCGGGGTCTTCCGCCGCGGAACCGGGCTGCTCGCCGGCGATGTCGAGCTGCGACCAGGTGACCGGCATGCCGGGGGAGAAGAGGACTTCGATGCCGGGGCCGCCGCGCAGCGGCGGGATCGTGACGTACCCGCCACCCGCCTTGATTGCCTCGAGGATGTCTCGCTTCAGGTCGGAGACAGGCTCGGGGAGGAAGTAGTCGCGGCCGTCGACGGTAAGGCGGTTTACGATCGTCACCCCCTCAGCCTAACCACGCTCATCACGATGGGGCCCGTGGCAACGTAGGATCGAGTCGATGGGTACCCTGCACTACGGCTCGCCTGCCGTCGAATTCGCGATCGACGACCGCACTCTGGCACATCTCGAGCTGGTCATCCTCGCGAAGTTCCGGCGTCGCGAGAGCGTGTCGCTCGCCCTCACGGACGAGGCGAACGAGCGACGACAGGTCATCTGGCTGTCGACGTCGTGCACTCTGCGCTTCGAGTACGACGCCGCCATGCCCGAGATCAACCGGCTGTGGCTCCAGGAGCTGGTCGAGGCATCCAACTCTCCCGGCGGCCTGCGCATCCTCCCCGAGCCCGCCCGCACCGCGACGGCTTGACGAGAGAGGCCGCCCGCACCGCGACGGCCCGACGAGTTAGGCCGGCCGCCGGGCGGTCAGTCTGAGACGCGGCCCTTGCCGGCGCGCTTCGCGCGGTACATGGCCGAGTCCGCGGCATCCAGCAGATCCATCGTCGTCACGCGCGAGTTCGCCGTCACGACGCCTGCCGACGCCGTGATCTGGACGATCGCGTGCTCGACGGGCACGGGCGCCTCGAGCGCCGTGATGGCGCGCGCGGCGATCTCGTGCGCGCGCTCCTCGTCGACGCCGAGGCAGACGATGACGAACTCGTCTCCGCCCCACCGCACGACGAGGTCGCTCGCGCGTGCGCTCGCCGACAGCCGCTGACCCACGGCGACCAGCACCGAGTCCCCCGTCTCATGCCCGTGTGTGTCGTTGACCAGCTTGAACCCGTCGAGATCGATGAAGACGACGCCGACGCCGGTGACCTCGTCCTGCAGCATCTCGTCGAGGCGGTCCTGCAGGAAGCGGCGATTGTGCAGACCCGTCAGCGGGTCGCGCCAGGCGAGCTCGGCGAGTTCGGCCTGCGCGCGCTGGGCGAGCGTCGCGCGGATGTCTTCGCCCAGCTCGAGGATGTCCTGGAGGTGGGGGCCCCACGGGGCGCTCCGGCCCGTGACGCTCTCGCGCCAGGCCGAGAACGATCGCCGCGGTGACAGCGGGTGCTCCCGGTTGGTCGCCCCCTGATCGCCGAGCCAGGCGACTTCGCTCGACACCTCGCGCCGTACGAAGACCAGCCAGTCGCCGTCGCCGAGGAGGGGCACGGCGACGATCCCGGCGACGGTCGGAAGCTCGACGGCGAGCTCGGGGTGGTCGTGGGGCAACGACTCCGAGACGAACGCGACGGGGGGCAGCTCATCGAGGATGCGCCGCATGCGGCCGGCGGAGGGTGCGTCGCCCGTCGTGTGCATGGCGCCGCCGATGAGCAGGTAGGCGCCGTCGGCGGCGATGACGTCGAGCACCGTCTTGTCGCCATTGACGAGCACGTCGGACGGCAGGCCGCGGCCGAAGAGCGGGGCCACGATCGCCGATCGGCGCTCGCGCGCGTCGAGCTGGCGGCGCAGGCGCTGGATCTCGTTGGCCGAGCCGAGCTGCATCGCGACCTGGCTCACGAGCACCTCGAGCGAACGGCGCAGGAGCACGGGGAGCCGCCGCACCGTGCGGTGCGCGCACGTGAACATGCCGACGAGCCGGCCCTGCACGACGATCGCGAACGAGATGGTCGAGGCCTGCCCCATGTTGCGCATGAACTGCAGGTGGTGCGGCGAGACGGCGCGCAGCTCCGTGAGCCCGAGGTCGACGATCGGCGCTTCGGGGAGGAGCGTGAGTACGGCCAGCCCCGGATCCTCGGTGTCGACGATCGCACGCGACCGCTTCTCGATGTAGAGGGCGCGCGCCTGCGCGGGGATGTCGGATGCCGGGAAGTGCAGGCCGAGATAGGGCTCCATGTCGGTCTCGCGCTCGTCGGCGACGATCTGCCCGTGCCCGTCGGGATGGAAGTGGTAGCACATCACGCGGTCGAAGCCGGTGATCTCTTTGATCCTCCGGGCGGCGAGCGTGCGCAGCTGGTCGGGATCGGTGAGGGGAGCGAGCTCCTGGATCGCACTGATGACGTTGGTGCGCACGTACTCCAGGCCCGGCACCACCGGCTCGAACTCGACGAGCAGGGGAGTGGTCCCGCGGTGGACGACGACGTCGTGCAGCGCGCCTTCGAACTCGAGGCGCACGGGATCGACGGCCACGCCGTCCAGAACCGTCCAGGTGAGGGCGTCGTTCCCCATGTCGCGTACGCGGCGCCCGAGCCACCGATCGGCGTTCTCGCTCGCGTACACGACCGTCTGCGTGGGTTCGTCGATGCCCAGCACGGTGCCGTGGGACTGGATGCGGCCGGGAGTGCGAATCGGCTCGACCGCGCACAGCTCGAGTCGCCGCTGCTCGTCGAGCTCCCAGTCGCGCTCGTCTTCGCGGGCGGGGGACACGTCGGACACTCCTGCTCCTTCTCGACGGATGATCTGCAGATCCGGAGTGAGCCCCAAGCACCCGTGCGTCATAAGAGCCTAGACGATTTCGTTTCACTTGGTGAACTATTCGTTTGAAGAAGCAATATGGGTGCTAGCGCACCGGACGGCACGGCGCAAGACCTTTGCCCGCTGATCGCTTGTCGGGTTGATTCGGAAGTGGCGACTCCGACCCCCCTCCGGGAGTCGCCGCAAGGAGACCGAATCATGGATTCCACGACCATCATCTGGATCATCGTGGCCATCGTCGTCGTCGTGGCCGTTGTGGCTGTCATCGCCTACTTCGTGAGGCGGAACAACAGCGCACGAGCGGAGCAGCGCAAGCACGAGCAGGCTGAGGATCTTCGCGCCAAGGCGCGCGAGTCCGCGCTCGCGGCGCAGGAGGTCGAGGCTCGCGAGGCCAAGGCGCGAGCGGATGCCGCGACCGCCGCCGCGGAGGCGGAGCAGGCCAAGGCGCGTGCCGCCCAGGCCCAGGCCGAAGCGCAGCGCCATGCCGATGAGATCGGCGGCCACGCCGACGAGGCCGCGGCGCACCGCGCGAAGGAGCAGGAGATCCTCCGCAAGGCCGACGAGGTCGACCCCTACGCGAACGACTCCACCCGCACCGACGCCCGCGATGCCGGGCGTCCCATGACCGACGCCCGCGACGCGGGCGCCCCCGACGTCGATGCCCGCCCCGGCGACCCCCGTATCGACGACACCGGCGATCCCCGCCCCACGGATCGCCGCAGCGGCACGACGGAGCGGCGCTGACCCCCAGCGCCCTCGTAGCCCGCTCCACCCCGCGCCCGGACAGCCTCCTCCCTGTACAGTCCGGGCGCGGGGTCGTGCTGTGCGGGGGATGCCCACGTAGGCTTGTCGGCATGGTGACCGACCCTTACCAGGGGGACACCGACCTCACGTCTCCCGGCGACGATCTCGCCGCCCGTGCCGTGGAACTCGCGCAGCGGTGGATCGCCGAGAGCGCACAGGTCGACGTGGACCCCTCCGCCGAGCGACTCGCCGGCGTCCTGAAAGACCCCGACGGGCTCCCCTTCACGATCGGCTTCGTCGACGGCGTCATGCGCCCCGAGAGCCTCGCGGCCGCGGCATCCAATCTCAGCCGCGTCGCGCCTCTCGTGCCGAAGTTCCTGCCCTGGTATCTGCGCGGAGCCGTGCGGGTCGGGGGGAGTGTCGCACCCGTCCTTCCTTCGCCGGTCGTGCCCATCGCGCGCCGCGTGCTGCGCGAGATGGTCGGACACCTCGTCGTCGACGCGCGCCCCGAGAAGCTCGGCCCGGCCATCCAGACGCTCCGCGAGCGCGGCGCCCGGCTCAACCTCAATCTGCTGGGGGAGGCCGTGCTCGGCGAGAAGGAGGCGCTGCGCCGGCTCGAGGGCATCCACGAGCTCGTACGCCGGCCCGACGTCGACTACGTCTCGGTCAAGGTGTCGGCGATCGCGAGCCACATCTCGATGTGGGCCTTCGACGAGGTCGTCGACAAGGTCGTCGAGCGGCTCCTGCCCCTCTACCTGACCGCGGCCGGCGACCGCACCTTCATCAACCTCGACATGGAGGAGTACCGCGACCTCGACCTCACGATCGAGGTCTTCACGCGCATCCTCGCCGACCCGCGCCTGCGTGATCTCGAGGCCGGGATCGTGCTGCAGGCGTATCTGCCCGATGCGCTGGGCGCCCTCGACCGGCTGGCGGCGTGGTCGCAGGCGCGCGTCGACGCGGGCGGTGCGCGCATCAAGGTGCGGCTCGTGAAGGGCGCGAACCTCGCGATGGAGCGAGTGGATGCCGTCATGCACGGCTGGTCGCTCGCGACCTACGACGCGAAGGTCGACTCCGACGCGAACTACCTGCGGTGCCTCGACGCCGCGCTCGATGCCGACCGTACCTCGGCCGTCCGCATCGGCGTCGCCGGGCACAACCTCTTCGACATCGCCTACGCGTGGCTCCTCGCCGGCAAGCGCGGCGTCCGCGATGCGGTCGAGTTCGAGATGCTCCTCGGCATGGCGCAGGGTCAGGTCGATGCCGTGAGCCGCGAGGTCGGGCCCGTCCTCCTCTATGTGCCCGTCGTCAGGCCCGACGAGTTCGACGTCGCCATCAGCTATCTCGTGCGTCGCCTGGAGGAGAACGCCTCGAGCGAGAACTTCCTCTCGGCCGCCTTCGACCTCGCCGACGACCCCGCGCTGTTCGCCCGTGAGCGCGACCGGTTCTTCGCGTCGCTCGAGCGCGCCGCCGACCCTGCACTCCCGGACGAGCCGCGACGCACGCAGGACCGGCGCGCCGGAGGCGCCGGCCCCGCCCGGCCCGACACCGCCCGTTACGCCGACCGCGGTCTCGTCCGAGACGCCGCGCGCGCCGACGACGAGGATCTCACCGAGGCCGTCATCGGCATCGCGCGCTCCGCGTCGGCCGATTCCGGGCTCGCCGACACCGCTCTCCTCGAGCGAGGGGCCGAGGCCCAGGTCTTCGGCGGCCAGGAGTTCGTCGAGACCGCGGTCTTCTCGCGCCGGGAGTCGGGCACGCGTGCCGTCGGCGCACCCGGGTTCCGCAACGCGGCCGACTCCGACCCGGCGCTTCCGGCCAATCGTGAGTGGGCACGCGGCATCCTCTCCCGCATCGATGTCTCGACCGCGGGCGATGCGACGATCGCGCAAGCGCAGGTGACCGACGGCGACGCGCTCGAGGCGATCGTCGCGCAGGTGCGGGATGCCGCGACCCGGTGGGGCGCGCTGCCCGCGGCCGATCGGTCGGTCGTGCTCCTCGCCGCCGCGAAGGCCCTCGAGGCGCGCCGCGGAGAGCTCATCGAGGTCGCCGCATCCGAGACCGGCAAGGTCTTCGCCGAGGCCGACGTCGAGGTCAGCGAGGCCGTCGACTTCGCGAACTACTACGCCGCGACGGCGCGCGAGCTCGACCGCGTCAGCGGCGCGGTCTTCGTGCCCGCGAGACTCACCGTCGTCACCCCGCCCTGGAACTTCCCCGTGGCGATCCCTGCCGGCGGTGTGCTCGCGGCGCTCGCCGCGGGGTCGGGCGTCGTCTTCAAGCCTGCGCCCCAGGCCCGGCGCTGCGCCGCCGTCGTCGCCGAGGCGCTGTGGGAGGCGGGGGTCCCTCGCGACGTGCTCGCTCTCGTCGACATCGACGAGGGCGATCTCGGCCGCAGGCTCCTCTCGCACCCCGACGTCGACCGCGTCATCCTCACCGGGTCGTGGGAGACGGCTGCCCTCTTCCGCTCGTGGCGCCCGGAGCTGCCGCTCCTGGCCGAGACGAGCGGCAAGAACGCGATGATCGTCATGCCGTCCGCAGACCTCGACCTCGCGGCATCCGATCTCATCAAGAGCGCCTTCGGACACGCGGGACAGAAGTGCTCGGCGGCCTCGCTCGCGATCCTCGTCGGTCCTGTCGGCCGCTCGGCGCGCTTCGCGCGTCAGCTGGTGGATGCTGCGACGTCGCTGCGCGTCGGCCCGCCGTCGGATCCGCTCGCCGAGGTCGGACCCGTCATCGAGGTGCCCCAGGGCAAGCTCGAGTGGGCCCTGACGACACTCGACGAGGGGGAGAAGTGGCTCGTCGAGCCGCGACGGCTCGACTTCGGGCCCGAGACGGCGGGGCGGTTCTGGACGCCCGGGATCCGCGCGGGCGTGCACGCGGGTTCGCGCTTCCACCGCGAGGAGTTCTTCGGGCCGGTCCTCGGCATCATGCACGCGTCTTCGCTCACGCAGGCGATCGAGATGCAGAACGCCGTCGCGTACGGCCTCACGGCGGGCCTGTACACGCAGAACCCCGACGACCTCGCCCTGTGGCTCGACCGTGTCGAAGCGGGCAACCTCTACGTCAACCGCGGCATCACGGGTGCGATCGTGCAGCGGCAGCCCTTCGGCGGCTGGAAGCGCTCCTCGGTCGGTGCGGGCGCGAAGGCCGGGGGTCCGAACTACCTCGTCGGCCTCGGCTCGTGGCGTGCGACGACGGGGTCGGCCTCGTCGACCACCCTGCATCTGCGCGGCCTCGACTCCCGCATCACCGACGTCATCGAAGCGGCTCAGCCCTCGCTCGACTTCGAGGCCTTCGAGTGGCTGCGCCGTGCCGCCCTGTCGGATGCGATCGCGTGGGATCGCGAGTTCGGCCAGGTGCGCGATGTCTCGCACCTCGGCGTCGAGCGCAACCTCTTCCGCTACCGCCCGATCCCGCAGGTCGCGATCCGCGCGACCTCCGATGCCACGTGGCAGTCGCTCCTGCGCGTCGCCGTCGCCGGCGTGCGCTCGGGCGCGGGTCTTACGATCAGCGCTCCCGTGGGGCTCCCCGGCCCCGTCCGCCGGGCCCTCGCCGACCAGGACGTGCCGGTGTTCGTCGAGACGGACGAGCAGTGGCTCGAACGGATGACGGGCCCCGACGCCGACGCCCGCGCGCCGCGTCCTTCGCGCGTGCGCCTGGTCGGACCCCCCGCATCGGTCGCAGCGCTGCACCGCGTGCTCGCCGAGGCGGTCGAGGGCGACCCCGACCTCGCGGTCTACGACAACGAGGTCACGACGGCGGGGCGCCTGGAGCTGCTGCCGTTCCTGCGTGAGCAGTCGGTCACGATCACGGCCCACCGCTTCGGAAATCCCGACCACTGGAGCGACGAGGTCATCTGACGAGAGAATGCCGGCCGCGGCATCCGTGTAAAGAATAATTGACACGGATGCCGCGGCTGTCGTACGCTTCCGATGTCAAACATTTTAGACATCGGGAGCGTGTCATGGCCTACGAGGAACGCAACGTCTGGGTCGGGCTCATCGTGAGCCTCCTCAGCGTCGCCGTGTACATCTGGCTCGTGCTCAGCGCGGCCGGCGGCGGACCGCTCGCCGACGTCGACTGGGTGCCGTTCATGGTGTGGACGATCGTCGGCGGCCTCGTGGTGTCGATCGGCGTGAGCTTCCTGTGGGGGAGGATCATGGCGCGGCGCAACCCCGACGACGTCGGCACCTCCGATCAGCGCGACCGCGACATCTCGCACATGAGCACGCGGGTCGGCCAGGCGTTCCTCCTGATCGCAGGTCTCGGCGTGCTCGTGCTGTGCGCCTTCGAAGCGGACTGGTTCTGGATCGCCAACACGATGTACGCCGGCTTCGCCCTCTCGTCGATCATCGGCTGCATCGCGAGCGTCATCGCCTACCGCCGCGGCCTCGTCTGATGGTCAAACCGACCCGCGTCACCAACACGATCCGCTCCGTCCGCGAAGAATCCGGCCTGACACAGGCCGAGCTCGCCCGCCGGGTCGGAGTCACACGCCAGACCCTCATCGCCATCGAGCAGGGCCGGTACTCGCCGACCCTCGAGCTCGCCTTCCAGATCTCCCGCGTCTTCGGGGTGGGCCTCGACGACATCTTCCACTACCCCGAGGAGTCCTCATGAGCACCGAAACGAATGGCGCGACCCCGGCTCTTCCCCGCACGATGGCCGCGTGGCGGCAGCGCCGGTACGGCGGCCCCGAGACCCTCTCGCCCGAAGAGGTCGACGTGCCGGCTCCCCGCGCGGGCGAAGTGCTCCTGGAGGTGCGCGCGACGGGCCTCAACTCCGGCGACGTGCGGCTTCTCCGCGGCGAGCCGCTCCTCGTACGCCTCTTCTTCGGCCTGCGCCGGCCGAAGCATGCCGTCCGCGGCATGGACGTCGCGGGGACCGTCGTCGCCCTCGGCGCCGGCGTGTCGGAGTTCGCGGTCGGCGACGAGGTCGTGGGCGAGCTGCCGGGAGGCGGACTCGCTCCGTACACGCTCGCGCGGGCCGCGCGCCTCGTGACGCGCCCCGCCGAAGTGACGGCGACGGATGCCGCGGCCCTCCCGATCGCCGCGTGCACCGCGTGGCAGGCGCTGGGCCTCGCCGCGGCGCCCGAGGGGGGCAGAGTGCTCGTCATCGGAGCGTCGGGAGGCGTCGGCACCTACGCCGTGCAGCTCGCCGCGCACCGGGGCAACGAGGTGTGGGCTTTGACGGGGGAGCGCTCGATCGGCCTCGTCACGGGCCTCGGCGCTCGTCGAGCCTTCGACTACCGCGCTGTGCAGCCGGGCGCGCCCGAGCTCCCCGCGGGCTCGTTCGACGCCGTGATCGACATCGCCGGCACGGCGCCGCTGCGTGTTCTCCGGCGCCTCGTGCGGCCCGCGGGCCGCGTCGTGCTCGTGTCGGGGGAGGGTGGGCGCCTGCTCGGTCCCGTGCCACGGATGCTGCGCGCCGTCGTGCTCTCGATCGGGTCGAGCCGAGGCATCCGTCCGCTCTCGGCGAAGGTCGATCCGGCGCAGCTCCGCGAGCTGCTCGGGCTGGTCGCGGCCGGGGCGATCCGCCCGGTCATCGAGCGGACGTATCCGCTCGGCGAGGCCCGCGACGCCGTCGCCCACGTCGACGCCGGCCACACGCTGGGCAAGATCGTCGTCGTCGCCCGCTGAGGCCTTTCCGGTTCCCGAGCGAGGAGCGCAGCGACCGAGAGGAGGGGCCGGAGCTCGGACGGGACGAGGCATCCGTCCCCACCTTCGCCGGCGTTTCGCACCCAGCGTGAGAGAATATTCGCGGCGTGCCCGTGTTGACGGCTTCTCAAGTCCCGCCGGGCCTCTGGACAGCGTCCGCCGCCCCGTCGAAGGAGCATGTATGTCCATGCAGAACACCGCGCCTCTCACCGGCGACTCGACCACGCGAGTCCAGCAGCACCGCCGCTATCTCATGTGCCGACCCGAGCACTTCACGGTGAGCTACACGATCAACCCGTGGATGGAGCCCGCCAACCCGACCGACACGGCCCTCGCCGTGCGCCAGTGGCAGAAGCTCTACGACACGTACCTCGAGCTCGGCCACGAGGTGCAGCTCATCGACCCGATCGAGGGTCTGCCCGACATGGTCTACACCGCCAACGGCGGCTTCATCATCGACAACATCGCCTACGGCGCGAAGTTCCGCTTCCAGGAGCGCGTGCCCGAGGGTCCGGCGTTCATGGACTGGTTCCGCGACAACGGGTTCGAGGTGGTCGAGCCGCGCGAGGTCAATGAGGGCGAGGGCGACTTCCTGCTCGTCGGCGACACGATCCTCGCGGGCACGGGCTTCCGCTCGACGGGCGACAGCCACCGCGAGATCGGCGAGATCTTCGGCAAGGAGGTCGTCTCGCTGACCCTCGTCGACCCGCGCTTCTACCACCTCGACACGGCGATCGCCGTGCTCGACCCGGTGCAGGGTGAGGGAGGCGTCGAGCACGCCAACATCGCCTACCTCGAGCACGCGTTCGACGCCGAGGGCCAGGCCGTGCTCGCCGAGCGCTTCCCCGACGCGATCCGCGTGTCGGACGAGGACGGCTCCGTCTTCGGCCTCAACTCCGCCAGCGACGGCCTGAACGTCATCATCTCGCCGCGCGCGAAGGGGTTCGAGGCGCAGCTGCGCGAGCGGGGGTACAACCCGGTTCTCGTCGACCTGTCCGAACTGCTGCTGGGCGGCGGCGGCATCAAGTGCTGCACGCTCGAGCTGCGACGCTGAAGGACGCAGGCATGACTCCCTCGCAGGGCCCCGTCCTCGACACCTCGACGATCCGCATCATCGGGTCGGAGGAGCGCCACGTCGCCCACAACTACCACCCGCTGCCTGTCGTGATCTCGCGGGGCGAGGGCGCGTGGGTGACGGATGTCGAGGGCAAGCGCTACCTCGACCTGCTCTCGGCCTACTCGGCGCTGAACTTCGGCCACCGGCATCCGGCTCTCATCGCCGCCGCCGAGGAGCAGCTCGGGCGCCTGACGCTGACGAGCCGCGCGTATCACAACGACCGGCTCGGCGACTTCGCCTCGGCGCTCGCTGCGCTGTGCAAGAAAGACCTCGTGCTGCCGATGAACACCGGCGCCGAGGCCGTCGAGACCGGCATCAAGGTCGCGCGGGCATGGGCGTACCGCGTCAAGGGCGTCGCGCCTTCGGCGGCGAGCATCGTCGTGGCGAGCGGCAACTTCCACGGCCGCACGACGACGATCGTCGGCTTCAGCGACGATCCGGCGGCGCGGGCGGACTTCGGTCCTTTCACTCCCGGGTTCGTCACGGTGCCGTTCGGGGATGCCGCGGCCATCGAGGCGGCGATCACCCCCGAGACGGCGGCCGTGCTGGTCGAGCCGATCCAGGGCGAGGCCGGTGTCGTCATCCCGCCGGAGGGCTATCTTCGCGCCGTGCGCGAGATCTGCACGAAGCACAACGTGCTTTTCATCGCCGACGAGATCCAGTCGGGCCTCGGCCGCGTCGGCGAGACGTTCGCGTGCGACCGTGAGGACGTCGTCCCCGACGTCTACCTTCTCGGCAAGGCGCTGGGCGGAGGCATCCTCCCCCTGTCGGCCGTCGTCGCCGACGAAGACGTGCTCGGCGTGATCCAGCCCGGCGAGCACGGCTCGACCTTCGGCGGCAATCCTCTCGCGGCGGCCGTCGGCACGCGCGTCGTCGAGATGCTCGCGTCGGGCGAGTTCCAGACCCGCGCCGCGGCGCTGGGCGAGCACCTCGAGGCGAAGCTCGGCGAGCTCGTCGGCCACGGCGTGACGGCCGTGCGCATCGCGGGGCTGTGGGCCGGCATCGACATCGACCCGTCGCGCGGCACGGGCCGCGACATCGCCGAGCGCCTCCTCGGCCGCGGCGTGCTCGTGAAGGACACGCACGGCCAGACGATCCGCATCGCGCCGCCCCTCGTCGTGCGCGCGACGGAGCTGGACTGGGCCGTCGAGCAGCTCCGGGTCGTGCTGGAGGGCTGAGCCCCCTGCGCCGCGGGCCCGGCGGTCGCGGTCGCGGCCTCGGCCCCGCGGTGCGGTCTCGGCCCCGCGGTGCGGCCCCGCGGTGCGGTCTCGGCCCCGCGGTCGCGGCCTGCGGCCCGGCCCGGCGGTCGCGGCCTCGGCGCGGCGGCCCCCGGCCGTCACGTGTACCGAATGCAGGACGCGCGCAGCGCGCGGCGGCTGATCCGCGGCGTGTCGGGCTGTTCGGCTGCTCTGATCCTGCGTTGGGTACGCGGCCTCGGCCCGGCGGTCGCGGCCGTCACGTGTACCGAATGCAGGACGCGCGCAGCGCGCGGCGGCTGATCCGCGGCGGGTCGGGCTGTTCGGCTGCTCTGGTCCTGCGTTGGGTACGCGGCAGGGCGGGCTCGAGGCCGGGGAGAGGGGCGACCGGCGCGCGGGACTGCGGTCGCGCGGCCTCGGCGCGGCGGCCCCCGGCCGTCACGTGTACCGAATGCAGGACGCGCGCAGCGTGCGGCGGCTGATCCGCGGCGTGTCGGGCTGTTCGGCTGCTCTGGTCCTGCGTTGGGTACGCGGCAGGGCGGGCTCGAGGCCGGGGAGTGGGGCGACCGGCGCGCGGGACTGCGGTCGCCGCCTCGGCGCGGCGGTCGCCGCCGTCACGTGTACCGAATGCAGGACGCGCGCAGCGCGCGACGGCTGATCCGCGGCGTGTCGGGCTGTTCGGCTGCTCTGGTCCTGCGTTCGGTACGCGGTAGGGCGGCTCGAGGCCGGGGAGAGGGTGCACGGGCTCGAGGCCGGCGCGCCGCGCCTCACCCGCGGGTCAGGCCACGGTGACGTTGAGCTGCTGCCAGCCCGTCGCGCCGTCGGGCTCGGGCCAGGAGTCGGTCTCGGTCTGCGTCTCGCCGTCGGCGTTGGTGGCGCGGCAGCGGATGGCGTGCGATCCGGTCTCGGCCCGCCACGGGAGCGACCACTGCACCCACGTGTCGTCTGAGATCGCGGTGGCCAGCTGCGCCTCGCGCCACGGGCCGCCGTCGACCTGCACCTCGACCTTCGACACGCCGACGTGCTGCTGCCACGCGACGCCGGCGATGACCGTGTCGCCGGGGCTCAGCCCCTGGTTGCGCCGCGGCACGTCGATGCGCGACTGCAGCTTCACGGGGCCCTTCGCCGACCAGCCGCGGTCGGTCCAGTAGGCGCTCGCGCGATCGAACCGCGTGACCTCGAGCTCGGTCACCCACTTCGTCGCCGAGACGTAGCCATACAGGCCGGGCACGACCATGCGCACCGGGAATCCGTGCTCGGCGGGGAGGGGCTCGTCGTTCATCCCGACCGCGAGGATCGCGGCGCGATCGGGCTCCTGCAGCACCTCGAGCGGCGTTCCGGCCGTGAAGCCGTCGATCGAGCGGGAGAGCACCATGTCTGCGTCCGCGGTCGGCCGCGCGCGTTCGAGCAGCGAGCGGATGGGGTACCCGAGCCACTTGGCGTTGCCGATCAGGTCGCCGCCGACGGGGTTGGAGACGCAGGCGAGGGTCGTCCAGCTCTCCTCGAGTGGCAGCCCGAGGAGCTCGTCCCAGCTGATCACGACCTCGTTCTCGACCATGCCGTGGATGCGCAGGCTCCACGAGCTCGGGTCGACCTGCGGCACGATGAGCGCCGTGTCGATCCGGTAGAAGCCCGAGTTCGGCGTCACGACCTTCGAGATGCCCGTGACATCGAGCTGCGCCCCCGCGGGGACGGGCGGTGCCGCGACGGCGGGGGCGGGGAGGCGCAGGGCGTTGCGCACGGCCTCGACCGTCCGCGAGCCGGCGCGAAGGGCCGAGCCGACGATCGCGGCGAGCACTCCGGCCGCGGCTGCCGAACCCGCCCACACGAGGAAGCGCCGGCGATCGTCGTCGGCGACCCGATCGGCCGCGCGAGCGGTGTCGCTCTGCGACCCGTCGGCCGAGGCATCCGCCGCCCGCCGCGCGAGGCGAGTGAGAAACCGCAGCGCGACCGCCGCGGCCGCGCCCGCGACGAGCGACGGGATCCACGACAGCCCCGTCGCATCGGCGCGCGTCATCGCGAGCACCGCGACCCCGGCGCCGAGCACGGTGCAGACGATGACTCCCGCCCACGGCCGACGCAGCTCGAGCACGCCGACGGCCGCCGCCGCCACGAGCAGCACGAGGCCGATGCCGACGAGCAGGGCGAGCTTGTCGTTCGTGCCGAAGAGCGAGATCGCGGCATCCTTCGCCCACGGCGGCGCGAGGTCGATGAGCACTCCGCCGACGACCGAGAAGGGGCTCGACGGCGGGGCGAGGAGGCCGGCGACGAGTTCTCCGAGCCCGGCTCCGAAGACGACGGATGCCACGCCCGCGGCCGCGCCGGAGAAGGCCGAGGCCTTCGGGGCGACGCGGGTCGAGGCGACCGCCTCTCGAGTCATAGCGCGAGCTTACGTCCGATCGGGCGGGCGTGGCCCCGTCCGCGAGAGGTCGGACGGTGACTCGGGCCCCGTCCGCGGGAGGTCCGACCGAGACGCCTGACCGGCCCGCGCGAGGTCGAAACACAGCGGCAACACGCCCCGGACTAGGCTCGTCGCATGGGCGATCTGTTCGACGGCTACGGCTCCACTCTGGCGCCCCGCAAGACCGCGACGGGCACGCCTGCGTTCGACGAGATGTTCGGCTCCCCCGCCCATCCGGGCGCCCCGGTCGAGTCCCGCGACGCCTACCGCGAGCTCTATCAGGCGCTCGCGCAGATGACCCAGGAGGAGCTGCGCGGTCGCACCGATTCGCTCGCCAGCTCGTACCTCGCTCAGGGCGTCACGTTCGACTTCGCCGGTGAGGAGCGGCCCTTCCCGCTCGACGCGGTGCCCCGCATCATCGAGTACGACGAGTGGTCGCGCATCGAGGCGGGGGTCAAGCAGCGCGTGCATGCGCTCGAGGCCTTCCTCGACGACGCCTACGGCCATCAGCACTGCGTCCGGGACGGCGTGCTGCCCGCGGCCTTGATCGCCTCGTCGCAGTACTTCTACCGGCAGGCCAGCGGCATCCATTCGGCCAACGGCGTGCGCATCCAGGTCTCGGGGATCGACCTCATCCGCGACGAGCACGGCGAGATGCGCGTGCTCGAAGACAACGTGCGCGTGCCGTCGGGCGTCAGCTACGTCATCTCGAACCGCCGCGTCATGGCCCAGACGCTCCCCGAGCTCTTCGTCTCGATGCGCGTGCGCCCCGTGGGCGACTACCCCAACAAGCTCCTGGCGGCCCTGCGGGCGTCGGCGCCCGCGGGCATCGAAGACCCGAACGTCGTCGTGCTCACCCCGGGCGTCTACAACTCGGCGTACTTCGAGCACACCCTCCTCGCGCGGCTCATGGGCGTCGAGCTCGTCGAAGGCCGCGACCTGCTGTGCGTCGGCGGCAAGGTCTTCATGCGCACGACCCGCGGACCACAGCGCGTCGACGTCATCTACCGCCGCGTCGACGACGACTTCCTCGATCCGCTGCAGTTCCGCGCCGACTCGATGCTCGGCGCGCCGGGCCTCATGCTCGCCGCGCGTCTGGGCAACGTCACGATCGCGAACGCGGTCGGCAACGGCGTCGCCGACGACAAGCTCCTCTACACGTACGTCCCCGACCTCATCCGCTACTACCTCGCCGAGGAGCCGATCCTCAAGAACGTCGACACCTGGCGGCTCGAAGACCCGGCCGCGCTCGAGGAGGTGCTCGACAGGCTCGACGAGCTCGTCGTGAAGCCCGTCGACGGGTCGGGCGGCAAGGGCCTGGTGGTGGGTCCGGATGCCTCGCCCGCCGAGCTCGAGAAGCTCCGCCAGCGCCTGCTCGCCGATCCCCGGGGCTGGATCGCCCAGCCGGTCGTCATGCTCTCGACGATCCCGACCCTCGTCGAGGACGGGATGCGGCCGCGCCACGCGGACCTCCGTCCGTTCGCGGTCAACGACGGCGAGGACGTCTGGGTGCTGCCGGGCGGCCTCACGCGCGTCGCCCTGCCCGAGGGCCAGCTCGTCGTGAACTCGAGTCAGGGCGGCGGGTCGAAAGACACCTGGATCGTCGGCGGCTCGGCGCCCTCGCACGTGGAGTACGGCCAGGGCCAGGGCCTTCCCGGCCTCGTCGCCGATCAGGCGGCCACGATCACGGCGGCGATCCCGATCATCTACGACGGTCAGCCGGCCGTGGCGCATTCGCCGCAGGACCGTCCCCGCTCGCACGTCGAGCAGCAGGCCCAGCAGCAGCAGGCCCAGGCCCAGACCCCGCCTCAGACCCCGGCCCCGACCCCGGCCCCGGCCCCCGCCCAGACCGTGAACCTCCACCAGACGGCCGAAACCGCGGGGCGCACCCAAGGTCTCGGCGCTCAGATGGAGGCTCACGGGTTCGGGGGCGGCCCGGTGGAGGCTCACGGGTTCGGGGGCGCTCAGATGGAGGCTCACGGGTTCGGGGCGGGCCCGGTGGAGGCTCACGGGTTCGGGGGCGCTCAGATGGAGGCTCACGGGTTCGGGGCGGGCCCGGTGGAGGCTCACGGGTTCGGAGCCGGCCCGGTGGGGTCGGCGCAGCAGGGCGAGGAGGCGGGGAGTTGCTGAGCCGCATCGCGGAGTCGCTCTTCTGGATCGGCCGCTACATCGAGCGCAGCGACGGCACGGCGCGCATCCTCGACGTGCACCTCCAGCTCCTCCTCGAAGACCCGTGGATCGACGAAGACACCGCGTGTCGGTCGCTCCTGGCGATCATGGGTTCCTTCCCCGCCGCCGAGGTCGGCAAGGTCTCCCGCGAAGACGTCATCGCGCGCCTCGCCGTCGACCGCATGAACCCGTCGAGCATCGCCTACTCGCTCACGGCGGCGCGCGAGAACGCGCGCCGGGCGCGAGAGATCGTCAGCACCGAGCTCTGGGAGTGCCTCAATACGACGAACTCACGGATGCCTCGGCGCCTCCAGACCGAGAAGGTCCACGAGTTCTTCCAGTGGGTGAGGGAGCGCGCAGCGCTCTCGGTCGGCGTCGTGGACTCCTCGACGAGCCGCGACGAAGCGTGGCAGTTCTTCACGCTCGGGCGCAGCATCGAGCGTGCCGACATGACGGCGCGCCTGCTCGCGACGAGGTCGCTGACCGAGGCATCCGGACCCTCCTGGACCACGATCCTGCGCTCGTGCGGAGCGTACGAGGCGTACCTGCGCACCTACCGCGGCATGCCGAGCGCGAAGAACGCGGCGGAGTTCCTGCTGCTCGACCGCCTCTATCCGCGGTCGATCATCTACTCGATCCAGCGCGCCGAGGACTGCATGAGCGCGATCGATCCGCGCGCCGACCGCGTCGGCCACTCGAACAACGTGCTGCGCGCGCTCGGACGCATCCGCAACGACCTCGAATACTCGCCGATCAGCGAGATCCTCGGCGAGCTGCCGCTGCACATGGACCGCGTGCAGAAGGTGACGCGCGAGGCATCCGAAGCCATCAAGTCGAGGTTCTTCCCGACGCAGGCCGAGCCCAGCTGGATCGGAGAGATCTCATGACCACTTCGTCCGCTCAGCGGCCGGCGGGCGACCCCCGCGAGCGGGGGTGCGGCGCATGAAGCGGCTGCGCATCGAGCACGCGACGGGTTTCGAGTACCAGGGCGATGTGTCGGCGTCGTACAACGAGGCGCGGATGCTCCCGAGCTCGACCGACAGCCAGTTCGTACTGAGCTCGGCGCTCGACATCGACCCCTCGACGTCGGTCAACCAGTACGTCGACTACTTCGGCACGCGCGTCGCGGCGTTCGACGTGCTCTCGCCGCACTCGGAGCTGAAGATCACGGCGCGCTCGCTCGTCGAGGTGCGGCCTCGGCCGATCGAGCACGTCGACCTCACGTGGGATCGGCTCGCGCAGGAGGTCGTCCGCTCGATCGAGACGATCGAGCAGCTCGGGCAGAGCGCGCGCACCAAGCCGCACCCCGAGGTCGCCGAGATCGCGCGGTCGATCGCCGGCAAGCACGATCATCCGGGGCACGCGGCGCACGCGATCGCCGTGGCGATCGGCGAGGCCGTGGAGTACATGCAGGGCATCACGGGCGTGCACTCGACGGCGTCCGAAGCGTGGGACGCCCGCAAGGGCGTGTGCCAGGACATGGCGCACATCACTCTCGGCGCCCTGCGCGAAGTAGGGATCCCCGCACGCTACGTCTCGGGATACCTCCACCCGCAGGCCGAGGCGGAGGTGGGGCAGGCCGTCACGGGCGAGTCGCACGCGTGGGTCGAGTGGTTCGCGGGCGATTGGCAGGGCTTCGATCCGACCAACAACATCGAGATCGGCGACCGTCACGTGCTCGTCGGCCGCGGCCGCGACTACAACGACGTGCCGCCGCTGCGCGGTGTGTACGCGGGGCCGTTCAAGAGCCACCTCCACGTGAAGGTCACGATCACCCGCGAGGCGTGAGGATGGTGCGGCCGGGCGGCGCGCCCGGTTGCACGGAGCGGTGAGGGATGCCGCGGCATCCGTTCGCCCCTGCCAAGCCTTCGCTCGGGGGCGTGCCTGGCGCAAGGCGTCGCCGGGCTACCGGAGCTCGTCGGAGGGTTCGGCCACCGTCGGCGGGATCTCGTCGGACTCGCCGGACTCGCCGGCCTCGGCCTGCTCCTCCGGTCGGCGGCCGCTGCCGAGCGAAAGGGTCGCGGCGAGGCCCAGCACGAGGAATCCGGCCGCCGCGAACGTCGCGGCGCGTGTGCCCTCCGAGAAGGCCGCCTTCGCATCCTGGGCGAGGGGCTCGGTCTGGGGTGATGCCTCGAGCCCCGCGATCGCGCCGCCGGCGCTGTCGACGACGGCCGAGACGACCTTGTCGCTCTGCTCGGCGGGGAGGCCGCGGTCGTCGAGCTTGGCCGCGAGCACGCTCGCCGTCGTCGAGAAGAGGATCGTCCCGAGGATCGCGATGCCGAGCGCCGCGCCGAGCTGCCGCGCGGTGGACTGCGTGCCGGAGGCCTGGCCGCCCTCCGTGACGGGGACGTCGACGAGCACGACGCCGGTGAGCTGGGCGGTCGCCAGGCCCACGCCGAATCCGTAGACGAAGAGCGCGGGCACGAGCCATCCCCACGAGGCATCCGGTGCGATCGCGAAGCCGACCCCGACGATGCCGACGATCTCGGCGACGATGCCCACGCGCACGATCCACACCGGCGCGAAGCGGCCGCTGAGCGCACCAGCGAAGCCGCTCGCGACGAAGGATCCGACGGCGAGCGAGAGCAGGATGAACCCCGTCTGCAGCGCGTCGAACCCGAGCACGAACTGCAGCCAGAGCGGCAGCGCGAGGATGAGCCCGAACTCGCCGAGCGAGACGATCATCGCGGCGATGTTGCCGTTGCGGAACGAGGGGATGCGGAAGAGCCCGAACGCGATGACGGTGGAGCGCCCGATCCGACGCCGGTGCAGGCCCCACGCGACGAACGCCACGACGCCGAGGGCGGCGATCGCGAACACGATCGGGATGGGCGAGAGCTCGAACGGCCACTCCCAGTCGCCGATCGTCAGCGGCTTGTCGGTGAGCCACCAGCCGTAGGTGCGGCCCTCGATGAGCCCGAAGACGAGCGCCGCCATCGTCACGACCGAGAGGACGGCGCCGACGACGTCGACGCGCGCGCCGTCTCCGCGGGACTCGTCGATCGTCATCAGCACGCCGACGACGATCAGGATGCCGAGCGGCACGTTGATGAGGAAGGCCCAGTGCCACGAGAAGTCGGTCGTGAGCCAGCCGCCCAGGAGCGGGCCGACGGCGGCCATTCCCCCGATCGTCGAACCCCAGACGGCGAAGGCGATGCCGCGCTCGCGGCCGCGGAAGGTGGCGTTGAGCAGTGACAGCGTCGTCGGCAGGATCATCGCGCCGCCGACGCCCTGAACGAAGCGGGCGAGGATGAGCGCGGTGCCCGTCGGTGCGAGGGCCGCGCCGATCGAGGCGAGGGTGAAGATGGCGACGCCGATGATCAGCATCCGTCGTCGTCCCATCCGGTCGGCGAGACTGCCGAAGACGAGGAGGAGCGACGCGAAGACGAGGGTGTAGGCCTCTTGCACCCACTGCACCTCGGTCGAGCTGATGCCGAGGTCGTCGACGATCGAGGGGATCGCGACGTTGACGATCGTCGAGTCGACGATGATCAGTGCGACGGCGACGCTGATGAAGACGAGACCCGCCCAGCGGCGTCTGCTCGAGGATTCCGGCATATCGCTAGCTTATCTAGCGATTGGGCGGCGGGGTAGGGGATTTCGGTGGGTTTTTCACCGGGCGAACCGCCCAACCCCGGTTCCCGAGCGAGCGAATCGAGACGAGTGGCCGGCGGCGGACCCGACCGCGACGCCGACTGCTGTGGATCAGGCGGAGGGGGCCTCGGGGTCGAGGGCCTTCAGCGTCTCCTCCTCGGCCGGATTGTCGGCCTGCAGCTCCGACTCGGTCATCTCGTCGCCGCCGGTCGGCGCATCGCCGTCGCCGGGAGCATCGCCGTCGCCGGCGGTCTTCCGACCGCCGGGCAGGTCCGCCGCCAGCTGATCGGTGCCCGAGCCGGGCTCCTCGATGGGGTCGTTGTTCGGGCGCTCTTCAGTCATACCTCGAACGCTAGGTCGCTCCGAGCCGCCGCGAACGGGGATTGACAACCGGCCCCGGGCGAGAGGTCAGCGCTTCGGGTCGTAGCGGCGCGGCGCGTGGGTGCGCGCGACGAGGTCGCGCAGGGCCTCGAGCGACCCCGACACGAAGCCCGCCGCCCGCGCCTGCACGAGGACGTTCCCGAGAGCCGTGGCCTCGACCGGGCCGGCGAGCACGGGCAGCCCCGCGCGGTCGGCCGTGCGCTGGCAGAGCAGCTCGTTGAGCGCGCCGCCGCCGACGATGTGGATCGTGCGCACGTCGACGCCTCCGATCCGTCCGGCTTCGACGGATGCCTCGGCGAACGCCTGCGCGAGCGACTCCACGATGCTCCGCGCGTACTCCGCGCGCGTCCGCGGCGGGGCGAGGCCGTGCTCGGCGCACCACTCGTCGATGCGCGCCGGCATGTCGCCCGGCGGAAGGAAGCGGGGGTCGTTGACGTCGAAGACCGGGACCTCGGCGGTGACCTCCTCGGCGGAGTCGAGGAGCGTCGGCAGGTCGATGGGGTGACCGTGCCGTTCCCACGTGCGCACGGCCTCGCTCAGCACCCACAGGCCCATGACGTTGTGCAGCAGCCGCACGCGTCCCTCGACGCCGCCCTCGTTCGTGAAGTTCGCCGCGAGCGCCTGAGGCGTGAGCGCGGGGCGCTCGACCTCGACCCCGACGAGCCCCCACGTTCCGCACGAGATGTAGGCCGCGGCATCCGCCTGCATCGGAACGGCGACCACCGCCGACGCCGTGTCGTGCGAGCCGACGGTGGTGACTCGCTTGCCGGGCGCCGCGCCGACGGCGGCGGCGACCTCGGGCAGAAGCGCCCCGAGAGTCTCGCCCGGTGCGATGAGCGGGGGGAGGATGCCGAGAGGGATGCCGAGAGCAGCCGCGAGCTCGTCGTCCCAGGCGCCGCCGCGGAGGAGGCCGGTGGTCGAGGCGTTCGTCTCTTCGGCGCGGGCGCTTCCGGTCAGCCAGAACGCCACGAGATCGGGGATGAGCAGGGCCGTGTCGGCGAAGCCGAGGAGCTCGACCGGTTCGGCGGCGAGCTGGTAGAGGGTGTTGAACGGCAGGAACTGCAGGCCGTTCCGGGCGAAGAGCTCGGGATGGGGCATCCGTTCGTGCACGCTCTGCACCCCGAGTGCCGTCCGGGCATCCCGGTAGTGGAACGGGTCGCCGAGGAGGCGCCCGCCGCGGAGCAGGCCGTAGTCGACGGCCCATGCGTCGACGCCGATGCTCGCGATGCCGGGCTCACTGCGGAAGGCCTCGCGGAGCCCCTTCACCGCGGCGCCGTAGAGGGCGAGGATGTCCCAGTGCAGCCCGTCGGAGACCTGCACGGGTTCGTTGGGGAAGCGTGCGACGGTCGTCGCCTCGAGGATGCCGGGGCCGGCGTGCCCGACGATGACCCGGCCGCTCGTCGCGCCCAGGTCGATCGCGGCGACGGCGCCGGCGCTCATCGCGGGGCCCACGCCGAGCGACCGCGACACTTTCCTGCGAGCGCCACGTCGCTCGACGTAGCGCTCGCAGGAAACTGCCGCACCCAGGTCGCCGCGCTCATCGCAGGAACGCGGCGGCCACGCCGGAGTCGACCGGGATGTGCAGGCCCGTCGTGCGGCTGAGCTCGGGCCCGGTGAGCACGTAGACCGCGTCGGCGACGTTCTCGGGCACGACCTCGCGCTTGAGGATCGTGCGGTTGGCGTAGAACTGGCCGAGGTCCTCTTCCTTGACGCCGTAGGTCGCGGCGCGGTTGGCGCCCCACCCCGAGGCGAAGATGCCCGAGCCCCGAACGACGCCGTCGGGGTTGATGCCGTTGACGCGCACGCCGTACTCGCCGAGCTCGACCGCGAGGAGGCGCACCTGGTGGGCCTGATCGGCCTTGGTCGCGGAGTACGCGATGTTGTTGGGGCCGGCGAACACCGAGTTCTTCGACGAGATGTAGATGATGTCGCCGCCGAGGCCCTGCGCGATCAGGGCGGCAGCGGCCGCCTTCGACACGAGGAACGAGCCCTTGGCCATCACGTCGTGCTGCAGATCCCAGTCCTTCTCGGTGGTCTCCAGCAGCGGCTTCGAGAGCGACAGGCCCGCGTTGTTGACGACGAGGTCGATGCCGCCGAAGGCGAGCAGGGTCGCGTCGATGGCGGCCTGGACCCCCGCGGCGTCGGCGACGTTCGCGGCGACGCCGATCGCGACATCCGTGTTCCCGAGCTCCGCGGCGGTGGCCTGCGCCTTCTCGAGATCGAGGTCGGCGACGACGACGCAGGCGCCCTCGGCGGCCAGACGCGTCGCGATCGCCTTGCCGATTCCGGATGCCGCGCCTGTGACGAACGCGATGCGGCCCTGGTGGGTCTTGGGCTTGGGCATCCGCTGGAGCTTGGCCTCTTCGAGGGCCCAGTACTCGATGCGGAACTTCTCCTCGTCGCTGATCGGCGTGTAGGTGGAGAGCGACTCCGCGCCGCGCATGACGTTGATCGCGTTGACGTAGAACTCACCGGCGACGCGTGCCGTCTGCTTGTTCGCGCCGAACGAGAACATGCCGACGCCCGGGACCAGCACGATGAGCGGGTCGGCGCCGCGGATGGCGGGGCTCTCGGCCGTCGCGTGCGCGTCGTAGTAGGCCTGGTACTCGGCGCGATACGCCTCGTGCAGCTCCGTGAGGCGCGCGAGCTGCTCCTCAACGGTGGCCGTCGCCGGCAGGTCGAGGACGAGCGGCTTGACCTTCGTGCGGAGGAAGTGATCCGGGCAGCTCGTGCCGAGGGCCGCGAGCGGCGCGAGCTTCTCTCGCGAGAGGAAGTCGAGCACGACGTCGGAGTCGGTGAAGTGCCCGATCATGGGCTTGTCGCGCGACGCGATGCCGCGCACCGTCGGCGCGAGCGCCGCCGCCCGGACGCGACGCTCGGCCTCGGGGAGTGCCTCGAAGCCGGGGACGACGGCGCCGAAAGGCTCCGCCGCGCCGTGCTCGGCGATGTACGCGGCCGCCGTCTCGATAATCCAGAGGGAGCTCTGCTCCGCCTCGGCGGAGGTGTCGCCCCAGGCCGTGATACCGTGCCCGCCGAGGATGCAGCCGACCGCCTGGGGGTTGCGGGCCTTGATCTCGGCGATGTCGAGGCCGAGCTGGAAGCCGGGGCGCCGCCACGGCACCCACACGACCTTGTCGCCGAAGATCTTCGTCGTGAGCGCCTCGCCGTCGGCGGCGGTCGCGATCGCGATGCCGGCGTCGGGATGCAGGTGGTCGACGTGCGCGGCATCGACGAGGGCGTGCATCGCGGTGTCGATCGACGGCGCCGCCCCGCCCTTGCCGTGCAGGCAGTAGTCGAACGCGGCGACCATCTCGTCTTCGCGGTCGACGCCGGGGTACACGCCCTCGAGCGCGCGGAGCCGGTCGAGGCGCAGCACCGCGAGCCCGGACTCGGTCAGGCTGCCGAGGTCTCCGCCGGAGCCCTTGACCCACAGCAGCTCGACGGGCTCACCCGTCACGGGGTCGGTCTCGGTGCCCTTGGCGGAGGTGTTGCCTCCGGCGTAGTTCGTGTTCTTCGGGTCGGCGCCGAGGCGGTTGCTGCGCGCGATGAGGTCGGCTGCGGCGGGGTTGGTCATGGGGAGGTTCCTTCGGTGAGGCGCCCGGGGCTTGATTCGTCCGTCACCGGTGGACGGAGGGCCGGGCTGAGGGCGTGTGCTTACGACGGATGGGCCGCGAGGGCGGCGAGGCGTGCCGCGATGCGGTCGATGGAGACGGATGCCGCGGCCCCGGCCGGGTCGTTCAGATGGCCGTGCCGCGTGCCGGGCTCGATGACGGCCTCGATGTCGCGGCCGGCCTGCGCGAGGGTCGCGGCGAACGCCTCGCCCGAGACGCGGAGCTCGTCGACCTCGCCGTTGATCATCAGCGTCCGCGGGAAGTCCGCGACATCGGCGGCGCTCGCCGTGCCGGGGACGGCGAAAAGGGGTGCATCGTCGGCCGGTCCGCCGAGGTAGGCCTCGTACATGGCCGTGACCGTACTCGGGCCGAAGACGTCGGCCGCGGGGTCGGCGTCCAGGGCCGCGCGCAGGCCGGCGTCGGGCGCGGGTTGCACCGCGAGGAGCGTCGGGTACGCCAGCACGACGAGGGCCGGCAGGGTCGCGACGCCGGCGGACAGCATCCTGAGCACCGCTCCCGTGACGATGTTGGCGCCTGCGCTCGCGCCGCCGACGGCGAGGCGAGCGGGGTCGATGCGCAGGCGGGCGGAGTTGTCAACGGTCCACGACCACGCGGCGAGGAGGTCGTCGGATGCCGCGGGGTAGACGAACCCGTCCCGTTCGGGCCTCCCGGGGCCGGAGAGCGCGGCCGTCACCGGCGCGAGCCGGTAGTCGACCGAGACGACGGTCGTGCCGCGCGTCGCGAGCGAGCGGGCGACCCAGTCGGCCTCGGGCATGTCGAGGTCTCCGAAGGCGAAGCCGCCGCCGTGCGCCCAGACGAGGCCCGAGCCGTTGGGCTCGCGCGCGGGGTAGACGCGCGCGAGTCCGTCGGCGGCGGAGTACGGATCTGCCATGGCGTCAGGCGCCCCAGCCGGCCTGCACGCCGCCGACGCGGTCGGCGGCGATCTGCTGCTGGTAGCCGGAGGCCGCGTAGGCGGCCATCGGGTCGGCGGGGAGGCCGCGCGACTCGCGCCACTCGGCGAGCGCGGGGCGCACGTCGGTGTAGAAGGCGTCCATGAAGACGGCGTTCGCCGCGAGCACGTCGTTCGCGGTCTGCGCCGCGGCCAGGGCGTCGCGGTCGACGAGGAGCGCGCGCGCCGTCATCTCCTGCACATTGAGGACCGAGCGGATCTGGCCCGGGATCTTGTCTTCGATGTTGTGGCACTGGTCGAGCATGAAGGCGACGTCGGGGTTGTTGAGGCCTCCGCCGCGCACGACCTCGAAGATGATGCGGAACAGCTGGAACGGGTCGGCCGCGCCGACGATGAGGTCGTCGTCGGCGTAGAAGCGCGAGTTGAAGTCGAACGAGCCGAGCTTGCCGAGGCGCAGGAGCTGCATGACGATGAACTCGATGTTGGTGCCCGGCGCGTGGTGGCCGGTGTCGAGGCACACCATCGCCCTGTCGCCGAGCGAGGCGACCTGGGCGTAGGACGTGCCCCAGTCCGGAACATCGGTGTGGTAGAACGCCGGCTCGAAGAACTTGTACTCCAGCACGAGGCGCTGCTCGTCGCTCAAGCGCTGGTAGATCGTGCGAAGCGAGTCCTGCAGGCGGTCCTGGCGGGCGCGCATGTCGTTCTGGCCCGGATAGTTCGAGCCCTCGGCGAGCCAGATCTTGAGGTCTCGCGAGCCCGTGGCATCCATGATGTCGATGCACTCGAGGTGGTGGTCGATCGCCTTGCGACGGATCGCGTCGTCGTGGTGCGTGAGCGCGCCGAACTTGTAGTCCTCGTCCTGGAAGGTGTTCGAGTTGATCGTGCCGAGCGCGACGCCGAGGTCTTCGGCGTGGCGGCGCAGGTCGGAGTAGTCGTCGACCTTGTCCCACGGGATGTGCAGCGCGACGCTCGGGGCGAGCCCGGTGAATTCGTTGACCTTCGCGGCATCCGCGATCTTCTCGTACGGGTCGCGGGGCGTGCCGGCGGTGGGGAAGACCCGGAAACGGGTGCCCGAGTTGCCGAACGCCCACGAGGGCAGCTCGATGCCCTGCTGGGCGAGCTGTGACTGGATGTCGGGAGTGAGGATGCTCACGGACGGTCGCTTTCGTCGTTGGATGCTGTCGTCTCGGCGCCCGGCGGGAACATCGACGCGGCGCTGATGAATCGTTTCATCACCGTACCGCCTTGTACCGTTTCATGCAAGACCGGAGAGGGGCGGCCATGGCGGTGAGTGTGCGAGAGGTGGCGGCCGCGGCATCCGTCTCGGTGGGGACCGTCTCGAACGTGCTCAACCGGCCCGAGAAGGTGGCGCCCGAGACCGTCGAGCGCGTGCTGTCGGTCATCCAGGACCTCGGGTACGTGCGCAACGACGCCGCGCGACAGCTGCGAGCCGGGCGCAGCAGGACGATCGGTCTCATCGTGCTCGACGCGGGCAACCCGTTCTTCGCGGAGGTCGCGCGCGGTGCCGAGGATCGTGCCGCGGAGGCGGGCATGTCGGTGCTGCTCGGCAACAGCGACGAGTCGCCGCAGCGCGAGGCGGGCTACCTCGACCTCTTCCGCGAGCAGCGGGTCAACGGCGTGCTCCTCACTCCGGCCGGCGAGAGCGTGGCGGGGCTGGAGCGGATGCAGGATGCCGGGGTCCCCGTCGTGCTCGTCGACCGCGAGGCGCCCGGCACGTCGTTGCGCTCCGTCTCGGTCGACGACGTCGAGGGCGGCCACCTCGCCGTGCAGCATCTGCTGTCGCGCGGGCGCACCCGGATCGCGTACGTGTGCGGGCCGCGGTCGATCCGCCAGGTCGCCGACCGCCTCACGGGGGCGCAGCGCGCGATCGCGGAGGTGCCCGGCGCGCAGCTCGAGGTGATCGAGTTGCCCGCGCTGACGGTGCTGCAGGGGCGGGCGGCCGGCGAGCAGCTCGTGGCACGGCCGAGGGCGGAGCGCCCCGACGCGGTGTTCGCGGCGAACGACCTCCTCGCGGTAGGGCTGCTGCAGGCGCTTCAGCTCATGGGCGACCTCCGCGTGCCGGACGACATCGCCCTCATCGGGTACGACGACATCGACTTCGCGGCGGCGACGGTCGTGCCGCTGAGCTCGATCCGCCAGCCCGCGCATCTGATCGGCTACACCGCGGTCGACCTGCTCCTGAGGCACCTGGATGCCGCGGCCGACGTCGACGAGCCCCACGTCCGGTTCCAGCCCGAGCTCGTCATCCGCGCCTCGACCTCCCCCTGACCCGTCGGCGCGTCAGTCGCCGTGGCGGATCACGCGCACGGCCATGTACTGACGGCCCGGAAGCTCGACCCGCGCCGTGCCGCGGTAGGTGCCGGGGAGGCGCTCGACGGTCATGTTCCACGTGTCGATCACGTCGATGGTCCACTCGCCGTCGGCCAGCATGACGTTGCGGAAGCGCGGGCGGTTGAAGCCGAAGTAGCCGATGCGGTGGGTCTCGGTGCCGCCGAAGGGCACGTCCCAGTCCGATACCAGCGGGTCCCACACGCCGTCCGGCGCCTCGGCCTGCAGGTCGCGGAGGAATCCGATTCGATCCGGCGACGAGCCGTGCAGCACGCCCCCCTTCGACCACCACAGCACCTCGTCGTCGCCGGGCCCGGGCAGATACGTCTCGCCGTGGCCGACGTAGCCGCCTCGGACGGCGCCCTCCCAGAACCGGCGGGTCATCTCCTCGCCCGTGATGTTGCCCCAGCCCTGGTCGATGTCGCCCTCGTAAGCGCACTCGTCGATGACGACGGGCTTGCCCCAGCGCTCGCGCCACTCGTCGGTGTTCTCGGCCGTGCGATAGACGTCGACGCGCTGCACGCTGACGTGCGTGATCCACGGCTTCGAATAGTCGTAGAACGGGCGGCAGTTGTGGATCGAGTTCAGGTGGCCGAACGGGTCCTCCTCGCCGACGACGGCGGCCAGACGCTCCCAATCCGGGGTGTCCTTCGCCCACAGCAGGTCGTACTCGTTCGCCATCGACCACCACACGTTGGAGAAGGCCGCGAGCCGCCGCACGACGTAGCGCACGTACCGCTCGTCGACGTCGGGGCCGAGATCGGCGAACCCCCAGCGGTCGTAGGCGTGGAAGAGGATGAGGTCCGCCTGGATGCCGAGCTCGGCCAGTTGCGCGATGCGCTGCTCGAGGCGCCGGAAGTGCGCCGGATCGAACCGCGTCGGATCGAAGCCCTCGGCCAGCGAGCCGACGAAGACGAAGTCCTCGGGCTCGTTCGCGTTGAAGAGGTACGACTTCGGGAAGACGCACATCCGGATCTTCGTGAACGGCGCCGTCGCGAGCGTGCGCAGCGTCTGCTCCTGCATCTCCTCGGGCTGGTGGGTCCACGCGTAGGCGGTCGTGCCGAGCGGTGCGTGCCGCGTGCCGTCGGCGTGGCGGAAGTGGAAGCCGTCGACTCGCACGGGGCCGTGCTCACCCTCTTGCGCCGGCCCCACCGCGATGGACCCCGCGAGCCCGTCCAGCGACCGCGCCGTCGAGCGCGTGCGGAACGTCCACTGCCCCTCGGCGTCGGCGAGTGCACGCACCGCGTACCGCCCGTCGCCGTCGTAGAAGCCGCCGACGCGGACCTCCGACCCGTCGGGGCGGGTGAAGACCGCGTCGAGCTCGACGTCGACGAACGGATTGCCGTGCGACGGGCCCGCCACCCGCACCTCGAGCACGCCCCACTTCGCGACGGCGTCCGGAAGGACGACGGAGGCCGAGCCCCGCGCCACGTCGTCGCCCTCGTAACCGGGGTCGGGCGCGATGGCGGGTGCATACGGCGGACGCTCGACGTCGTCGCCCACCTCGGCGAGCGCTGCCCACAGCTTCTCCCGCTCAGCGGGGTCTTCGAGGGTCGGGACGAGCGCGATGAGCGACCCGAGCCGGCCGTCACGGAACTGCGTCGCCATCGGCGACGCGGCGATCCCCGGCATCCATCGCTCCAGGACCGCGCGGGCAGCCGGGTTGTCGAGGGCTTCACCGAAGGTGGAGCGGCGGTCGAACATCGAGGACCTCGTCTTCGTCTCAGGTGTCGGGGGACGGATGCTGCGCTCAGGTGGTCGCGGAGCGCACGGCGTCGTCGATCCGGTCGAGCAGATCGGGCGGCGTGAACATGAGCGCCGTGCGCAGGGGCCGGCCGGCAGCCCACACCGTGCCGGTGCGGAGGGCCTCGGCGCGGCCGGGGTCGGCCTCGGCGAGCGTGTCGAGCAGAGCGCGATAAGCCCGCGGATCGTCGATGACGTCGGCGAGCGACGCGGAGAGGCCGGGGAGCGCCGGGAGGCACTGCGGCGCGGGTGACGGCATCCGCCATTCGTGCGCTCCCGAACCGACCTCGGACGTATCATCTGCTCCGCCGAGGTCGACCAAGGCGGTCGTGTTGGCGGGGACGACGGCGCGTACGACGATGTCGGTGCCTTCGCGCTCCCACGACACCGATGCCACGCCGTAGGGCGTGACATGTCTCGCCGACGCGTGGTCGAGACCCGCGAGCGGGCGCGGCGCGATGCGGATGGTGCGGTATCCGGGCTCGGCCGGTGCGAGTCCCGCGACGACGCGGTGCAGCCAGTCGGCCACGGCGCCCAGCGCGTAGTGGTTGAACGACGTCATCTCGCCGGGGTTGATCGAGCCGTCGGGGAGCATCGAGTCCCAGCGCTCCCACACCGTGGTCGCGCCCATCGTGACGGGATAGAGCCACGAGGGGCACTCCGTCTGGAGGAGCAGTCTCTCGGCCGTGGCGAGGTGTCCGGCGGCGCTCAGGGCGTCGGTGACCAGCGGCGTCCCGACGAAGCCCGTGCCGATGCGGTATCCACCCTCGCGGACGAGCGCGGCGAGGCGATCGGCGAGCGCGCGGCGGAGGCCGGGCTCGGTGACGAGGTCGAACTCGAGCGCCAGGGCGTAGGCGGTGGGGGCGTCGCTCATCATGCGTCCGGCCGGGGTGACGTACTCGGCCACGAAGGCGGCGCGACTGCGTTCGGCGAGGGCTGCGTAGGCCGCGGCATCCGTCTGGAATCCCAGCAGCCGCGCGGCGTCGGCGACCTGCTGCAGCGACCGCGCGAGGTACGCGCTCGCGACGATGTCGGCGTCGACCTTCGCCTTCGCGGGGTTGTCGGGAGGAGCGGCGGGGTCGAGCCAATCGCCGAGCTGCAGCTGCCCGGCCCACAGCCCTCCGTCCCCCGCGACCTCGAGGACGCAGTCGATCCAGGCCTTCATGCTCGCGTACTGGTCGGAGAGCACGCCGACGTCGCCGAACCGCTCGTGCAGCACCGTCGGGACGACACTCGCGGCGTCGCCCCAGGCGGCCGTCGGTCCGAGGCCTCCGAAGGAGGGGAGGGCGGCGGGGATGACGAGGCTCACCTCGCCGTCGTTGCGGCGCTGCTCGTGTGCGAGGTCGCGCAGCCACGACACGAGGAAGCCGTCGCAGTCGTAGAGGAAGCTCGCGGTCGGGGCGAAGACCTGGATGTCGCCCGTCCACCCGAGCCGCTCGTCGCGCTGCGGGCAATCCGTCGGGATCGACAGGAAGTTGCCGCGCATGCCCCACACGACGTTCTCGTGCAGGCGATCGAGCAGTTCGTGGGAGCTCTCGAACCAGCCCGTCCGGGTCATGTCGGTGTGGAGGACCACGGCCTCGACGTCGGCGATGTCCAGGCCGGCGATGTCGATTTCGCCGCCCTCGTCGCTCCCTATCTGGGCGTAACGGAAGCCGTAGAACGTGAAGCGCGACTCGAGCACGTCGTCGCCGCCCGAGAGATCGAAGGTCGCGGTGGCCTTCGCGTTGCGGAGGGGACGGATGCCGAGCTCCCCGTCTTCGAGCACTTCGGCGTGGCGGATCACGAGGCGGGTGCCCGCCTCGCCGCGCACCCGCACACGAAGGCGCCCGACGAGGTTCTGGCCGAAGTCGAGGATCCGTCCGCCCGAGGGCGAGGTGAGCACGTCGGCGACCGGGAGGGCCTGGATGCGGCGGACCGGCGGTGCGATGCGCGCCTCGGGGACGGGCACGTCCTCGTAGCCGGGACGCGCGGCGGCGCCGACGCGGGCAGGTGTCCAGCCGTCGGCCGTCGACGCCGTGCGGCGGAGATCCTGATGCTCGCCCGCGTAGAGGCCGCTGTCGACCAGGGGGCCGTCGCCGCGGGCCTCCCACCCGTCGCCGGTCGGCGCGATCGTCTCGGTCGTGCCGTCGTCGTAGATCACGCGCAGCTGCGCGAGGAAGGAGGGCTGTGTGCCGTACAGGCGGTCGGCGAAGGCGAAGAACCCGTACTTCTCGGTGTACCAGGCGCCCGCGATCGTCGCGCCGAGGACGTTGTCTCCCTCGCGGAGGAGGCCGGTGACATCGACGGTCTCGTGCACGAGGCGGTCGCGGTAGCTCGTCCAGCCGGGGGAGAGCACGTCGCCCGACACGGCTTCGCCGTTGAGCTCCGGCTCGGCGACGCCGAGCGCCGTCCAGAAGAGCAGCGCCCGCGACACGGGGCGGTCGATCCGGAAGCTCGTGCGGACGAGGGCGGGCTGGGCGTCGCGCTCGGGGTCGGCCAGCCCGACGGGTCGCGCGACCCACTCCCCGTCGGCGAGGAAGCCGGCCGTGAGGGTGACGGGCTCGCTCCACTCGGTCTCGCCGTCGACGGCGAAGGCGCGTACCGACACCTCGCGGGACTCGCCGGGCGCGAGCGGCGTGAAGGGCCATGCGACCAGGACCGAGTCGCGCCCGTCGAGCGCGACGGTCTCGCGGCCGTCGGTCGCCTCGGCTCGCGTCTGGATCCAGCCGGGAGAGGTGTTCTCGACCGCCCACGTCAGCCGGGGCTCGGCGACGGCGACGAACGCGGTGTCGTCGCGCAGCTCGGCGCGCAGAGTGGCGATGCGCGGGCCCCCCGCGGTCGCGCCGACGGCGGAAGGGGCTGTGCTGACGTGTCCGGTGGCTTCGCGCAGCGCGCCCGCGGAGGGAGCCGTCACTCGTCGTCTCCTTCTGCGGTCCAGCTGTGCACCGCGACCGCGCCCTCGACAGCGTAGACACCGATAACTCGGCCGGTGAAGGACTCCGTGACCTCGGACGAGAGGAAGCGTCCGTCGACCTCGGCGAGCTCGATGCGCTCGCCGTCGATCGTGGCCCCGAGGTGGAACACGTCGCTCGTCGAGACGAGGCCCACGCCGCCTTCGGGCTTGCGAGAGGCGAGGTGCAGGTCGAGCATGTCGCCCTCGAATGGGCGACTCCACTCCTGCGCGAGCCCGCCGAGGATCGCCCGTGCGGTGACCGCGCCGGCGCCCGACTCGATCTCGACGTGGAAGCGCTCGTCGTAGCGCACCGCGAGTCCGCCGACGCCGCGCGAGACGTCGAGGCGCACGGTGACCTCGTTCGTCAGGTGCTCCTGGCGGCGGCCGACGAAGACCGGCTGAGCGTCGCCCAGCGTGCTGCCGTCGGCGCGGAGGACGAGGCATCCGTCCTCGCGGGAGGAGACGTCGGACGGGAACCGGCGCACCGCGACCCATTCGTCATCGAGCGGGGCGTCGAAGCGCACCTCGACGCGCGTGCGCGGGCGGGGGGACAGCTCGACGGGGGCGATGGCCGGCCACCCGTCGGCCCACGTGACGGAGGTGACGAAGGTCTCTCGGCCGAGGGCCGAGAAGGCGCGTGTGCCGCTGCGCGGACGGACGCCCAGGAGGACGCACAGCCAGTCGCCGCCGGGGCCGACGACGAGGTCGCCGTGGCCGGTGTTCTGGATCGGACGGGGCGTCGACCGCGCCGAGACGAGCGGGTTGCCGGGCGCGCCCTCGAAGGGGCCCTCCGGCGACGAGCCGCGGGCGATCGAGATGGCGTGGCCCCGCTCGGTGCCGCCCTCGGCGATCATGAGGTACCACGCGCCGTCGATCTCATAGAGGTGCGGGGCTTCGGGGAACATCAGGCCCGTGCCCGACCACAGCGAGCGCGGCTCCTCGAGAGCACGGTGCGTCTCGAGGTCGACCCTCACCTGCTGGATGCCGAGGTGCATCGGCTGATTCGGATCGAGGTCGCCGCTCAGGAGCAGGCCCGAGAAGGTGACGTAGGCCTGGCCGTCGGCATCCCAGGCGATGTCGGGATCGATCCCCTGCACCGTCTCGTCGCCGTGCTGCTGCACGATGAGCGCGCCGTCGCTCCACGGGCCCGCGGCATCCGTCGCCGTGAAGTGGAGCATGCCGCGACCCATCGCGTCCGTGATGACGAGGTGGAAGACGCCGTCGTGGTGCCGGATCGTGGGCGCCCACGCGCCTCCGCCTGTCGGCACCGTCTCGACGCCCAGCTGGCCCGGTCGGGTCGCGACGTGGCCGATGAGCTCCCACGTCTCGAAGTCGGTCGATCGGTGGATCGGGATGCCGGGCAGGTACTCGAACGTGCTCGTCGCGAGGTACCAGGCGTCGCCGACCTTGACGACCGAGGGGTCGGGGTGGAAGCCGTTGAGGAGCGGGTTGTGGAGAGTCGTCACTGCTGTTCCTTGGAAGCGTCGGTGGTTTGGGCGGGTGCGCCGGCCCGGCTGGCGGCGGGTGAGGGGTCAGCCGGCGGTCCACTCGAGGGTCAGGGGGAGGTCGGCGACGGATGCTCCGGCGCGCAGGGTGTACGCACCCGGCTCGACGACCCACTCCCCGGCCCAGTGGGCCAGCCGCCGCGCGGGCACATCGATCCGCGCCGTGACGGTCTCGCCCGGCGCGGCCCGGACGACGTCGAATCCGACGAGCCAGCGCTCGGGGCGCTCGACGGCGGACTCGGCGCGCTCGGCGTAGACCTGCACGACCTGCTTGCCGGCGCGGTCGCCGGTGTTGCGCAGCGTGACCTCCACCGCAGCGCCGTCGCGCTGCGCGACAGCCCAGGACCAGGTCGTATAGCCCAGACCGTGCCCGAAGGGGAAGGCCGGCTCGGCGGCATCCTTCAGCCATGCCCGGTACCCGATGTGGAGGCCCTCCGAATAGCGCAGCACGCCGAGTTCGGGCGCGACCTGCGTGACCGGCACGTCCGTGAGCGCGGCGGGCCACGTTGTGGGGAGCCGGCCGCCGGGCTCGGCGGCGCCGCTCAGCACTTCGGCGATCGCGGTGCCGAACTCCTGTCCGCCGAAGTACCCCTGCAGCACGGCCGAGACCTCGTCCGCCCACGGCAGCACGACCGGCGAGCCGGCGTTGACGACCACGACCGTGGGCGTGCCGGTCGCGGCGACGGCGCGGACGAGGTCGTCCTGGCGCCCGGGCAGGTCGAGGTCGACGCGGTCGTAGCCCTCCGACTCGACCTTCGAATTCGTGCCGACGACGACGACGGCGACATCGGATGCCGCGGCCGCCGCGACGGCGCGCGCGATGAGCCCGTCGGGGTCGGAGTCGTCGGGGGCGATGCCGACCGTGAAGGCCAGGGCGCCCACGAGGGCGCCGTCCTGGTCGAGGTCGAACTCGGCGCGGATGGTGCGCGCGACCCCCGCCTCGAGCGCGACGGGCGCGGCGAGCGACGGCGGGTTGAGGAATGCCGCGCCGAGGTCGGTCCCCTCGATGACGGGGGCGTCGTCGATGATCAGCTCGCCGTCGACGAAGAGGCGCCCGGGGTTGGCGCCCGCGAAGCCGAGGAGCACGTCGCCTGACTCGGCCGGGGTGAGGACACCCTCGAGCACCACGCGCCGGCTCGCGGCGATGGGGGCATCGCCACCGAACCAGACGAGCGCGGTCGAGCGGCGGTCCTCGGCGAAGATCTCGTCTCCGCCGTTGCCGAAGAACGTGATGCGCACCCCCGGACCACCCGTCGCGGGATTGGTCAGCTGCGCGAGCGGGATCTCGGCGACCCCCTCCTGCACGACGGCGCCGAGCTCGTACGTCACCGATGCATCGGGGAAGGCGCGGCGGATGCCGTCGAGTGGCGAGGTCACACGTTCGGGGATCACCGTCGCGCTCCCGCCGCCCTGCGTGCGGGCTTCGCGCGCGTTGTGGCCGATGACGGCGATCTTCGTGAGCGAGGCGGGGTCGAGGGGGAGCACACCGTCGTTGGCGAGCAGCACCGTGCCGGCGATCCCCGCTTCCTTCACGAACGCGACGCCGTCGACGGCCGCGGGGGTGACCGGCTGCGTGCCTTCGAGAGCGCCGACGCGCTCGGCGAGGAGGAGGAGACGCAGCACCTTGCGGTCGAGATCGGCCTCGCTCACACGGCCGTCGCGGACGGCGTCGACGAGGTCGGCGAAGGCGGGCGCGGGGCCGGGCATCGCGAGGTCCTGCGCGGCGGCGACGGCGTCGAGCGAGCGGACGGCGGTCCAGTCGCTGACGACGACGCCGTCGAAGCCCCACTCGGAGTTGAGGGGCGTCTCGAGGAGGTCGTTCTCGGTCATCGTCACGCCGTCGACGGAGTTGTAGGCGCTCATGATCGACCAGGCGCCGGCCTCGACGGCGCGTTCGAACGGGGCCAGGTAGAGCTCGCGGAGAGTGCGCTCGTCGACGCGGACGTCGACGGTGAACCGGTCGGTCTCGGAGTCGTTGGCGACGTAGTGCTTGGGGGTCGCCGCGACCCCGTTGTCCTGGAGGCCTCGCACATAGGCGGCGGCGAGCTCGGCGCTGAGCTCGGGGTCTTCGCTGAAGCACTCGAAGTGCCGGCCGCCGAGCGGCGAGCGGTGGAGGTTGATGGTCGGTCCGAGCACGACGTCCACGCCCTTGCGTCGGGCCTCGGATGCCGCGGCCGCCCCGTACCGGTACGCCAGGTCGACGTCCCACGAGGCCGCCAGCGCCGAGCCCGAGGGGAGGTTGAGCGACGGCTCGCGCTCGTCCCACCGAGGACCGCGGACCCCCGCGGGACCGTCCGACAGGGTCATGGCGCGCAGGCCGATCTCGGGAAGCGGGACGGTCGTCCAGAAGTCGGCCCCTTGCACGAGGGCGGCCTTCTGCTCGAGGGTGAGGCTGTCCAGGAGCGGGATGAGGTGCTCGGCGGTCGCGGGCTGGGGAGACGGATGCGTGGTCAGGTTCGAGGTCACGGACAGTCCTTCGGTTGCAGAGGCGGCTCGGCAGGATTCCGTAGAGCGCTTCGCCTGCGAGCGACACGACCGTGGATCCTCTGGAAGTCACGCTAACACCAATGCCTAGTGATCGCTAGGTTTTAGCTCTGGGAGCATAGAGTCGTCACGAGTCCGACCGGATCGGCGCACCATCTCGCACGAAATCCGATCGATCGCTAGGTTTACCCGATGCGGTGCCCCACAATGAACGGAACGGCTCTCGAATGTCTCACCACGAATCGGTGAGCGCAGAACGTGGAGAACGAGGATGAGCAGCTCGACCGATGCACGGCCCGCGCGCAAGCCGCGCGGCGAGTACGCAAAGACGCGCGCGCGGAAGACCGCGATCCTCGATGCCGCCCTGGAGGTCTTCGCGCAGTCCGGGTACCGCTCGGGCTCGATCCGCGACGTCGCGACCCTCGTCGGAATCAGTGAGGCAGGGCTCCTCCACCATTTTCCCAACAAGGTGAAGCTGCTCGAAGCGGTCCTCGAGCACCGCGACGATCTCGCGCGGAGCGTCGTGCCGATGGACGCTCCCGACGGCGCGGATACGCTCCGCGGTCTCGTCGAGCTCGCGGCGTACAACGCGAGCGTGCCGGGCGTCGTGGAACTCTACTGCACGCTGTCGGCCGAGGCGACCTCGCCCGATCACCCGGCCCACGAGTACTTCACCCGGCGCTACGCAGATACACGATCCGCCATCGCGAACGCGTTTCGGCGCCTCGCCGACGCGGGCCGCCTGACCATCGAGGTCGATCCTGTGCGCGCCGCGATCTCGACGATCGCGCTCATGGACGGACTGCAGGTGCAGTGGCTCCTCGACCGCGACGTCGTCGACATGGCGCAGGAGCTCGCGGACTTCTTCGGGTCGTTCGTCACGGAGCTGCGTGCGGACACGGAGGCGGGCAGCGACCTCGCCGAGCTCTCATGAGCACTGAGGCCGGCTGCGGCGACGCGTGCGCGTGCGGCGCGCCCGACCGATCGCAGTTCGTCGAGGTCGGAGCGCGACCCCTGATCGCCTTCGATGCGGCATCGGAGCCCACTCGCCACACCGTGGCGCAGGCACTCGTCCCGGCGGGCGACTTCGTCATGGGCGACTCCTCGGGTGATCGCATTCCAGCCGACGGCGAGGTGCCGCAGCACCGCGTGACGCTGAGTGCGTACTCGATCGACGCCACGAGTGTCACGAACGCGGCGTTCGACAACTTCGTGCAGGCGACGGGCTATCGCACCGATGCGGAAGCGTTCGGCTACTCGGCCGTATTCCACCTCGCGGTGCAGGCGCCTGCCGAAGATGTCATGGGGCCTGCGTCGGGCACGCCGTGGTGGTTCGGCGTGCGCGGTGCTGACTGGCGTCGCCCAGGCGGCCGCGACTCGTCGATCGACGGCCTGGAGGACCACCCGGTCGTTCACGTGAGCTGGAACGACGCGGTCGCGTACTGCGCATGGGCGGGCCGGCGCCTGCCCACCGAGGCGGAGTGGGAGTACGCCTCGCGCGGCGGGATCGATCAGGCGAAGTACCCCTGGGGTGATGACGAGGTCGATGCGGGCGGCTGGCGCGCCAATATCTGGCAGGGCGAATTCCCCCGCGTGAACACGCAAGACGACGGATTCCTGACGACCGCGCCCGTTCGGTCGTTCCAGCCGAACGGCTACGGTCTGTGGCAGACCGTCGGCAACGTCTGGGAATGGTGTCAGGACTGGATGGACCCCGCGTACTACTCGCGGTCACCCGCGATGAGCCCCGCTGGGCCGGAGAGCGGATCGGTGCGCGTGCTGCGCGGCGGCAGCTATCTGTGCCACGTCTCGTACTGCAACCGGTACCGCAATTCGGCCCGGTCTCGGAACACTCCTGACTCCTCGATGGGGAACGCCGGCTTCCGGACGGTCGAGGTATGAGCGATCGGCGATTCCCGCGCTCCGTCTTCTCCCGTGGGACGGAGCCCGATGCCCGCTTCACGCTCGCGAACGAGCGCACCTTCCTGGCCTGGATCCGCACGTCGCTCGCGCTCATCGCCGGCGGCGTCGCGCTCGAGGTGCTCGGGCTGGACCTCCACGCGGGATTCCGTCTCGCGGCGTCGCTCACGCTCGTCTGCATCGGCATCTTGACGCCCGCACTGGCGTGGGTCGGGTGGATGCGCACCGAGCTCGCGCTTCGCGAGGGACGACCTCTGCCCGCGTCGCTGCTCGGAGTCGTCCTCGGGTGTTCGGTCACGCTCGCGGGATTCCTCGTGCTGCTCGCAATCGTGCTGCGATGAGCACCCTGTTCGATGCGGGCCTCCAGCCCGAGCGCACCGAACTCGCGTGGCGGCGCACGGCGCTCGCGCTGGCCGCCGGTTCGCTCGTCGCGTTCCGGCTCCTCCCCGCCGTGCTCGGCAACGCCTGGTGGTCGCTCGGCGGCGTCGCCGGCCTCATCGTGACCGCGGCCGTCTACCTCGCCGCGCGGCGACGATACCGGCGTGTCAACGACGTGCTCCGCCGCGAGGGGGACCATGCGCGCCTGCCCGGCGCCGGTGCCATCCTCGCCCTGGCGCTCTTCATCTTCACGATCGGCATCACGAGCCTCGCGGTGGTGCTCGTGGTCGCCCTGCACGTGGGTTCCCACTGAAACGGCGTCGACCGTCCCGCGGGAACGGGAAGGCCGACGCCGTCTGGACGATCGATCAGCTGGAGCCGCGGATCTCCGCGACGTACTTCTCGACCCGCTCGAAGAGCTCCTCGTCGTAGGGTCCCCACTTCGGGTGCGGGGTTTCCGGGCCGGTGTAGGGGAGGTCGTCGTATCGCGCCTGGTACTCGGCGAGCTTGCGTTCGAGGGCGGCGCGGACATCCGCATACGCGGGGTCGTCGGCGACGTTGCGCAACTCGGCCGGGTCGTTCACGAGGTCGTAGAGCTCCCACTCCGGCTCGAAGGTCCGCTCCGACGCGCCGGGCACACCGAGTCCCGCACCGTAGTAGTAGATGAGCTTGTGCGTGACCGTGCGGATGCCGTAGTGCGCGGGCGCCGCGTGGATCGGGTCGTCATGCTCCCAGTAACGGTAGTACGCGGCATCCGCCCAATCGTCCGCGGGCTCGCCGCGCAGAAGTGCCCTGAAGCTGCGCCCCTGCGACGTCGGGAGGGCCTCTGCAGCGTCGACGCCGCACACATCGAGGAACGTCGCCGCGAAGTCCACGTTGGTGATGATCGCCTCGCAGCTGCTCCCCGCCGCGATCTCGGCCGGCCAGCGCACGAGCATCGGCATCTGCAGCGACTGGTCGAACATCAGGCGCTTGTCGAACCAGCCGTGGTCGCCGAGGAAGAATCCCTGATCGGACGTGTAGACGACGAGCGTATTCTCGGCGAGGCCCTTCTCGTCCAGGAAGTCCAGCAGACGTCCGACGTTCTCGTCGATCGACTGAATGCACTGCAGGTAGTCGCGCATGTAGATCTGGTACTTCCAGCGCATGCGCGCCTCACGGTTCTCCGGTCCGCGGAGGTGGGCCGGCACCTCCTCCTTGAGATCGTCGGCGCCCATGTCGTCGGCGATCGTCATGTGGACGCCCTGAACCGCCTTGCTGCGGGTCGCGTTGTCGTCGAAAAACGTGTCGGGCTCGGGGATGCCGCCGTCCGCATAGAGGTGCTTGTGCTTCTCGTCCGGGATCCACGGGCGGTGCGGGGCCTTGTGGTGCACGAGCATGCAGAACGCATCGTCAGGACCGAGGCTGTCGATCCAGTCGATGGAGAGGTCCGTCACGATGTCGGTCGCGTAACCGGGGACGACCGCCGTTCCGGTCTCGTCGATCATCTCCGGGTCCACGTAGTCGCCCTGGCCTGGGAAGATCTTCCACATATCGAAGCCGCGGGGGAGGGCTTGACCGTGCTCGCCGAGATGCCACTTCCCGAACATCGCGGTGCGGTAGTTCCGGTCCTGCAGAACCTCGACGAAGGTCGGGACGCGGTAGTCCATCTCGGTCCAGATCGACGACACGCCGTTCACGTGGCTGTAGGTCCCCGTGAGGATCGAGGCACGCGACGGGCTGCAGATGGAGTTCGTGCAGTAGACGGCGTCCATCCTCACGCCCTCGTTCGCGATTCGATCGAGGTGAGGCGTGCTGTTCACACGGCTGCCGTAGGCCGAGATCGCATGTGCGGCGTGATCGTCGGACATGATGAAGATGAGATTGGGGCGCGTCACGCGACGTCCTTTCGCGGGTGGGGAAACCGTCATGTCACTCGCCGACGACGAGCGACGTGCCGGTGCGGGTGATGCGGAACTCGAGATCCTGCTTCCGCTGCTCGTCGAGCAGGCGCCGGCGATCGACCCGGCGCTTCTCCTGACGTCCCGGGTCGGGCACCGGCGCGGCGAGGAGCAGCCGCTGCGTGTAGGGGTGATCGGGTTTGGACGTGACCTTGTCGCCGTCGCCGTACTCCACGATCTCGCCGTGGTACATCACGGCGACGCGGTGGCTCAGGTGGCGCACGACCGCGAGATCGTGCGAGACGAAGAGATAGGCCACCCCGGTCGCCTCCTGGATGTCCTTGAACAGGTCGAGCACGCGCGCCTGCGTCGACAGGTCGAGCGCCGAAACGGGCTCGTCGCAGACGATGAGCTCGGGCGAGAGGGCGAGCGCCCGTGCGATCGCGATGCGCTGTCGCTGACCGCCCGAGAACTCCCGGGGAAGCCTCGTGGCGGCGTTCGCCGGCAGACCCACCTGGTCCAGCAGGGTGCGGATGCGCCGCGACGCGTCGGCGGACGACATCTTCTTCACCCGGAGGGGCTCTGCGAGCGTCTGCTCGATCGTAAGCGACGGGTTCAGCGACGAGTACGGATCCTGGAAGACGACCTGGATCTGGTCGGACAGCGCGCGGCGCTCCTTGCGGCCCAGGTGTCCGATGTCCTTGCCCTTGAAATGAACCTTGCCTTGGGTGATGGGTGCAAGCCCCAGCACCGCGCGGCCGAGCGTCGTCTTGCCGGAGCCGGACTCGCCCACGAGCCCGACACATTCGCCGGGACGGATGTCGATCGAGACGCCCTTGAGTGCGCGGAAGGGCTTCTTGCGGAATCCTTTCGCGGGGTATTCGACGACGAGATCGTCGATGACGAGAAGGGGTTCGGTGATCATCGGCTTGCACCTTCCTCGACCGTGCGGCTACCGGACGACGTGTCGAGCGATCCGCGCGCCGCGCCGTCCTCGAGGATCGCGGCGAAGAGGGACTGGGTATAGGGATGCTTCGGGTCGGCGAAGATGGCCCGCGCTGTGCCGGTCTCAACGATGAGCCCGTTCTGCATGACCGACACGCGATCGCACAGGTCGGCGACGACGCCGAAGTTGTGCGTCACGATCAGCACGCTCACGCCGAGGTCGCCCTGCAGCTCACGGAGCAGATCGAGGATCTCCGCCTGCACCGTGACATCGAGCGCGGTCGTCGGCTCGTCGGCGATGATCAGCTCCGCCTCGCATGACACGGCGCCGGCGATGAGGACGCGCTGGGCCATCCCGCCCGACACCTCGTGCGGATAGGCTGCGAAGGTGCGCTGGGGGTTGGGGATGCCGACCCGCGCCAGGAGGGCGATCGCGCGCTTCTTGGCCTCGGCGGACGAGATGCCGAGCGTCACGCGCATCGGCTCGACGAGTTGCGCGCCGATCGTGAACGACGGGTCCAGGTTGGACATCGGCTCCTGCGGGATATAGGCGATCCGCCGCCCGCGGATCTTCTGCATCGCGCGGTCGGACTGGTGCGCAAGGTCCTTTCCATCGAACATGACGGTGCCCGAGACGACGCGTCCTCCGGCGGGGAGCAGGCGCAGGATGCTCCAGGCGGTCTGTGTCTTGCCCGAGCCGGACTCGCCGATGAGGCCGTGCACCTCACCCTTGCGGACTTTGAGTGAGACGCCGTTGACGACCTGCTTGACGCTGCCATCCGGCTGGTCATACCCGACGACGAGGTCGGTCACCTCGAGGAGCGCGGCACGTGCGTCCTCGGGCTCGGCGTGGACGACGGTGGCCTCTGCCCGCTCGGGAGAGACGGTCGGCGTTGCCTTCCGCCGACGCCGCTTGGGCTTGGCGGCCGCTCGCTCGAGCTCGTCGCGCAGCGCGTTGCCGAAGAGGACGAGGGCGATCGACGTGATCGCGATCGCGGCGGACGGCCACACCAGCATCAGGGGGGCCTCGTACATGCGCGCGAACGCGTCCGACAGCATGGCACCCCACGTGGGGATATCAGGGTCGCCGAGGCCCAGGAAGTCCAGTCCTGACTGCACGGCGATCGCGATGCCGGCCAGGAGCGCGGCCTGGATGACGATCGGCGCGCGCACGACGGCAAGGATGTGCCGTCCGATGATGCTGGCGTCGCTCACTCCGGCGACCCGCGCCGCGTCGACATACAGCTCATGTCGCACGCCTACCACCGCGCTGGCGGTCAATCGATAGAACGCTGGGGAGAGGATCAGACCGAAGACGGCCATGATGATCCAGAGCGACGGACCCACGACGGAGCGTGCGGCGAGCAGGATGACCAGACCGGGCAGCGCTTGGATGACGCTGATGACCGCGACCGAGGTCGTCTCGAACCACTTCTGGTAGTACCCGGCGATGAGCCCGCTCGTCACGCCGATGATGGCGGCGATGAGCACGGCCCACAGCGCGCCGGCGACGCTGTAGCGCGTCGCGAAGAGGAGACGCGAGAGGATGTCGCGGCCGGCGCTGTCGGCTCCCAGGAGGTGCTCCGCGCTCGGCGGCGCCATGACCTGATTGATGTCCGCCTGGCTCGGATCCATGGGAGCAAGGAAGTCGGCGAACAAGGCGATCAGGAAGACGATCACCAGGATGATGAGCGCGGTGAGACCCATCGGATTGCGCAGGAGGCGCGCCATGACATGGGAGCGCGCGGCGCGCTCCTCGGTCTGAAGGTCGATCGTGGGGGTGGTTGCGGACTCGCTCATGAGACGCGCGCCTTCGGGTTGAGGAATCCGTGGAGGATTTCGATGATGATGCCGACGATCACGGTGATCAGGGCGGTCACGACGACCAGACCCATCACGAGGGGGATGTCACCCTGCGCCGTCGACGAGGTGGCGATCTGGCCGAGCCCGGGGATCGCGAAGATCTGCTCGACGATGATGGCACCGCCGATGAGTCCGATGAACTGCACGCCGAGCACCGCGAGCGCGGGTCCGGCGGCGTTGCGCAGCACATGCTTGTACAGGACCCGGTTCTCGGACAGGCCCCGGCTTCGGAGCGTCCGGACCCAGTCCAAGCGCATCGTGTCGATGACACCGCCGCGAATCTGCGCCGCGATGGCCGCGATGGCGCCGACCGAAAGCGCGATGATCGGCAGGGTCACCGTGCTGAGCCAGCCGACGAAGGATGTCGTCAGCGGTACGAAGCCGGTGGGCTTGAACCACCCGAGCTGGATCGCGAAGATGCTGACCAGGAAGATCGCGATGAGGAATCCCGGGATCGCGAACCCGAGCACCGAGACGACCTGGACTGTCCGGTCTGCCGCGCCGCGCTTGCGGGCGGCCCAGACGCCGAGGGCGGTGCCGACAACGGCCGTGACGAGGACGGTGCCGATCACGAGCGAAAGCGTGACGGCCACACGGGACGAGATGGCCGCCACGACGGGCTGCTGGGTGAACCAGGAGGTGCCGAAGTCACCCGTGAGGGCGTTCGTGAGCCAGTTCCAGTAGCTGACGAGGACGGGCTGATCCAGCCCGAGCTGGGCGTTCATCTGCGCCACCTGCTCCTGTGTCGCGTCCTGTCCGAGGAGCTGCCGTGCGATGTCGCCGGCGCCGAGGTAGAGAAGCACGTACGCGATGCTGGTGACGACGAACAGGAGCACGACGCCGGCGAGCACGCGGCGGAGGATGAATCGGAACATCGGTGGTCCTTTTTCGGGAAGAGCCTGGGTTGGGAGTGGAGGGCGCCGGGCCGGCGACGAAGGCCGGCCCGGCACCTGAGGCCTACTTGGGCTGGACGTTCCAGAGGTAGGGGACCACGTTGCCGACCTGGGTCTTGACCTGCGTGTTGGCGTCGCTCACGAAGACCTGCGTCGGACGGTAGAACGGGGCGTTCCAGGCGTTCTCGACGAGGTAGGTGTTCAACTCCTTGCCCGCCGCGGCAGCCTCGTCCTCGGTGCCGGTCTGGATCGTGGCGATCCAGTCCTGGACCTCGGGCGTCGTGTAGTGGAACGGGTTCCACGTCGCCTGCTCCGCGATCTGGAACTGCGCGAGCTGCCAGTCGGTCGGTCCCATCTGCAGCTGGAACCACGTCATCGCGTACTTCGCCCCGAGGATCGCGCTGATGAAGTCGGCGGGCTGGACGTCGTCGTACTTGACGGTGATGCCGATCTGGGAGAGCTGATCGGCCATGAGGGTCCACTGCGCTGCGGGGATCGAACCGACGCGGGGCATCGTGACCTCGAAGCCGTCAGGATAGCCGGCCTCGGCGAGGAGCTTCTTGGCGCCCGTGACGTCGTACTTGTAGTGCGTGTCGAGCTTCTTGTCATAGCCCGCCGACCAGGGCGCGAAGATCTGGTCGGTGACCTCGCCGTAGCCGCTGCCGATCGCCTTGAGTAGTGCCTCGCGATCGAGCGCCATGTTGATCGCCTGGCGCACCTTGACGTTGCCGAGCGCGGGGACGATCGTACCGGCGCGGTCCATGATGAGGAAGCCTTGCCAGTCGAGCTGCGACTCGTTGAGCGTGTAGCCGGCGGCCTTCATCTGAGGAAGCGTCGTGCGGTCGATCACATTGGACACGTTGACCTGGCCGCCTTGCACCGCGCTCAGGAGCGCCGGCGCGGCGTTATAGACCTGCAGGATGAGCTTGTCGTAGTGCTGGTGGTCGGGGTTCCAGTAGTCCTTGTTCTTGTCGAAGACGTAGCTGCTTCCGACGACTGTCTCACTCGTGTTGAGGATGTACGGGCCGGAGCCGACCGGATCCGTCGCCGTCGCTGGGTCGTCCACCTTGTCCGCCGGTGCTACCAGTCCAGCGTTCTGCGTGATCGCGGTGAGCAGTCCGGGGTCGGGCTCGGACAGCGTGATCTCGAGCGTCGTGTCGTCGACGGCCTTCGCGTCGGAAACGAAGCGCAGCAGGGACTTGTTCGGGGAGCTGCCGTCACGGAATGCAAGGAGGCTTGCGGCAGCATCCTTCGCCGTCATGGTCTCGCCGTTCGTGAACGTGACATCGTCGCGAAGGGTGAGAGTCAGAACGGTGTTGTCGGAGTTGTACTCCCACTTCGTGGCGAGGTTCGGCTCCACCTCGAAGTCGGGGTTTGTGATGAGCAGCGAGTCATAGACAGCCTGGCCGTAGGGCGACTCGTTCGCCCAACGCATGTCCTTCTGCTGGAAGGTCGACGCCTGGGCGATGACGCCCCACGTCAGCGTGCCGCCTTCGCTGCCGCTGCCGGTCTCGCCGGCGCCACCGCCGGTGCTGCAGCCGGCGAGCGCGAGCGCCGCCGCCACGAGCGTGGCCGCCGCCATTCGCTTGAACTTGAACATCCTTGTCCTTCCAAATGCTGTGTGCAGTCCAACGTCGGTCTGCTGTGAGTCAGACTTTAGAGGGAAATCCGAGTGACCACAAGGTTTTAGAGCCAAAGTGGTTCGCGAACGCCTTCTCTGCTGGCTGGCGTGGTCGACCTGATGTCTGGAAAAGCCCAGGTAAAAAGCAAATACTGCTCGCTCTCCCATGCCGAGGGCGTCGACTGTTCCGGTCAGTGCGCCGGCGTGGCTCCGGCGTCTCTAGGCCCATGCGGCGGGCCGATCACTGCCACGAGCTGCGACTCGAGCTCGTCGAGCCGCTCCTTCTTGACCTGCGGCATCGCGGCGGTGAGCATGATCGGAGTCATGCCCGCGAAGTAGCGCCCGAACGAGTCGTTGCGCGTCGCGGGGAACGCTTCCCGGATCAGATCCCGGGTCCGCTCGTCGTCGAGAAGGTGGCCGATCGGCGTGCTGACGACGTACGCGCCGCGGGGGAAGTCCGAAATGAGCGGCACGGGCGAGGATGACGCCTGGACGCTGTGCCATTGCCGCTTCACCAGCAGATGCTCCTCGGTCACGGCGCCCGCTGCGGGGAGTCCGAGGCGCTCGTACTGCTCGAGTGGGGCATCGCTGTCCCGCATGTCACGGACGAGCAGTTCGACCATCCGCCTCTCGAGGGTGGGGTCCGACAGGGGATTGCGCTGGTCGGGATCCTCGACCAGGTCGTAGAGGAGGGTGCCGTAGGCCGCAGGGCTGCCGGCGGGGACCGCGGGGATCTTGAGCACCCGGACGTCCTTCGTGAATGAGAACGGCTCGGCCAGGTTGAGGTCGCGCAGTTCCTCGACGAAGAATCTGCTGCGCATGTGCGTCGGCATGAGCGTGTACTCATAGAGCGGCTGGTTCTCGTCGGTGACCGAGGCCCGCATGTACACGTAGCGCCCGTCCGTCACGCTCACATGAGAGCCATGGACGCCGAACAGTGCCGTGTCGCGGACGGGGGAGTCGTCGGCGGCGACGTCGCGGAGGGGCCGACCCTGCATGTCGGGCGTCGGCGAGACGCCGAAGAAGTCCAGCAGAGTGGGCGCGATGTCGATCGTTGCGACGAGGCTCGAGCGACGCTCGTCCTTCTTGCCCGCCCGGGGGTCCCACAGGAAGAGCGGGGTGTGGATGCTCTCGTCGAACCAGGGCATGACGCTCTTGCCCCACCAGCCGTGCTCGCCCAGCAGGAATCCGTGGTCGGTGTTGACGATCAGCATCGTGTCGTCCCACATGTCGTGCTCGTCCATGAAGTCGAGCACGCGCCCGAGCGACCGGTCGCACATCGAGACGAGCGCGAAGTACTCGGCCCGCACGGCGTCGACCGTCTCGTCGTCCTCGATGACGCGCCGATACGACGGCCAGTCGTAGATCCGGTCATCGTTGCGGGCAGGGTAGAGCTCGCGGTAGCGCTCGTAGCTGAAGAACGGCTCGTGCGGATCGAAGGTCTCGATCTGCAGGAACCAGTCCTGCTTGTCGGAGTTCGTCTCGAGGAAGTGGAGTCCCGCGTCGAAGGTGAGCGTCTGCGGGTGGTCGAGCTCGTCGGTCAGATAGAGCCGGTTGACCCAGTCCTGGCGGGTGAGGAAGTTGTCGCCGTTGCCGGTCGGCGGCGGGGTCACGCCGCCGACGTGTCCCTTCCAGGGATCGCCTTCCTGCCCGCGGAAGAACTCGAAGGTGCTGTAGCGGGCGTGGTACGTCGCTCCGCCATCCTCCCAATAGTGCTGGTGGTCGGTCGCCAGATGCGTGTGGACTCCGTTGTTCTTCAGGATCTCGGGCATCGAGTCGTCGAAGGGCTCGAGCGGCCCCCATGAGCGATGGAGGAAGTTGTAGCGGCCTGTGTGGAGCTCGCGCCGAGCCGGCATGCAGGGCATGCTGCCCGCGTAGCAGTTGTCGAAGGTCACGCTCAGGCGTGCCAATCGCTCGAAGTTGGGTGCTTCGATCTCGCTCGCGCCGAAGTTCGGTAGGAGGCGCCGATTGAGGCTGTCGAACATGACCATGATGGCTCGCATGAGAATCTCCGATGATTGTCGATGTTCCTAAAATCTAGCGATCACTCGGGTTTCTGTATATAACGGGACTCATGATCCGCCTGCACTTCGCCGACGGCTGGACCGTCGGTCCCAAGCTCGGTGCCTTCGAGACCCCCGAACCCGGCCAGGAGCCGCAGCCGGTCAGGCTGCCCCACGACGCCGTGCGCGACCTCCCGCGCTCGGCCGACTCGCCGCAGGGCGTGCACGCCGGCTACTACCCGGGCGGCGTCTTCGAGTACGCGAAGACCTTCGATGTGCCGGGGCAGTGGCGGGACAAGACCGTGCAGCTCGAGTTCGAAGGCGTGTACCGCGACGCCGTCGTGCTTCTCAACGGCGAGTTCGTCGCCCATCGTCCGAACGGCTACACCGGCTTCACCGTCGATGCCGACGCCTATCTCCGCTTCGGCGAGGTCAATCGCATCACGGTCGAGGCGCGCTCGCACAAGGACAGCCGGTGGTATTCCGGCGCCGGCATCTACCGTCCCGTCCACCTCGTCGTCGCCGACCCCGTGCACATCCCGCTCGGCGGCGTGCGGGTGACGACCCCCGACATCGACGCAGGGCAGGCCGTCGTGGCCGTCGCGACCACCGTCCGCAACGCCACGCGGCACACCCGCCAGACGCGGGTGCACTGGTCGGTCATCTCGCCCGACGGCGTCGAGGTCGCCTCAGGCACCGCGCCCGTCACAGTGCTGCCCGGCGAGCCGGCGACCGGCCGAGTGCGTCTCTCCGTCGCCGCGCCCGCGCTGTGGAGCCCCGAGACCCCGGCGCTCTACACGCTGCGCACGACCCTCACGACGGGCGAAGAGGTTCTCGATTCCGACACGACGGTGTTCGGCATCCGTTCGCTGCAGGTGGATCCGCAGCACGGCCTGCGCATCAACGGGCACACCGTCAAGCTCCGCGGCGCGTGCGTGCACCACGACAACGGCGCGCTCGGTGCCGCCACGATCGGCGCAGCCGAGGATCGCCGCATCCAGCTTCTGAAGGCCGCGGGGTTCAACGCGATCCGCAGCGCGCACAATCCGGCGAGCCGCGCGATGCTCGAGGCGTGCAACCGCCACGGCGTGCTCGTCATGGACGAGCTGACCGACGTGTGGACCGAGTCCAAGACCGGGTTCGACTACTCGCTCGCCTTCCCGGAGTGGTGGCAGGCGGATGCCGCGGCCCTCGTCGCGAAGGACGTCAACCATCCGAGCGTCATCATGTACTCGATCGGCAACGAGATCCTCGAGGTCGGCACGCCCATCGGAGCGGCCTGGGGGCGACGCCTCGCCGAGGAGATCCGGCGTCTCGACAACACCCGCTTCGTCACCAACGGCGTCAACGGGATCATCGCGAACCTCGATCGCATGGCCGACGCGCAGGCGGAGCTCTCGGCCAAGGATCCGAACACCATGATGGCCGAGATGGGCGAGCAGATGGCGCTCATGAACGCCTCCGATCTCGTCTCCCGCTCGATCGAGGAGTCCGCGTCGGTGCTCGACATCGTCGGCTTCAACTACGGCGACTCGCGCTATGAACAGGATGCCGCGGCCTACCCGAACCGCGTGATCGTGGGCTCCGAGACCTTCCCCGCCCGTATCGACGCGCTGTGGGCGCTCGTGGAGCGCTTTCCGCACGTCATCGGCGACTTCACGTGGACCGGCTGGGACTACCTCGGCGAATCGGGCATCGGCCGGGTCGACGACACCGACGTGGACGGCTACACGGCCACGGGCACGGCGGGGCCGTACCCGTATCTCCTCGCCGAGTGCGGCGACATCGACATCACGGGGCACCGCCGCACGGTGTCGTATTGGCGCGAGATCGTCTTCGGCCTGCGCGCCGAGCCCTTCATCGCCGTGCACCGTCCGCAGCGCCACGGACGCCCGACGGCGCGGACGCCCTGGTCGTGGGACGACTCGGTCGCGTCGTGGTCGTGGGATGCCGCTCCCGGCGCCCCCGTCACCGTCGACGTCTTCGCCGCCGCCGACGAGGTCGAGCTGCTGCTCGACGGCTCGTCGCTCGGCGTCGCCGCGGTCGGTGAGCACAAGGGGTTCCTCGCCCGGTTCGAGACGGAGTACCGGCGCGGCGAGCTCACCGCCGTCGCCCGCCGAGGCGGGAGGGAGGTCGGCCGGCACACGCTCCGCACCGCCGACGGGCCGGTGCGCCTGGCAGCCCGCGCCGAGGCGGACCGGATGGGGACGGATGCCGATGCCCTCGCATTCGTGGCCGTCACCCTCGAGGACGCCGCCGGCGTCGTGCCGTGCGACCGCGACGTCGTCGTGACCGTGACGGTCGCCGGCCCGGCCCTGCTGGCCGGCCTCGGCACGGGCCGTGCCCGCACGGAGGAGTCCTTCGCGGGCCCGTCCGTCACGACCTACGACGGGCGAGCGCTCGCGCTCGTGCGGCCGACCGGCCCGGGGCCGATCACGGTCTCGGTCTCGGCGGAGGGCTTCGCCGAGGCATCCGTCTCCCTCTCCGCCTCCTGACCCGCTCCCGAACCGCCCCTGTCGCGACTCCGCCGCCGCGCCGCGAAACTTCACAAACGGTGGCCCACGCGCCGCGCCGGGCACCGTCTGCGAAGTCTCGCGGTCGGGGCAGACCCGGAAAAGACTGCGACCGCTGCACGAGACGGCGCAGCGGTCGCAGAGCAGGGGGCGAGGTCAGGCCCGGCGGGGCTCGGCCTTCGCGATGGGCTCGGCCGCCCGGCCGTCCAGGGGCAGGCGGATCGGCGTCGTCCCGGCGACCTCGTCGCTGAACTCCTCGGGGGCCGGGCCCACGACCTGCAGCGGCCGGGTCTCGTCGATCGTGAGGCGGAACCGGCTCGACTCGTGGCGACGGACGCGGCCGGAGGACAGCATCCAGACCGCTCCGACGGCGAAGGCCGCGACGGCGGCCGCGGCGCCCAGGAGGATCGCCGCGCGCGGCCCGTACTCGGCCGCGACCCAGCCGACGATCGGAGCGCCGATGGGCGTGCCGCCCATGAGGATCGCCATGTACAGCGCCAGCACGCGGCCGCGCAGCGCCGGATCGGTCGTCGTCTGCACGTAGCCGTTCGCGGTCGTGAGCGTCGTGACGACGGCGAAGCCCGTGACCATGAGCGTCGCGGCGTACAGCCAGTACGTCGGCATGAAGGCCGAGACGGCGCCGGCGACGGCGAACAGGGCGGTGCCGGCGACGACGACGCGGATGCGGGCGCGGTCGCGGCGCGCCGCGAGCAGGGCGCCCGTCAGCGAGCCGATCGCCAGGATCGAGCTGAGGAGGCCGTACCCGTCGGCGTTCTGCCCGAACTCGAGCGCCATCGTCGACGCGAAGATCGGGAAGTTCATGCCGAAGGCGCCGAGGAGGAAGACCATCGCGAAGGCGACCATGAGGTCGGGTCGCTTGCCGACGTAGCGGAAGCCGTCGGCGAGCCGCCCGGCGCCGGCCGCCTTGGCGCGCGGCACGAGCTCGCCCGGGCGGATGAGCACGAGCGCGACGAGCATCGCCAGGAACGTCACGCCGTTGACGAGGAACACCCAGCCGGTGCCGACCGCGACGATGACGACACCCGCGACGGCGGGTCCGATCATGCGGGCTCCGTTGAAGGATGCCGCGTTCAAGGCGACCGCGTTCGACGCGTTCTCGCGCGACACGACGTCGGAGACGAAAGCCTGTCGCGCCGGGTTGTCGAAGGCGGCGATGACGCCGAGGGCGAAGGCGAAGGCGTACATGAGCGGCAGCGTCATGACGCCCATGAGGATGAGCACGCCGATCGTGACGCCGACCACGAGCAGGAGGCTCTGCGTGATCGCGAGGAGCTTGCGCCGCTCGAAGCGGTCGGCGACCCAGCCGGTGACGCCCACGAGAAGGAGCGGGGGCGCGAACTGCAGCGCCATGGTGACGCCCATCGCGCCCGCGTCGTTGTCGGTGAGCTCGGTGAGCACGACCCAGCTGAGGGCGGTCGCCTGCATCCACTGCCCGACGTTGGAGATGAGCGCGCCGAAGAACCAGATGCGGTAGTTGAAGACCGAGAACGAGCGGAACATCGCACTCATAGGGCGGCCACCTCGCGCATGATCTCGGCGGCCTCGCGGAGGATCGCGCGCTTGTCGTCGGGGAGGGCCGTGATGGCGGCCTCGAGCCAGGCGTCGCGGCGACGGACGGTCTCCTCGACGACGTCGAGGCCTTCGCCGGTCAGCGCGATGTTCACCTTGCGACGGTCGCGCTCGTCGGGCGTGCGGGTGAGCCAGCCCGACTCCTCGAGGCAGTTGACCGTGCGGTTCATCGAGGGGGCCGATACGCGCTCGCGCTCGGCGAGCTCGCCCAGAGTGTGGGGCCCGTGGACCTTCAGCGTCGCGAGCACGGCGAACTGGCCGTCGCTCATCGTGTCGATCGCGCGCTGTGCGCGCAGGCGCCGGGCGAGGCGGAAGGTGGCGATCCGCAATTCGGATGCTTCGGTCGCGAGCTCTGGGGTGGCGGGGGCAGCGGTCGCAGTCGTCTTCATCCTGGTCGTTAGCGTAGCTCATTAGCTTTGCTAAACGAAATGCGGGGTGACCGCGAGCGACCCGGGGAGCGCGGCATCGGGGTCCGCCTCCCTAGACTCGTCCGCATGCCCGAGTTCATCGATGCGCACGGCATCGCGATCGTCTACGACGTCCATCCCGCGAAAGCCGCGCCGCGCGGGGTCGTGCAGCTCCTGCACGGAGTCGGCGAGCACGCCGGGCGCTACGCCGCCCTCATCGAGCGGCTCACGGCGGAGGGCTTCACGGTCTACGCCGACGACCATCGCGGTCACGGCCGCACGGGTATGAAGCAGCACGGCGACGAGGCGAAGCTCGGGCGTCTCGGCCCGGGCGGGCACCGCGCGGCGGTCGCGGCCGTGTGGCAGTTCACGCAGCTCATCCGCGACGAGAATCCGGGGCTCCCGCTCATCCTGCTCGGCCACTCGTGGGGCTCGTTCCTCGCGCAGATCCTCGTGAACGATCATCCCGAGGCCTACGACGCGGTCGTCCTTTCGGGCTCGGCTCTGCGCTGGCCCGGTTCGCTCAATGCGGGCGATCTCAACGCGCCCTGGAAGGCGAAGGACGCCAAGGGCACCGAGTGGCTCTCGTCCGACCTCACCGTGGGCGACGCGTTCCTCGATGATCCGCACGCCACGACCGTGCCCCTCGCGAGGCTCTTCGGCCCGATCGAGGCCGCGCGCCTGTTCGGGCGCCCGCGCAAGGACCTCGGCCGCGACATCCCGATCCTGCTCATGGTCGGACGCGACGACACGGTCGGCGGCCCCCGGAGCGTGCATCGCCTCGCCGACGCGTACCGCACGCGCTCCAAGCTCACCGACATCACGACGCTCGTCTACCCGGGCGCGCGGCACGAGATCTTCAACGAGGTCATGCAGGAGGACGTGCGGGGCGACCTCGTCGCGTGGCTCGACGCGCGGTTCCCGGCACGCGACTGACGGATGCCGGAGGGCGACCGATCGCGCCGGGTGACGGATGCCGGAGGGCGACCGATCGCGCCGGGTGACGGATGCCGGAGGGCGACGGATGCCGCGCCCTCCGGCTGTGCGTCAGCCCCGCGCGCGGCGACCCGGCGTGCGGGAGCTGCGGCGGATCTCGGCGACGGTGCTGCCCGTCGTGAACTTCTGAGCGCCCGAGGCCGGACGCCCGGTCGCGGGCTGGGCGCTGCGCTTCGCGCCGCCCGGCTGCTGCTTCGCGGCGTGCTGCTTGGGTGCCTGCTTCGACACGGCGTCGCTCGACCGGCCGGAGCCGCCCTGGCGGGCACCCTGACGCGAGGACTGGTCTGTGGCCTGCCCCGAGCCGGTGCCTGCGCCGCGACGACGGCGCGAGCCGCCGTTGCCCGACGCGGCATCGCCGGCCGCGCCCGCCGAGCGCTGGCCGCCGGAGCGCCGACCGCCGCCGCCCTGAGCAGCCGGCCGCTGCGCGGGGGCCGCCGAGGGGGTGACGTGCGGAGCGGGGTCGCCGACCAGCTCTGCGACCGAGGCGTGCGAGGCGGTGACGGCCTCGAGGGGAGCGGCGACCTGCGCCTTGCGGAGGAGGTCCTTGACCTCGCCGCGCTGCGCGTCGATCGCGACGGTGACGACGACGCCTTCGGCGCCGGCGCGCGCCGTGCGGCCCGAGCGGTGCAGGTACGCCTTGTGCTCGACCGGCGGGTCGACGTGCACGACGAGCTCGACATCGTCGACGTGGACGCCGCGCGCGGCGACGTCGGTTGCGACGAGCACGCGAACGCCGCCCTTGTCGGCCGGGGCGCCGAATGCGGCGAGGTTGCGCTCGCGCGCGCCCTGCCCGAGGTTGCCGTGCAGGTCGACGGCCGGGATTCCCGACGCGGTCAGCTGCTTGGCGAGCTTCTTGGCCTGGTGCTTCGTGCGCGTGAAGAGGATGCGACGGCCGCGCCCCGAGGCGAGGTGGCGCACGAGGTCGGACTTCTGCTCGGAGTGCACCACGAAGACGCGGTGGGTCATGACGCCCTGCGGCACCGACTCCTCGTCGACCTCGTGCAGAACCTCGTCGCGGAGGAAGCGCTTGACCAGCGAGTCGACGCCGCGGTCGAGCGTCGCGCTGAAGAGCATGCGCTGGCCGCCCTGCGGGGTCGCGGTGAGGATGCGCGTGACGCCCGGGAGGAAGCCGAGGTCGGCCATGTGGTCGGCCTCGTCGAGCACGGTGATCTCGACGGCGGAGAGGTCGGCGACCTTCTGCTTCATGAGGTCCTCGAGGCGGCCGGGGCAGGCCACGACGATGTCGACACCGGAGCGCAGCGCCTGCTCCTGAGGCTTCTGGCTGACGCCGCCGAAGATCGTCGTGACGGTCAGGCCCGCGGCATCCGCCAGCGGCTTGATGGTCTCGGCGATCTGCGTCGCGAGCTCGCGCGTCGGCGCGAGGACGAGACCGCGGGGGCGGCCGGGGGTGCGGCGGGCGGCGAAGGCTCCGGAGAGGCGCGCGACCAGCGGAAGCGCGAACGCGATCGTCTTGCCGGAGCCGGTGCGGCCGCGGCCGAGCACGTCGCGACCGGCGAGGGAGTCGGGGAGGGTGTCGCGCTGGATGGCGAAGGGCTCCGCCTTGCCGGTGGCGGCCAGGACGGAGCAGAGAGCCTCGGGCACGCCGAGGTCGAGGAAGGTAGGCATAGAGGTGCTTTCAGGGAGAGACGCGCAGGCGAAGGCCTGAGCGAGAAGGGGCGACAGCGCGGCCGCAAGCGATGGGGCACGCACTCTGGATCGCCGATCGAAAGGACGTCGGGCACAGAAGGCCGCAATCATGACGTCGACGCAGCGGCGAGAAGCCGCGCACCCAGGCTATCAGTCCGAAACCGAGCGGAGCTGTGCGCCCGCCGGGCGGGCGGCACGCGCCTCTAGGCTGAGGGCATGCACGGCGAATACAAGGTGCCCGGCGGAAAGCTCGTCGTCGTCGATCTCGAGGTGCGTGACGGCAGGATCGCCGACTTCCACCTCGCGGGAGACTTCTTCCTCGAACCCGACGACGCGCTCCTCGACATCGACGCCGCGGTGAACGGCCTGCCGGTGGAGGCGGATGTCGCGACCATCGCCGCCGCCGTGCGCTCGGCCCTCCCCGAGGGGGCGCAGCTCCTGGGCTTCACGCCCGAATCCGTCGGCACGGCCGTGCGGCGCTCGCTCGTGACGGCGCCGGGATGGCGCGACTTCGAGTGGGAGGTCGTTCACGACCACCCCGTCTCTCCGCGCATGAACCTCGCCCTCGACGAGGTGCTGACGGGCCGCGTCGGCGACGGCCGCCGCAAGCCGACGCTCCGTGTGTGGGAGTGGAACGAGTCCGCCGTCGTCATCGGGTCGTTCCAGTCGTACCGCAACGAGGTCGACCCGGAGGGGGCGAAGCGCCACGGCTTCGACGTCGTGCGCCGGATCTCGGGCGGCGGGGCGATGCTCATGGCGGCGAACTCGATCGTGACCTATTCGCTCTACGTCCCGGCATCCCTCGTCGCGGGGATGACCTTCGCCGACTCGTACGCCTTCCTCGACGACTGGGTGCTGCAGGCGCTGCGCTCGCTCGGGATCGAGGCGACGTATCAGCCGCTCAACGACATCGCGAGCCCGCACGGCAAGATCGGCGGCGCCGCCCAGAAGCGCCTCGCCAACGGCGGGGTGCTCCACCACGCCACGCTCAGCTACGACATGGACGGCCAGGTCATGACGGAGGTGCTGCGCATCGGCCGCGAGAAGCTCAGCGACAAGGGCACCGCCTCGGCGGCCAAGCGCGTCGATCCGCTGCGCAGCCAGACCGGTCTTCCGCGCGAGGCGATCATCGCGCGCTTCATCGACACCTTCACGACCCTCTACGGCGCGACCCCCGGGCACATCACCGACGAGGAATACGCCGAGGCCGAAGCCCTCGTCGAGTCGAAGTTCTCGACCGACACGTGGCTGCACCGGGTGCCGTGACCGATCCGCAGCCGCAGGGCCGCGTCTGGATCCACGAGGGCGACAACCTCGAGATCGTGCGCGGCTTCGACGGGGGCTCCTTCACCCTCGTCTACCTCGACCCGCCGTTCAACACCGGCCGCGTGCGTCAGCGCGTCGTCGAGACGGCCCGCTCCACCAAACCCGTGAACCTCCACCTGAGCGCCGAGAGCGCGGGTGGCACCCACGGTCTCGGCGCTCAGATGGAGGCTCACGGGTCGGACGGGGCGGGGCCGGGCGGAACCGGCGGGTCGGACGGAACCGGCGGGTCGGGCGGAACCGGCGGGTCGGGCGGGGCCGCCGGGTCGGGCGGGGCCGGAGGGTCGGGCGGGGCCGCCGGGTCGGGCGGGGCGGGGCCGGGCGGAACCGGCGGGGCGGAGGGGGTCGTGCGCCGCGGCTTCCACGGGCGGGACTACGAGCGGCTGCGGGGCGACCTCCGCGCCTACGACGACCGATTCGACGACTACTGGGGGTTCCTCGAGCCGCGGCTGCTCGAAGCGTGGCGCCTGCTCTCGCCCGACGGGACGCTGTACCTCCACCTCGACTACCGCGAAGCCCACTACGCCAAGGTGCTGATGGACGCGCTCTTCGGGCGGGAGCGGTTCCTCAACGAGCTCATCTGGGCGTACGACTACGGCGCGAAGACCCGCCGCCGCTGGCCCACGAAGCACGACACGATCCTGGTCTACGTCAAAGACCCCGCGCGGTACTGGTTCGACTCCGAGTCGGTCGACCGCGAGCCGTACATGGCCCCGGGCCTCGTCACGCCCGAGAAGGCCGAGCGCGGCAAGCTCCCGACCGACGTGTGGTGGCACACGATCGTCCCGACGGCGGGTCGCGAGAAGACCGGGTATCCGACGCAGAAGCCCGAAGGCATCCTCCGTCGCATCATCCAGGCCTCGACGAGGCCCGGCGACCGCGTGCTCGACTTCTTCGCGGGAAGCGGCACGACAGGTGCCGTCGCGTCGGCGCTGGGGCGCGACGCCGTGCTCGTCGACGACAACCCCGACGCGATCGCCGTCATGAGGGCACGGATGCCGCATGCCGTCGCATCCGGGATCGACGCCGGCTGACGCCCGGCCGCGTCAGACCAGCGGGCGCACGCTCGCGTAGCCGTCGGCCAGCACCTCGGGGGCCGAGGGATCGCCGCCGAAGACCCGCGTCTGGCCGTCGCGCCACGGAGCCCACCCCGGGTCGGACTCGCGCACGAACGCCGCAGCGGACCCGTGCAGCTCGGCGGCGAGCGAACGCGGCGGGTCGTCGCCCGCGAGGGCGGCCACGCCGTCGGCGTCGAGGCAGTCGAACCAGAACGGCACGTCGAGGCAGTGCAGCGCCCACGTCCGCGTGGGCGAGGGCCACGCGAAGCGGTAGACCCAGGTGGGCGCGGACCCGGCCGCCTCCGTGCGCGCCTCGGCCGTGCGCACGACGCCGGACCGGAAGACGCGGTCGGTGACGAAACGGCCGATCATCGCCGCCGTCCCCTTGCGCCGCTGCGGGCCGTTGGCCGCGAGGTAGGCGCGACGCGTGCCCCGCGGGACGCGCAGCTTGGCCAGCGCGAGCCCGACCGGGATGAACCGCAGCGTCTTGCGCGCGGAGTCGGTCGCCATCGTGAACTCGTCGTCGGTCGTCCCGAGCACGAGGGGCTTGCCGGCGCCGACACCCGACCGGATCGAGGCGACGGTCGGCTGCGTGAGCAGATCGCCGTCGATCATGGGTCCCCAGGGGAGCCCCTCGTCGAGGATCGCCTGAACCCCCGCCATCCGGTCTCGAGAATCGGGGTTCGAGGCCTCCTCCTGCAACGAGTGCAGCCGATCCTCGCCCACCGACGCGAAGCCGTCGCGTGTCGGCGCGACGCCGGCCAGGTTGGCGAGCTTGGCCGACAGGGTGCGGGCGCGCTCGGCCGCGACATCCCCCAGCGCGGGGGAGAGCGCCCACGCGGCATGGAAGAGGTGCTGAGCCGCCGGCATGCCGACGAGGGTGAGCACAGCACCGCCGCCCGCCGACTGGCCGGCGATCGTGACGCTGCCCGGGTCGCCGCCGAAGGCCGCGATGGCGGTCTGCACCCATTCGAGCGCGGCCAGCCAGTCGCGCACGCCGCGGTTGCTCGGCGCGCCCACGATGTGGCCGAAGCCGTCGAAGCCGAGGCGGTACGAGATCGTGACGGTCACGACGCCGTCGCGATTGAAGGCGCGGCCGTCGTACCAGGGGCTCGCCGGCGAGCCGGCGACATACCCGCCGCCGTGGATGTAGACGAGGACGGGCAGCCCGGCCGCGCGGTCGCCGGGGCGCGGCGTGTAGACGTTGACGTTGAGCGTCGCGTCGCCCGGCACGGAGGGCTCGGGGATGAGCGTGGGCCCGAGGTCGCCGCGCTGCGCCGTGGCCCCGTACTCGCGGGCGTCGCGCACCCCTTCCCAGGGCTCGGGGGCGACCGGGGCCGCGAAGCGCAGATCGCCGACGGGTGCTTGAGCGAAGGGGATGCCGAGGAACGCGGCGGATGCCCCGGCTTCGCCCGCCGCACCGCGCCACGATCCGCGGACCCGTCCGGGGCCGATCTCGACGACGGGGTCGTCATCCGTCACGTCCTCGACGTGCGCGGCGTGGGGGTCTGTCACGGCTGCTCTCCTGTCTTCGGGCGAGGGTCGAGGGCGTCGAAGAGTGCCGACACGGTGGCCGCCATGTCGATCGACGGATCCTGCATCCACTGGAGCTGCAGCCCGTCGGCGACGGCCTGCAGCACCCGCGCCAGCGTCTCCGCGTCCATCCGGTCGGTCAGCTCGCCGCGTGCCTGCTGCTCCCGCAGCGTATCGACGAAGTTGGCGCGCAGCGACGCGCCGCGTTCGAGGAAGTACTTGTGTGCAGGATGCTCCGGATCGGCCGCGTCGACCGCCATCCGGGAGAAGAGCTGCACGAGCCCGGGAACCTCGGTGTTGTGGCGGATGATCCCGATGAAGCCGTCACGGAGGTGGTCCGGAGCCGAGCCGTCGCCGAACTGCCGCGAATCGACCTCGTCGCGCTTGCGCAGGATCTCGGTGAAGAGATCCTCCTTGCTGTCGAAGTAGTGCAGCAGGCCCGCTTGGCTCAGGCCCACGGCATCCGCCAGCTCCTTGACCGACGCGCCGCGGTACCCCTCTCGGGCGATCACCTCGAGGCCGCGCTCGAGGATCTCCTCCCGCTTCGCGACGCCCTTCGCATAGGAACCTCGTCGTGCCATGAGACGAGTAAACCGAACATCGCTTGATTTCTCAAAACCGAATGCCGCATGGTTTTGCTTGCTCTCGGGATACACCCGCGCCGCGCCGCGGCGGTAGCGCTTCGTGCGAAGACGACGGATGCCTCGGCACGTGCTGTGGCGAGGCATCCGTCGTCTTGTCGTGAGGGGTGCCGGGGGGTCAGCTCCGGACGAAGGCCAGAAGGGCCTCGTTCACCTCGTCGGCGTGCGTAAGCAGCATGCCGTGCGGGGCGCCCTCGATCTCGACGTAGGTCGCTTCGGGAAGGAGCGCGGTGAAGCGGCGCGCGGTCGCGTCGATCGGCAGGATGTTGTCGGCGGTGCCGTGGACGATGAGGGCGGGCACGTCGATCTTGGGGATGTCGGCGCGGAAGTCGGTCGGCCACGCGAGGGGCGACAAGGCGATCGCGCTGTTGCCCATCTGGTTGGCCACCTGCACGCTGGCGTCGACGGCCTCCTGCGAGATGCGCGAGCCGAGGTTCTCGTCGAGGTTGTAGAAGTCCTTGTAGAACCCGGTGAGGAAGGCCCAGCGGTCGTCGGCGACGGATGCCGCGATGCCGTCGAAGAAGTCCTGCGGGCCCGCGCCGTCGGGGTTGTCGTCGGTGATGAGGAGGTACGGCTCGAGCGAGCCGAGGAACGCGGCCTTCGCCACGCGATCGCTGCCGTAGGTCGCGATGTAGCGCGCGACCTCGCCCGTGCCCATCGAGAAGCCGACGAGGATCGCATCCTGCAGGTCGAGCTCGATCATGAGGGCGTTGAGGTCGGAGGCGAAGGTGTCGTAGTCGTAGCCCCCGCCCGTCTTTGTCGACTGGCCGAAGCCGCGGCGGTCGTACGCGATGACGCGGTGGCCTTCGTCCAGCAGCGCGGCCGTCTGCTTGCGCCAGGATTCGCCGTTGAGCGGGAATCCGTGGATGAGCACGACCGGCTGGCCGGAGCCCTGGTCGGTGTAATACAGCTTGACTGCGACCGAGTTCTCGGTCCCGACGGTGATGTATGCCACGCTCGCTCCTCTCGGGCCGGGGACGGATGCCTCGGCTCCACCTTCGACGCTAAGCCCGCCGCCCTTCCCGTGCCAGCCCTTCCACCCCGCCGCGCCGTTCGTGGACCCGCCCTTCCCGTGCCAGCCCTTCCACCCCGCCGCGCCGTTCGTGGACCCGCCCTTCCCGTGCCAGCCCATGCGCCCGGCCGGGTCCCTCGTCGGCCCGCCCGTCGTGCCCGTGGCGCCCGTGCCGTGTCCTGACGCCCGGCCGGGTCCCTCGTCGGTCCGGTCCCTCGTCGGTCCGCCTGTCGTGCCCGTGCCGGGTTCTGACTGTGAGCCTCCATCTGCGCGCCGAGACCGTGGGTGCGCCCCACGGTCTCGGTCGTCAGGTGGAGGCTCACGGTTTCGCGCGACCGGGGCCTGGCCCGGGACCGGGCCGAGGTCGGGGCCGGGCCGGGGCTCGGGGCGGGGTCGGGGCCCCGGGGCGGGGGCCGGGCCGGCGGGGTCAGGCGTCGCGGCGGGCGCCGGCGGAAGGGGTGACCGTGAAGACGTGGGGCGCGCGGAAGCCGGATGCCTCGAACGCGGCGGCCGCGGCATCCGTCACCGCCTGCACATCGGCATGCGGCACGAGCGCGATCGCGGCACCGCCGAAGCCGCCGCCGGTCATGCGCGCGCCGATCGCGCCGGCGCGAAGCGCCGCCTCGACGGCCGTGTCGAGCTCGGGCACCGAGATCTCGAAGTCGTCGCGCATGGAGGCGTGGGACGCGACGAGGAGGTCGCCGATGGCGCGCGGACCCTCCTCGCGTAGCACGCGGACCGTGTCGAGCACGCGCTGGTCCTCGGTCACGACGTGGCGCACGCGGCGGAAGGTGACGTCGTCGAGCAGCGTTGCGGCGCGCGGGAGATCGTCGACCGTGAGGTCGCGCAGGGCCGGCACGCCCATCGTGCGCGCGCCGAGCTCGCACGCGGCCCGGCGCTCGCGATAGCCGCCGGTCGCGTGCGAGTGCTCGACCTGCGTGTCGATCACGACGAGCGCGAGCCCCGCCTCGGCGAAGCCGAGGTCGACCACATCGGTGTCGAGGCTGCGGCAGTCGAGGAAGATGGCGGCGTCGGGCTGGCCGAGCATCGAGGCCATCTGGTCCATGATCCCGGTCGGCGCTCCGACGGCCTCGTTCTCGGCGAGGCGCCCGGCCTGGGCGAGGGCGACGCGGTCGAGGCCGAGTCCCCACGTCTCGTTGAGCGCCGACGCCACCGAGCCCTCGATGGCGGCCGACGATGACAGCCCGGCGCCCACCGGCACCTCCGAGGCGATCGCGAGGTCGACGCCGGTCACCGCGTCGGCGGCGACACCGGTCGTGCGAAGGAGCGCCCAGGCGACCCCGAGCGGGTAGGTCGCCCACTCCGGCACGTCGCCGCGGCGGTCCGGGAAGAGGTCGTCGAGCTCGTCGAGCGCGACCTCGGCGACGGCGCCGTCGAACGTCGACGCGACCCGGATGCGCCCGTCCTCCCGCGTGTCGAGGGCGACGAAGGTGCGCCGGTCGATCGCGAACGGCAGCACGAAGCCGTCGTTGTAGTCGGTGTGCTCGCCGATGAGGTTCGCGCGGCCGGGCGACGACCACACGCCGGCCGGATCAGCGCCGGTCATCTCGGTGAAGAGGGCGCGGGCTTCGGCGCCGGCGGTCGTGCCGGCTTCGGGCTCGGCGCCGGCGACGGCTTCGGGCTCGGCGGCGGCCTTGGCGGTCGTGCCGCCTTCGGGGGTCGTGCTCACAGGGTCACTCCTTCAGCGGCCTCGCGCAGGCGCGCGGCCGCGGTCTCGGGCGGGACGTCGCCGATCCAGGCGCCCATGGCGGCCTCGGATCCGGCGAGGAACTTCAGCTTGTCGGCGGCCCGGCGGGGGCTGGTCAGCTCGAGGTGCAGGCGCACGGTGTCGCGTCCGACGTGGACGGGCGCCTGGTGCCACGCCGCGATGTAGGGCGTGGGTGTGTCGTAGAGCGCGTCGATGCCACGGAGGAGCCGCAAGTAGAGCGGTGCGAGTTCGTTGCGCTCGGCATCCGTCGTCGCCGCCAGATCCGCGACGTGGCGATGCGGCAGGAGGTGCACCTCGAGGGGCCAGCGGGCGGCGAACGGCACGAAGGCGGTCCAGTGCTCGCCGGCGAGGATGACGCGTTCCGAGCTGCGCTCGAAATCGAGGATGCGCGCGAAAAGGTCGGGGGAGGTGCGGTCGATCGCGTCGAGCAGCCGCGTCGTGCGCGGCGTGATGTAGGGGTAGGCGTAGATCTGGCCGTGGGGGTGGGGGAGGGTGACGCCGATCGCCTCGCCGCGGTTCTCGAACGGGAACACCTGCTCGATGCCCGGGAGCGCCGAGAGTGCGGCCGTGCGGTCGGCCCACGCCTCGATGACGGTGCGGGCGCGCGTGACGGTCTGCGTGCCGAACGAGCCGGAGTGCTCGGGGCTGAAGCACACCACCTCGGTGCGACCGACGCTCGTGCGCGTGCGGCCGAGACCGAGGGCCTCGAGGTCGTCCAGCCCACGGGGCGGGTCGGCGGCGGCAGGGGCCCCGTCGAAAGCCTCGGCGAGGGCGGGCCCGAACGACGGCGACCGGTTCTCGAAGACGGCGACGTCGTAGCGCGACGGGATCTCGCTGGGGTTCGTCGGCGTCTGCGGAGCGAGCGGGTCGAGCTCGGCCGGAGGCAGGAAGGCACGGTTCTGCCGCGCCGCGGCGACCGAGATCCAGTCGCCCGTCAGGACGTCGAGGCGCATCGTGGCGGTCTCGGGGCGAGGGTCGAGTGTGCGCGAGTCGATGCCGCGCTCGTCGCCGAGCGTCGTGGCGGGATCGTCGAAGTAGATGAGCTCCCGGCCGTCGGCGAGGCGCGTCGAGCGCTTCACGACTCCGGCGCCGAGCGTCTGCGGTGTGGGCATGTTCACGTCAACACGGTAACACCGGCCTGTGTTATCGTCAACACACACGAAGGGGACCGTATGAGCCGACGCGTATCGATGGCCGATGTCGCCGCAGCGGCGGGCGTCTCGGGCCAGACCGTCTCGCGGGTCGTCAACGGCAGCCCGCGCGTCGACCCCGCGACGCGCGCCGCGGTCGAGGCGGCGATGACGAGGCTCGGCTATCGCCCGCATCGCGCGGCGCGCGCGCTGCGCACCGGGCGCACCCAGACCGTCGGGCTCGTCGCTTCGACGCTCGCGACGGTGGGCAACTCCCGCATGCTGCAGGCGGTGGCGGATGCCGCGGCCGCCCGTGGCTACTCGCTCGTCGTCGTCACGCTCGGCGGTGACTCTATCGCCCCCGCTTCCGCCGACGTCGACGCCGCTTTCGAGCGCCTGCGCGATCAGGGCGTCGACGGCGCGATCGTCCTCAATGAGGCGACGGATCTGGTTCGGGATGCCTCGACCCCTGTCGACATCGCACTCGTCGTCGTGGATTCGCCCCCCGACGACCGCTTCGGCGTCGTCGTGACCGACCACGCCGGCGGTGCCCGCGCCGCGACGGAGCACCTGCTCTCGCTCGGGCATCGGACCGTCCACCACATCGCCGGGCCGGCGGGATCGTTCGCGGCCGCCGAGCGTGAGCGGGGCTGGCGTGAAGCGCTCGCCGCCGCGGGGGCCGAGGCATCCGTCCCCGTTCGCGGGGACTGGAGCGCGGCGTCGGGGCACGCCGCCGGAGCTCTGCTCGCCGGCGAGGCCTCGGCGCTCTTCGTCGCGAACGACCAGATGGCCCTCGGCGCGCTGCGAGCCGTCGCCGACGCCGGCCGGGCGGCGCCCGCCGTGAGCGTCGTCGGATTCGACGACGTGGCCGACGCCGCCGACTACCGGCCGCCGCTCACGACCGTGCGGCAGGACTTCGACCGGCTCGGCGAGCGCGCCATGGCGCTCCTCGTCGCCCGCATCGAGGATGGTGCCGCGTCAGCGGCGCCCTACGAGGTCGTTCCCGCCGCGCTCGTCGTGAGATCGAGCACCGCGCCGCCGGCGCCCTGAGCCCCGCGCCGCCGGCGCTTCGGACGGACGCCGGTCTGCGGCATCCGTCGTCGGTTTCGTACGTTCTCGCCGAGACCACACGTCGTCGTCGCGGGCAACGTGTGTTTTCGGCGAGTACGTACGATCTCGTCGCGCGCCCCGCAGGCCCAGGCAGCGAGAACCGCGGCCGCGACGGGTTCAGCCCGCGCTGCGGCGCGCTTCCCAGCCCGAGCGCACCATCTCGTCGACGGAGTAGCGGTTCGCCCAGTCGAGGTCGCGGGCGGCCAGCTCGCCGGTCGCCACGATGCGGTCGGGATCGCCGGGGCGCCGCGGGCCGATCTCGGGCGTGAAGTCGATGCCCGTCACGCGCGCCATGGCGTCCATGATCTGGCGCACCGAGAGGCCGTTCTGCGATCCGAGGTTGTAGGCCGGCTCGATCGACTGTCCAGCCGCGAGGCGCTGCGCGGCGACGACGTGCGCCGCGGCGATGTCGGCGACGTGCACGTAATCGCGGACGTTCGTACCGTCTTCGGTGTCGTAGTCGTCGCCGTTGATGCGGGGCGTCCGGCCCTCGATGAGCGCCTCGAAGACGAGCGGGAAGAGGTTGTGCGGGCTCGTGTCGTAGACCTCGGGGTCGCCCGATCCGACGACGTTGAAGTAGCGCAGCGACGTGTGGCGGAGCGGATGCCGCGCCTCGGCCGTCGCGATCCCCTGATCGCGCAGGAGCCACTCGCCGATGAGCTTCGACTCGCCGTACGGTGAGGCGGGACGCTTGGGGAGGTCCTCCGTCACGAGGGGCACGTCGGGCGTGCCGTAGACGGCGGCGGATGACGAGAACACGATGTTCGCGACATCCGCCCCATTCATCGCCTCGAGCACGACGCGCGTTCCCTCGACGTTCTGCGCGTACGTGTGGAGAGGGCGCTGCACCGAGACGCCGGCGTACTTGTAGCCGGCGACGTGGATCACGCCCTCGACCCCGTGGTCGCGAAGCGTGTGCTCGAGCAGGTCGCGGTCGAGGATCGTGCCCTCCACGAAGGGCACGCCCTCCGGGACGAAGCCGGCATGGCCGCTGGAGAGGTCGTCGATGACGACGGGGGCGAGGTCAGCCGCTGCGAGGGCACGCACGACGTGCGCGCCGATATAGCCGGCGCCGCCGGTCACAAGCCAAGACATCCCCCCATTCTGCCGCGTCACCCGCTTCGGCCCAGACCGGGGAGGCGTGCGTCCGGATGTGGCGGACGGATGCCTCGGCACGCCGCGGCCCGCCAGCCGGCCCTTCTGAAGGGCGGCCCGGCCGGCCCGACGTCGCCGCCTGCGCATAACTCCGGAGATTCGGGAGGGGCGAGCCGGTTTTCCGGCGTGTCGCGGGCAACCCGGCCTGTTTCTCCGGAGCTGTGAACCCGGCGCGTCCGGCACCGAGGCTTGGCCGAATCAGGAGCAGCCGCGGCCGGTCGGCCACACGCGCCACCCACCGGCCGCGGCGGCTGGCCGGTCGAGCGCGGCACCACGCCGGGCCTCGCGGCCCCGGCCGGACCACGGCACCGACCCCGCGCCGGTCCGTAGCATCGTTCCCGTGACGCACAAGGCGACTCCCCGCACGGCGGGCCGGCCAGGCGTGTCGGTGCTCTTCGCCCCCGACAGCTTCAAGGGGTCGATCGGCGCGGCGGCCGCGGCATCCGCCCTCGCCTCGGGGTGGGCTTCGGTGCGTCCCGGCGACCGCGCGATCCTCCGCCCCATCGCCGACGGCGGGGAGGGCACCCTCGACGCGTTCGCCGCCGCCGTCCCCGGTGCCGAGCGCATGCCCGTCGTCGTGACGGGCCCCGACGGCGAGCCGACGCGCGCCTCGTGGCTCCTGCTCCCCGCCACGCCGGACGCCCCACGTGGCACGGCCGTCGTCGAGCTCGCCTCGACATCCGGGATCGAACTGCTCGGCGACCGCCGCCTGCCGTGGGACGCCGGCACGACAGGCTTCGGCCAGGCCATCGGCGCGGCACTCGACCACGGCGTCTCGCGGCTCGTGCTCGGAATCGGCTCGAGCGCATCGACCGACGGCGGCGCCGGCATGCTGACGGCACTGGGCGCGCGATTGACGGATGCCGCGGCCCGCCCCATCGCGCTGGGTGCACGCGGGCTGCAGACCATCGTGCAGGCCGATCTCTCGGGGCTGCGGGTGCTCCCCGACGGCGGTGTGCTCGTGCTGTCGGACGTGACGAATCCGCTCTTCGGGCCGACGGGCGCCGCCCCCGTGTTCGGACCCCAGAAGGGCCTCCCTCCCGAGGATGTGCCCCGTGTCGACGACGGCCTGCGCCAACTGGCCGGCCTCCTCGCGACCGCGCCAGCCCCGAAGACCCCGGTCACCCCGCCCACACCGCCCACCCCCGCCATCCCGCCGCCCCCGGCCACCCCGGTCATCCCGGCCACCCCGCCGACCCCTGCCACCCCCGCCGACCCGGCGACCCCGGGCGCCGGCGCGGCGGGCGGCACCGGCTTCGCCCTCCTCGCGTGGGGCGCACGACTCGTTCCCGGAGCCGCCGAGGTCGCCGCACTCGTCGGGTTGCCGGCGGCGATCGCCGAGGCATCCGTCGTCGTCACGGGGGAAGGCTCGTACGACGGGCAGTCCGCTGCGGGCAAGGCTCCCGCCTACGTCGCGGGGCTCGCGGCCGAGGCGGGGGCTGTCGTCGCGCTCGCCGCGGGGCGGATCGATCCGGATGCCTCGACCTCGGCCTTCGCCGCGACCGTGTCGCTCACCGAGCTGGCCGGCTCGCCCGCCGCCGCGCTCGCCGAACCCGCGCGCTGGCTGCACGAGGCGGGGGCGACGCTGGCCCGCGCCAACCCCAGCCCGCGCCCCTGACGGGGCCGGGCAGCAGTGAGGGGCTACGCGCCCCCGAGGGCCTCCGACACGACCGCGCGTGCTTCCTCCTGCACCTCTGCGAGATGCTCGGGGCCCTTCAGCGACTCGGCGTAGAGCTTGTAGACGTCTTCCGTGCCGGACGGGCGCGCGGCGAACCACGCGTGCTCGGTCTGCACCTTGAGCCCGCCGATCGCAGCGCCGTTGCCCGGCGCTTGCGAGAGCTTCGCGGTGATCGGCTCGCCCGCGAGCTCCGTCGCGGTCACAGCCTCGGGGGCGAGCTTGGCGAGCGCGGCCTTCTGCGCCGGCGTCGCGGGAGCGTCGACCCGCTGATACGCGGAGGCCCCGAACTCGGCCTCGAGCTCCGCGTAGCGCTGCGACGGGGTCTTGCCCGTCACGGCGAGGATCTCCGAGGCGAGGAGGCACAGGAGGATCCCGTCCTTGTCTGTCGTCCAGACCGTGCCGTCCTTGCGGAGGAACGACGCTCCGGCCGATTCCTCGCCGCCGAACGCGACGGAACCGTCGAGGAGCCCCGGCACGAACCACTTGAACCCGACCGGCACCTCCAGGAGCGCGCGGCCGAGCGACTGCGCGACGCGGTCGATGATCATCGACGACACGAGGGTCTTGCCGACCGCGGCATCCGTCGGCCACTCCGGCCGGTGCGAATACAGGTAGTCGATCGCGACGGCGAGGTAGTGGTTGGGGTTCATCAGGCCCGCGTCGGGCGTGACGATGCCGTGGCGGTCGGCGTCGGCGTCGTTGCCCGTCAGGATGTCGTAGTCCTGGCGCTTCGCGACGAGCGAGGCCATCGCCGACGGCGAGGACGGATCCATGCGGATCTTCTCGTCCCAGTCGAGCGTCATGAACTTCCAGGTCGGGTCGACGTCGGGGTTCACGACGGTGAGATCGAGGCCGTACACCTCGGCGATGAGCGCCCAGTACTCCACCGAGGCCCCACCGAGCGGATCGGCGCCGATGCGCACTCCCGCATCGCGGATCGCGTCGATGTCGATGATGTTCGCGAGGTCGCGCACATAGGCGTCGCGGAAGTCGTAGTCGCCGAGACTGTCGGCGTCGATGTCGGCGAAGCGCGTGCGCTTGACCTCGCTCAGTCCGCCCGCGATGAGCGCGTTGGCGCGGTCGGCGATCCAGCCGGTCGCGTCGGTGTCGGCGGGTCCGCCGTTGGGCGGGTTGTACTTGAAACCGCCGTCGCGCGGCGGGTTGTGCGAAGGGGTGACGACGATGCCGTCGCTGCGTCCCGGATCGTCCGCCGCGCGCCCCCGGTTGTACGCCAGGATCGCGTGGCTGAGGGCGGGAGTGGGAACCCACGAGTCGCGCGAGTCGACCCGCACATCCACGCCGTTCGCGATGAGCACCTCGATGGCGCTCCGCTCCGCGGGAAGCGAGAGGCCGTGCGTGTCGCGACCGAGGAACAGCGGTCCGCCGATTCCCTGCGCCGTGCGGTAATCGACGATCGCCTGCGTCGTGGCGAGGATGTGGTCTTCGTTGAAGCTCGTGCTCAGCGACGATCCGCGGTGACCGCTCGTGCCGAAGGCGACCCGCTGTTCCGGGATGGCAGGGTCGGGCTTTCGGTCGTAATACGCGGCGATCAGTTCGTCGATGTCGATGAGGTCGGATGCTTCGGCGGGCTGTCCTGCGCGGCTCATGCCTCCAGTCTGTCACCGGCGAGGGCCGTCGCAACGGCTTGAGCGCAGATCCAGAAGGGCATCGCCGCGAGCCGGTGGCGCTCGTGCCTGAGGAAGTGCCAGCCTCCGCACGGGGCCTACCGGCGCCAGCGGCGAAGGTCCCGTCATCCGGCGGTCCTGCCCTCGGGCCCATGGCTAGGCTGTGACGGTGACCAACGAGCCCGGGCCCGAATCCGCGGCAGAACGCCGCCGCACCTACAGCTTCCTCGGTCCGGCCGGAACGTTCACCGAGGCCGCGCTGGCGCAGGTCCCCGAGGCCCGGGGCCAGGCCTGGTGGCCCGTCCGCAACGTCGGCGAGGCGCTCTCGGACGTCGTCGAGGGCCGCTCCGACGCGGCGATGATCGCGATCGAGAACTCGGTCGACGGCGGCGTCTCGACCGCGCAGGATGCGCTCGCGACGATGCCGGGCCTGCGCATCGTGGGGGAGTACCTCGTGCCGGTCGACTTCGTGCTGGTCGCGCGGCGCGGCACGAAGCTCGAAGACGTTTCGCTCGTCGCCGCACATCCGGTCGCCTACGCGCAGTGCCTGCAGTGGTTGACGCGCGTGCTCCCCGCGCACGCGCATGTGCCCGCGTCGAGCAATGTCGCGAGCGCGATGGGCCTCCTCGACGGCACGAGCGACGCCGACGCGGCGATCGCCCCGCCCGGAATCCTCGAGCACCACGATCTCGAGCTGCTCGCCGAGAGGATCGGCGACAACCTCAACGCCGTCACGCGCTTCGTGCTCGTCTCCCGCCCGGTCACGCCGCCTCCGCCGACCGGCGCCGACAAGACGTCGCTCATCGTCGAGCTCCCCGACGACCACCCCGGGGCCCTCCTCGAGATGCTCGAGCAGTTCGCGACCCGCGGGATCAACCTGTCGCTTCTGGCATCGCGCCCGATCGGCGACTCGCTCGGGCGGTACCGCTTCGTCATCGACGCCGACGGCCACATCCAAGACGAGCGGATGGCCGACGCGCTCCTCGGGCTTCGCCGCTTCAGCCCCAAAGTCATCTTCCTCGGGTCCTACCCGCGCGCCGACCGCGCCATCGTGCGCTATCCCGAGCGCTACTCCGACGACATCTTCATCGAGGCCCGCGACTGGCTGCGCGGCCTGCTGAGCGGAGAGCCAGGAGCCTGACGCCCGGGTCAGCCCGCGAGGAGCTCCAGCGTCTGCGTGCGGCCGGCCGCGGCATCCATCGCCTCGCCGTCGTACGCACCCGCGATCGGCGAGATCATCACCTCGTCGACCTCGTAGCGGGCGGCGAACTCCGCGAGCTCGGCCCGCACGGACTCACCTGTGCCGACGAACCACTTCGCGCGGGATCCGGCCATGATCTGCTCGCCGAGTGCATCGAAGTCGGATGCCGCGGCCTGCGCCTGCTCGACGGTCTCGAGCGGGATGAGCGGCTTGTTCTGGCGGAGCCGCGCCATCATCCGCAGCTGCGGCAGGGCGCGTTCCTCGGCCTCTTCGGCGGTCGGCGCCGCGATGGCGTTCGCGGTGAGGAAGGTCACCGGCACCGGATGGGCCTCGCTCGGCTGGAACTGCGTGCGGTACAGCGCGAGCGCGCGCTCGAGCCCCTCGCCCGAGAAGTGGTTCGCGAAGACGTAGGGGAGGCCCAGCGACGCCGCGAGCTGCGCCGAGTAGTCGCTCGAGCCGAGGAGCCACACCTCGGGGGCCCCGGTCGCCGCGGGCGTCGCGTGCACGTCGTACGTCCCGCCCGACGTGAACTGCAGGGTCGCGCCCTCGGCGCCGACGAGCGAGATGATGTCGCGCACGTGGTCGGGAAAGCGCTCGACGTCGCTCGTGGTGCCCGACATCCGCAGCAGCTGCGTGATGACAGGGTCGCTGCCCGGCGCGCGGCCGATGCCGAGGTCGATGCGCCCCGGGGCGAGCGCCTCGAGCGCCGCGAACTGCTCGGCGACGACGAGGGGCGAGTGGTTCGGCAGCATGACCCCGCCCGATCCCACCCGGATGCGCGAGGTCCGCGCCGACGCGGCCGCGATGAGCACGGGCGGCGTCGTCGAGGCGACGGCGGGCATGTTGTGGTGCTCGGCGAACCAGTAGCGCCGGTAGCCGAGGTCGTCCGCGCGCTGGGCGAGGGCGAGGGATGCCGCGACCGCCTGTGCGCTCGTCTGCCCGGCGCGGACCGGCACGAGGTCGAGGACGGACAGGGCGGGAACAGGTGCAGTGGACATCACGAGAGACAACGGGCCGCGGCATCCGTCCTATTCCCCTCCTGACCATGCCGGAGAAGGCCCGCGAACGGCGAAGGGCCGGGACGGCGAAGCGCCGTCCCGGCCCGATGCCTGAGCGGGAGTCGCCTATCCGCGCAGCTTCGCGAGCGTCGTGGTCGACACCTCGCTCACATTGCCGACGGAGTCGGTCGCACGGAACGACACCGTGGACGCGGCATCCGTCCGGATCGGTCCCGTGTAGGCCGTCCACGCGGTGGTCGTGCGTCCGTTCTTGGTGATCGAGTACTCGATCCCCGCGACCTTGGACGCGGCGTCGGTCGCCGTCAGCACGACCTGCTGACGCTGGTCGATCGTGGGCGTCACGACCGGGGCGACCCAGTCCTCCTGCAGGCCCTCCGCGCGGAAGTGCTCGGAGTGCATGCCGAACGAGTCGATCAGGTGCGGCATCCAGCAGTCGTCGTTGTGGCGGCCCGTCGGGTAGACGGCCCAGGTGTGATCGACGCCCTTCGACGTGAGGATCCGATCCATCGAGCGCGCTGCGTCGTCGAACCGGTACTCGTCGAACTCGCACGCGTCGAAGAAGTAGTCGAACTTGCCGAGCTGCTCAGGCGTCATCGCTGCCGCCTGCACGAGCGGGGTCGGCAGGCCCGCGTTCGCGAAGCTGAGCGCGCCGATGTGCGAGGCGATCGACGAGAAGAGCTCGGGGTGCGACAGTCCGATCGACCACGAGCCGAAGCCGCCCATCGAGATGCCGGTGAGGCCGCGGAATTCCCGCTCGGGGAGCGTGCGGTACTCGGCGTCGACGAGGGGCATCATCTCGTTCAGGAACATGCTGCGCCACGGCGTGCCGTTCGGCTGGTCGGCGTACCAGAGCGATTCGCCGTCGGGCATGATGACGATCGATTCGGCCAGGCCCTGCGCCCACAGCCCGTCGAGCACGTCGTCGATGTTGCGCGGCTCCCACTCACGGCTGCCGCCGTTGACGCCGTGCAGGAGGTAGACGACGGGGTACTTCCGGTTCGGCTCCGACAGGTACGACGGCGGGAGGTAGGTCACGAACTCGCGCGGCTGTCCCTCGAGCTTCGAGTCCACGGTCTCGCGGAAGAAGCGCGAGCGGTTGCCCGTCTCGAGCATCGTCGCTGCCGAGAAGTACAGGAACTCCTGTGCCGCCGGCTGGTAGACGTACGGCTTGCCGTCGCGCGTGCCGACGATCGAGCGGTTCGTATCGACGATGAGCGATCCGTCATCGCCCTGCACGACCTCGACCTCGCCGTCCGAGAGCGTGAGGGATCCCGATTCGGCCATCCACTCGTTCAGCTCGCGGGCCCGGCGCTCCTTCGATCGGCCGTTGTGGAAGTACGACTCGTCGAGCGTCGCGAGGTAGGCGTCCACGTCGCCCGCGGCGAGAGCGGCCTTCTGCGTCGCGAGAACGCTCTTCACCGCCGCGGCGTCGGCAGCCGAGGCGAGCGGCCCGTCGATGCCGTAGACGTTGGCGCGCACGGCGTCTTTGGAGTAGATCCCGACGGGGCCCTGGTACCAGCCGCCGCCGCCGTTCATGTCGTACAGGCGCACCGCGAGGGTGTTCTCGCCGCCGAAGACGGGAGCCCCGGCAGGCACCGGGTAGAGCCGCTTCTCGAACCACTGGCTGCTCGCGTTCGGCGGCATCGTGCCCGAGGCGCCGATCTTCACGCCGTTGAGGAAGGCCTCGTCGACGTCGTCGAGGAACCCGAGCGAGGCGACGAGGTTCGCGCCCTCGGCGTCGGCCGGGAGGGTGAAGTCCAGGCGGTACCAGCCGAAGCCGTCGTAGCTGGCGAACGGCGTGCCGTCGCCGGGCACCTGGATGTCGGACCATGCCGAGTCGTCGAACGACGGCGCGGCGTAGGCCGGGTCGTCGCCCTTGGTGAACTTCCACGTGCCTTCGAGATCGATCGACACGGTGCTCGCCGTTCCCGCCGTCGCCTGCGCGGTCGCGGCCGGTGAGGTGCTCGCGGCCGGCTGGACGGCGACGGCGGGTGTGGCGATGAGAGCGGATGCCGCGACCAGCGCGACTGCTCCCGCGGCGACGGCCGCGAGCCGGTGTCTGGGTGTGTTCGTTTCCACGTGCTCCTACTTCTTCGTGAGGTCGGCGCGCTCGCGGCGGTCGTTGCCGCGAGACGTTCTGTGCACGTTCACAATCTCGGGCAAGCGGCCCTGTGAACGTACACAGACTTACAGGGCCTCGCCGAGGTGTCAATGCTCGGCGTGTCGGTTCCGGGTGGCCGAGGGGTCTTCCGGCCGCCGCCGATCAGGCCGACTGCCGCCAGACGACGGGGCAGTCGAGCACGTGGCCGCCCGTCTGGAATTTCTCGCCGCGGAGCTGCTGCAGCACGAGCGCGGCGGCCTCGCGGCCGAGAGCGTCGGCAGGCTGGTGCACGGTCGACAGGGGCGGGTCGCAGCGCAGCGCCCACGAGCTGTCGTCGAAGCCCACGACGCCGACATCATCGGGCACCTTGCGGCCCGCCGCCTGCAATGCGTCGATCGCGCCGGCCGCGACGGCGTCGCTCGAGGCGAAGATGCCGTCGATGTCGGGGGAGCGCTCGAGCAGGGCCCGCATGCCGGCCTGCCCGTCGGAGTACGAGTAGAACGGCACCCGCTGCACGAGCTGCGGATCGAAGCGATTGCCGAGCGCGTCGACGAAGCCCGCGAGGCGGTCCGATCCCGAGTCGCGGTCGAGGGCGGCCGCGATCATCCCGATGCGCTTCCTGCCGGTCGCGACGAGGCGGCTCGTGATCTCGCGGGCGGCCCCGCGGTTGTCGATCGCGACGTAGGCGGCATCGCCGATGTCGCGGGGGTGGCCGACGAACGCGGCGGGCAGGCCCAGGTCGGCGACGGCGCGGGTGATGGGGTCGCCGACGCGGGCCGAGACGATGATGACGCCGTCGATGAGCCCGCCGCTGAGGTAGCGGGCGAGCCTGTCGATGTCGCGTGGGCTGTCGGCGATGAGGCACGAGAGTTGATAGTCGGCGTCGGAGAGAGCGGCGTTCGCGCCAAGGAGGATCGACCCGATGTTGGGGTCTTCGACGAAGAGCGAGTGCGGCTCGTGCACGATGAGCCCGATCGCGCGCGAGCTCTGCATCACGAGGCTCCGCGCCGCGCGGTTGGGCACGAACCCGATCTTCGCGATCGCGGCCTCGATGGCCTCGCGAGCCTCGTCCGACACGTAGGGCTGCCCGTTGAGCACGCGGCTCACCGTGCCGCGCGACACCCCCGCCTCGATCGCCACGTCCTTCACGGTCGCCCGTCTGCGACGCCCCGTCATCTCCACGGGCTCATCGTATGTGCACGAGCACATCGGGCACCCGATGTTTGACACGAGCGCCCCGGTGTGTCACTCTGTTCACGTTCACAGAGCCTCAGTGCCGAGATTCTCGCTCTGAGCTGTGCACGTTCACAGAACTTAGGAGCATCTTGAACCCCTCCGCTCGCCCCTTCGAGCACGACGGCATCGCCTTCGGTTGCGACTACAACCCGGAGCAGTGGACGCCCGACGTGTGGGACGAAGACATCGCTCTGATGTCGGAGGCGGGCGTCGATCTCGTCGCGGTCAACATCTTCGGCTGGTCGCACATCGAGCCCCGTCCAGGCCAGTACGACTTCGCGGCGCTCGATGACATCATCGGCCGTCTGCACGCTGCCGGCATCCGCGTCAACCTGGGCACCGGCACGGCGTCCCCCCCCGCGTGGCTGAGCCGGGCCCACCCCGAGATGCTGCCCATGGCCGAAGACGGCACGCGCCGCTACCCGGGCGGTCGGCAGGCGTTCTGCCCAAGCTCGCCGGTGTACCGCGAGGCGGCGCTCCGGCTCGTCTCGGCCGTCGTCGCCCGCTACGGCGACCACCCGGCGGTCGCGCTATGGCACGTCTCGAACGAGCTCGGCTGCCACAACGCCCTCTGCCACTGCGATGCGAGCGCCGCGGCGTTCCGCCGGTGGCTGCAGGACCGGTACGTGACGATCGACGCTCTCAACCGCGCGTGGGGCACGGCCTTCTGGAGCCAGACATACGGCGACTGGTGCGAGATCGGCACGCCGCGCGCCACCCTCTCCAGCCGCAACCCGGGTCAGATGCTCGACTTCCACCGGTTCAGCTCGGACGAGCTCCTGTCGTCCTACCGCGCCGAAGCCGAGGTCATCCGCCGCGGCAGCGCTGCCCCGATCACGACGAACTTCATGGTGACGGCGCACATCGAGAACCTCGACTACTGGTCGTGGGCCGCCGACATGGACATCGTCGCCAACGACCACTACCTCGACCACCGGCTCGAGGACCCCCGCGCCGAGCTCGCCTTCGCCGCCGATCTCTCCCGCGGCCTCGGGGGCGGCGCGCCGTGGATCCTGATGGAGCACTCGACCGGCGCGGTCAACTGGCAGCCCCTCAACAAGGCGAAGGCGCCCGGCGAGATCCTGCGCAACTCGCTCACGCACGTCGCGCGCGGCGCGGACGGCGTGTGCTTCTTCCAGTGGCGCGCCTCGGTGCAGGGGAGCGAGAGGTTCCACTCGGCCATGCTTCCCCACGCGGGCACAGACTCGAACGTGTGGCGCGAAGTGGTCGAGCTCGGTGGCATCGTCGATCGGATCGGCGAGATCGCCGGCTCGCGCGTCGTCGCCGAGGCCGCTCTCATCTTCTCCTGGGAGTCGTGGTGGGCCACCCAGGACGACTCGCGTCCGAGCAAGGCGCTCGGCTACCTCGACCAGGTGCACGCGGCGTACGGCGCCTTCCACAGCCTGGGCATCACCGTCGACATCGTGGCACCCGGCGCAGATCTGTCGGCGTACAAGCTCGTCGTCGTCCCCGGTCTGCACCTCGTCCGCGAGCGCGATGCGGTGCTCATCACCGACTGGATCGCCGCAGGCGGCACGGCTCTCGTGACCTTCTACAGCGGCACCGTCGACGAGGACGACCGGGTCTGGACGGGCGGCTACGCCGGTCCTTTCCGCGAGGCGCTCGGCATCCACATCGAGGAGTTCGCCCCCGTCGGCCCCGAGACGGCGCTGCCGCTCACGTCGGGTGCGACCGGCCGCCTCTGGTCGGAGCGGTCGCACGTGACGACGGCGGTGGCCGAGGCATCCTTCACCGACGGACCCTCCGCCGGACACCCCGCCATCACCCGCAACGCGTGGGGAGCCGGCTCCGCCTGGTATCTCGCGACGCTGCTGGCGGCCCCCGACTACCGCGCGCTCGTCGTGCGTCTTGCCGACGAGGCGGGCGTGCGTCCCGCGGCGAACGTCCGCGGCGCCGACGACGCTTTCGAGATCGTGCGCCGGAGGGGGACGGATGCCTCGTACCTCTTCGTCGTCAACCACGGTTCGGCGCCTCTGCACATCGACGCGGACGGCACCGAACTGGTCACCGGAGCACCGGTGTGCGGCACCGCCGAAGTCCCGGGCGGCGCCGTGCGCATCATCAGAGAGGAGGCGGCAGCATGACCGCCACAGAAGTCCTCGTGACGCAGGACCGACGAGGGGCAGCGAAGCCCCCCGGGCGCCGGCGTCCCACGCCCCACAAGGGCGCGATCGCGATCTTCACGGGTCCGTTCAGCGTCCTCTTCCTGCTCTTCTACCTCATCCCGATCGGCTTCGCCGTCTGGCAGTCGCTCCTCGTCGTTCAGCGCGAGGGCCTGTACGGCAAGCCGACGGAGGTCTTCGGCGGGCTGGCGCAATACGCGCTGGTGTTCCAGAACGCGCCGTTCTGGGAGTCGGTCTGGCGCGTGCTGCTGTTCGGCGTCGTGCAGGTGCCGGTCATGCTCGGACTCGCGCTGCTGTTCGCCCTGCTCCTGGACTCGCCTGCGCTCAAGGGCAAGAAGTTCTTCCGTCTCGCATTCTTCGCCCCCTATGCCGTTCCCGGTGTCATCGCCGCGATCATGTGGGGCTTCCTCTACTCGCCGAACCTGTCGCCGTTCACCGATGTGACGCAGGTCGTCGACTTCCTCTCGCCGCAGCTCGTGCTCTGGTCGATCGCCAACGTCGTGACGTGGGTCTACGTCGGCTACAACATGCTGATCATCTACTCGGCGCTGCTCGCGATCCCGTCCGAGGTGTACGAGGCGGCCAGGCTCGACGGCGCCGGGCAGGTGCGCATCGCGTGGTCGATCAAGATCCCCATGGTCGCACCGGCGCTCGTGCTCACCGCGGTCTTCTCGATCATCGGCACGCTCCAGCTTCTCGCCGAGCCGCAGGTCTTCCGCTCGTTCAGCGCGGCGGTGTCGTCGACGTACACGCCGAACATGACGATCTACGCCACGAGCGCCATCCCCAATCCCAACCTCGCGGCCGCGTTCTCGGTCGTCCTGGCGGTGGCGACCTTCGTCCTGTCGTTCACGTTCCTCAAGATCACCCAGCGGAAGGCCGAGCAATGAGCCTCCTCACCCGCACCGCGGGCGCCACCCCCGATCTCGCACCGTCGCGTGGTCCTCGTGAGAGCCTCCTCTCGCGCGGAGCGGCGCTGCTGGTCATGGGCGTCTTCACGCTCTACTTCCTCGTGCCGATCTGGTGGCTGTTCATCGCCTCCACGAAGGATCGCGGCGACCTGCTCACGACGAACCCTCTGTGGTTCGCGGACGGCAACTTCTTCGCGAACATCGGCGATCTGCTGAACTACGGCGGCGGGATCTACGTCCGCTGGATCGGCAACAGCATCGCGTACGCGGGGCTCGGGGCCCTCCTCGCCACGATCTTCGCGGGCATGTGCGGCTACGCCCTCGCGAAGTACCGGTTCCGCGGACGAGAGACGTACTTCAACATCGTGCTCGGCGGCGTGCTCGTGCCCGCCACGGCGCTCGCGCTCCCGCTCTTCCTCCTGTTCAGCCAGGTGAACCTGACGAACACGTTCTGGGCGGTGCTGCTCCCGAGCATCGTGAGCCCCTTCGGCGTCTACCTCAGCCGGATCTATGCCTCGGCATCCGTCCCCGACGAGCTCATCGAAGCGGGCCGCATCGACGGTGCGAGCGAGGTGCGCACGTTCTTCACGATCTCGATGCGCCTCATGATGCCCGCGCTCATCACGGTCTTCCTCTTCCAGTTCGTCGCGATCTGGAACAACTTCTTCCTGCCGCTGATCATGCTGCGCAGCGAAGAGCTGTTCCCCGTGACGTTCGGCCTCTACACGTGGAACACGCAGCTCAACCAGATCCCCGAGCTGCGCACCTACGTCCTCGTCGGCTCGTTCCTGTCGATCGTGCCGCTCATCGCCGCATTCCTCCTGCTCCAGCGCTTCTGGCGCAACGGACTGGGCAGCGGATCGGTGAAATGACCCCCCGCTGCGCGGCCTCGCCCGCGGCATCCTCCCTGTAAATCCCGCACCACACCCCATCGAGTAAGGAATCGAAATGCAGCACAAAAAGAGGGCAGTCGTCACCGGCGTCGCACTGCTCAGCGCGCTCGCGCTGGCCGGATGCTCGGGCGGATCGGGCGGCGACGGCGGCAGCACCGCCGACGCGGCGTCCTGCGCCCCGTCCGACGGCAAGGTGACGCTCGACTTCACGTCGTGGATCCCCGGCATCGAAGACGTCGTCGCGATGTGGAACGAGGAGAACCCCGACATCCAGGTCAACGTGCAGACCGGCCCCAACGGCAACGGCGGCACGTACAAGAGCTTCTTCAGCCAGCTCGCGGCGGGCAACGCCCCCGACCTCGGCCAGATCGAGTACGACGCGCTCGCGAGCTTCCGCGTGCAGGACGGCCTCGAAGACCTGTCGGCCTGCGAGGACGTCGTCGCGGCCGAGAAGGAGTTCATCCCGTGGACGTGGGGGCAGGTGACCCTCGGCAGCGACGGCGTCTACGGCATCCCGCAGGACTCGGGCCCCATGGCGCTGTTCTACCGCTCCGACCTGTTCGAGCAGAACGGCATCGCCGTTCCGACGACCTGGGACGAGTACAAGGAGGCCGCCAAGGCCATCCGCGCCAAGGGCGGCTACATCACCAACTTCTCGACCGCCGACATCAACCAGTTCGCCGGCTTCGTGTGGCAGGCCAACGGCCACTGGTTCTCCAACGACGGCAAGGAGTGGACGGTCGACCTGACCGGCGACGAGTCGACCAAGGTCGCCGAGTACTGGCAGGAGCTCCTCGACGAGGACCTCGTCTCGACCTACCCGGCCTGGACCGAGGAGTGGAACAACGCCTACAACTCGGGCGAGGTCTGGTCGTGGAACTCCGCCGTGTGGGGCGCCAACTCCATCTCGTCGGGTGCTCCTGACACGGCGGGCCTCTGGTCGGTCGCGCCGTCGCCGCAGTGGGAGGCCGGCGGGAAGAGTGCGGGCAACTGGGGCGGCTCGTCGATCGCCGTCTTCAAGGGCACGGACCACCTGTACGAGGCGGCGAAGTTCGCCCTGTGGCTGAACACCTCGGATGAGGCGCTCACGGCTCTCAACGAGTCGGCCAACATCTACCCCGCCACGACGGCCGGCCTCGAGCTCCCGTCGCTGCAGGAGGGCGTCGAATTCTACGGCGGCCAGAAGATCTACGACGTGTTCGCCGAGGCGGCGTCGCAGGTGAACCCCGACTTCGTCTGGGGCCCGACGATGACGCAGACCTACGCCGACGTGTCGGACGGCTTCCAGAAGGCCGTGACCGGCAGCGGCACGCTCCTGGATGCGCTGAAGTCGGCGCAGGAGTCGACGATCTCGACGCTCAAGTCGCAGTCCATCCCCGTCGCGGAGTAATCCCGCGGCACCCTTGAACCCGCTTCGCGGGGGCCGGCTTTCGAGCCGGACCCCGCGGAGCGGGTTCTCGGCGTTGTGGCCCGGGTCGGCGGCGCCGTGCCGCAGGGCGCGCGGTGCGCGCCCCGGCCCGGCGCTCAGCGCGGTGCGCGCTTGACGTGCTCGTACGCGGCCAGCGCGGCGTTGCGCGTCTCCTTCAGATCCACCATCGGCTCCGGCGGGTCGTCGCGGGCGTACTCGGGGGCCCATCGGCGGATGTAGAGCCCGTCCGGGTCGAACTTCCGCGCCTGCAGCTCGGGGTTGAAGATGCGGAAATAGGGCGCGGCATCCGCCCCTGACCCCGCGACCCACTGCCAGTTGAACGGGTTGTTCGCCGCGTCGGCGTCGACGAGCGTGTCCCAGAACCACTCTTCGCCGCGGCGCCAGTCGATCAGCAGGTTCTTGATGAGGAAGGATGCCGTGACCATCCGCACGCGGTTGTGCATGTACCCCGTCTGCCAGAGCTCACGCATGCCGGCGTCGACGAGGGCGACGCCGGTGCGGCCCTGCTGCCACGCCTCGAGGTGAGAGCGGCTCAGACGCGGCCACGGGAAGGCGTCGAACTCGCGCCGGAGGTTCTCGGTCGCGAGATCGGGGACGTGGAAGAGCGTGTGCCATGCGAACTCGCGCCATCCGAGCTCCGAGAGGAAGCGCCCGCTGTCACCGCCGGCCTTCATCGCCTCGTGCCACACCTGGTACGGGCTGACCTCGCCCCACCGCAGCCGCGGCGACAGCAGCGAGGTCGACTCGGCGGCCGGCTCGTCCCGCGCGGTGCCGTAGCCGGCGAGATCCTCCGTGAGGAACTCGTGCAGCCTCCGCCGTGCCGCCGGCTCGCCCGGCTCCCATCGCTCCCGCAGGCCGCCCGCCCAGTCGGGATGCTCGGGCAGCAAGCCCCACGAGTCGAGGTCCTCGCTGTCGGGCGCCGCCGACGGGCCGTCGACCGCCCGAGGCTCGGGAAGCGGTGCGCGCGGCGACGGAAGCGAGAGGCACGCCCGCCAGAAGGGCGAGAAGACCGAGAAGTGCGTGCCGGCCCCGGTGCGCACGGTCCACGGCTCGAAGAGGACGGATGCCGCGAACGACTGCACCACGAGGCCCTCTTCGCCGAGCGAGGACTTCAGCGACGTATCGATCTCGCGCTCTTCGGCGCCGTAGCGGCGGTTCCAGAAGACCGCGCCGGCCGCGGCATCCGTCACCACCTCGCGCACCACCTGCTCGGCCGGACCGCGTCGCAGGATGAGCACGCCGCCGCGCTCGGCGAGCCGGTCGCGCAGCGAGGCGAGCGACCCGTGCAGCCACCAGCGGGCCGCGCCGCCGAGGGGACGGATGCCGGGCGACTCCTCGTCGAGCACGTACAGCCCGATCACGGGTTGACCGCGGTCGAGGGCGGCGCGGAGGGCGGGGTTGTCGGCGAGTCGGAGGTCGTCTCGGAACCACACCACGGACGGCGAAGGCATGCTCGGATGCTAGCCGCGGCCGTTCCGCCGCCGCCGGACTTGACACAGACCCACCCGGGTGCCGCACCGCCGCACGGGGCCGGGCATAGGCCGGAGCCGGCGCCGGCGCGAGGCCGGGCAGGGCGCGGGGCATAACTCCGGAAGAATCACGCCCGTCGGGCCCGAAACGCCCCGGGATCGGCCGTTGCGGGCTGAAACTCCGGAGTTATGAACCCGGCCGCGCCGCGGCCCGGGGTGGGGGAGACGCCGGGCCGGCGTGAGCCGCGGTCGACGCGGCGCCGGAGTAGGGGCATAACTCCGGAAGAATCACGCCCGCCGGGCCCGAAACGCCCTGGGATCGGCCGTTGCGGGCTGAAACTCCGGAGTTATGAACCCGGCCGCCCCGCGACCCGGGGTGGGGGAGACGCCGGCATACAGCCCCGACCCCGACAGAGGCGAGAGGCGGGAAGCCAGAGCCACAGCCGAAGCCGACGCCGAAGCCGAGCCGAGTCGAAGCCAGAGCTAGAGCCCGGAGACGTCGTGGCCCTTCGGCACGGTGATGTCGAGGCCCGCCGGCATGACGCGGGCGCGCACGCTCACGGCCTCGCCGAACTCATCGCCGTCGAGCTGCACGAACTGCGCCTCGGTCGCACCGACCTCGAGCTCGGCACCGCGGGCGTAGCGCACGGCGTTGTCGCGGGTGCGCAGCGCCAGCACGCGCCGCCCGGCGCGGAACTTGCGCAGGAAGCTGTTGTCCCACGCGACGCGGCGCCAGACGAACAACCAGCCGAAGGGCCCCTTCGGCTGGAATACGACGATATCCATCGAGCCGTCGGTGACGGATGCCCCGGGGATGAGCTCGAGCCCCGCCGGAAGCGATCCGCAGTTGGCGAAGAGCACGCTCTGCACGCGGGCGGAATGAAGCCGATGCCCCGCGATCTGGTACATGATCCGGAACGGCTTGGCGCCCGGCAGCGAGCGCGCGGCGCCGTCGACGTAGGCCACCCACCCCACGGTCTTCTTGAGCTGCGAATTGGTGTTGGCGATCATCGCCGCGTCGAGACCCATGCCGCCCATGACGACGAACGCGCGCTCCTCGGTCTTGCCGGTGGAGCGGCGCAGGGCCGCGAACCCGATGTCGACGCCGACGGTGTCACCGTCGAAGGTCGCGCGGATCATCGTCTCGGCATCGTCGAGCGGCAGCCTCAGGTTGCGGGCGAGGAGGTTGCCGGTACCGCTCGGGACGATCGTGAGAGGGATGCCGCTGCCCGCCATCGCCTCGGACACGGCGCGCACCGTGCCATCGCCACCCGCGACGAGCACCGCGTTCGCGCCGGCTTCGAGCGCCTGGCGCGTCACGTCGTCGCCGAGGTCGTCGACGGTCGTCTCGTAGAAGAGGGGCTCGGCCCATCCGGCCTCGGCGGAGAGCTGCTCGACCGACGCGCGCAGCGCATCGGCGTCGACCTTGATGGGGTTGTAGACGAGTGCGGCCTTGGGATTCGGCCGCTCCTTGCCGCCGCCCATGGGCTCCGTCTCGCCCTCGGGCCCGACGCGGCGGGCCTCGCCCGTCTCGCCGTCGGCCGTGTCGGACGAGATGTCGTCGGGCTCGCGGATCACCTCGTCGGGCTTGGCCGCCTCGGCAGGGTCGGGGTTCTCGTCGGTGGAAGGACCGGGAACGGATGCCTCGTCCCCGCCGTCGCCGTCGGACCCCTCTTCGTTCGCCTCGCCGCCAGACGCTTCACCCGAACCCTCGTCATCCGAAGCGTCCGCGCCCTCGTCCTCGTCCTCCGCCGCCTCGGCATCGACCGCTTCACCGGCCGCGCCGACTTCGCCCAGCGTCTCCGGCTCCTCGGCGAGGCGCTCGGCCTCGGCGCGGATCTCGGTCTGCGAGACCTTGATCTCGCTCGTCTCGGGCCCGTCGGCGTAGATCGCATCGGAGGGATGCGGCGGGTCTACTGGGGGAGACGTCTCGTCGTCTTTGCCGGAACCCGCTGCCATGCCTATAACCATAGGCGCGCGGCATCCGTCCCCGCCCGTTTCTCGCCGCGATCTTGACAAGGGCGTTCCGCCGGTCTCACCGCCGGGACTCATGCCGGGGCAGTACACTCCCGGCCGTGACGCTCTTCGAGCCGCCGACGGGGTCGTCGGGGTGGTACGGCGCCGATCCGGGATCTGCCGGCTCGGCGGTCGTCGACCCGGCGCGCCGTCGGCGCGACCGGCGCGCGATCGGCTTCGTGATCGTCGCCATCGCGCTCGCCCTCGGCGGCGGACTCTGGACGATGCAGCAGTCGGCGGGCCTGCCGTGGGAGCGCCACGAGCCGAGCGCCCAGGTCATCGCCCTCGCGGACCGCGCGCAGCTCACCGACACGGGTCGTCAGCTGCTCTACTCCCTGCAACCCGAGCTCGTCGACGCGGCGAAGGTGGCAGATGTCTGCGGGGGCAGCGAACGGGTGGCCGCGGCATCCGGAACCGGCGACGGCACATCCCCGCTCGGCTGCTACCTGCGCAACCTCGCCGGTCGCCAGATCGTGCTCTACGACCCCCTCGACGAGCGGCTCTCAGGGATGCTCGTCACCACCACCGCCCACGAGCTGCTGCACGCCGTCTACGACGCGATGCCCGCTTCGGAGCAGAGCGAGATCGACGGCCTCATGCAGACCGAGCTCGCCCGCGTGCCCGCCGATGACCCCGTGCGGCTGCAGATCGACGCCTCGGTCGGCTCGCACGACTCGTCGATCGGCACCGAGCGCTTCGCCTACCTCGGCTCGCAGATCGAGCCCGACGGGGGTTTCGCGCCGCGGCTCGAAGAGATATATGCGCGCTATTTCCTGGATCGTCACGCTCTCGTGGAGGTCTTCCGACAGACGGATGCCGTGGTCCCCACCATCACCCGGGAACTCGACGCCGCGTGGGCTGCGCTCGCCGCCGAAGAGCAGGCGAACCTCGACGCCCGGGCGACGTACCAGTCCGACCGGGCCTCCCACACCGCCGAAGTCGCCGCGTACAACGAGGAGGTCGCGCGGTTCAACGCCGCCCCGGCCGACCAGCGCACGCGGGGGCGGATGACGCGGACAGCGCCGGACGGCACGACGACGGTGCTCCCGTGGGGCGAGTCGCTCGCCCGGTGGCAGCAGGAGCTGGATGCCGCGACCGCCGAGCTCGAGGCGCGCGGCCCGTCGCTCGACGCGGCCGAGGCGGCCACCGTGGCCAAGCGCGCCGAGCTCGAGGTGCGCGAGCAGGACGCCGTCGCGCTCGTCGAAGCGGCGTATCCGGGCACCGATCTGAAGTGAGGCCTGCGCGGCCGGGCCGGCGGGACGCGGGCACGCGCGGTCCCTTCGGGTGGCAGTGAGCGCCGTCCTTCCGGGTGGCCGTGACGCGCCGTCCCTTCCGGGTGGTCGTGAGCGGCCGGTTCTCGAGGCGAGCGGGGCACGCGGCATCCGTCAGGCCCCGACTCTAGACTTGACGGATGATCGATCCCGTTCTTCTCCGCGAGAATCCCGAGCTGGTCAAGCGCTCGCAGGAGGCGCGGGGAGAGTCGCCCGACACCGTCGACGCCGCCCTCGCCGCCGACCGTGAGCGTCGCGCCGCGATCACGGCGTTCGAGGAGCTCCGTGCGGCGCAGAACGCGCACGGCAAGCGCGTCGCGCAGGCGCCGAAAGACGAGAAGGCGGCGCTCGTCGCCGAAGCTAAAGAGCTGAGCGAGCGCGTCAAGCAGGCGCAGCACGCCGTCACCGCCGCCGAAGAGGCCGCCGACGCCGCCTTCGCGAAGCTCGAGAACATCGTCATCGACGGCGTGCCGGCCGGCGGCGAAGACGACTTCATCACGCTTCGCACGCACGGTGAGCCCGCGCAGTTCGACTTCACGCCCCGCGACCACCTCGAGCTGGGCGAGCTCCTCGGCGCGATCGACATGGAGCGCGGCACGAAGGTGTCGGGGAGCCGCTTCTACTTCCTCACGGGCATCGGCGCGCGCCTCGAGCTCGCGCTCATGACGCTCGCCCTCGACCGTGCCCTGCAGGCCGGATTCACGCCGATGGTCCCGCCGACGCTCGTGCGCCCCGAGGTCATGCGCGGCACCGGCTTCCTCGGCCAGCACGCCGACGAGATCTACCACCTCGAAGAAGACGACCTCTACCTCGTGGGCACGAGCGAAGTGCCGCTCGCGGGCTATCACATGGGCGAGATCCTCGACTTCGCGAAGGGCCCCAAGCGCTACGCGGGCTGGTCGACGTGCTACCGCCGCGAGGCCGGCTCGTACGGCAAAGACACGCGCGGCATCATCCGCGTGCACCAGTTCAACAAGCTCGAGATGTTCGTCTACACGACCCCCGACGAGGCCGAGGCCGAGCACGACCGCCTCGTCGCCATGCAGGAGGGGATGCTGCAGGACCTCGGTCTCTCGTACCGCGTGATCGACGTCGCCGCGGGCGATCTGGGCTCGAGCGCCGCGCGCAAGTTCGACGTCGAGGCCTGGGTCCCGACGCAGGGCGCGTACCGCGAGCTCACCAGCACGAGCAACTGCACGACGTATCAGGCGCGTCGCCTCGACATCCGTCACCGTCCCGAAGGCGGCAAGACGTCGCCCGTGGCGACCCTCAACGGAACCCTCGCGACCACCCGGTGGATCGTCGCGATCCTCGAGACGCACCAGCGCGCCGACGGCTCGGTGACGGTGCCCGAGGTGCTGCGTCCGTACCTCGGCGGCCTCGAGGTCATGGAGCCTGTCGCGTGACCGAAGCTCACCTGCCCCCCACGGGCAGCGTCAAGATCGTGGGGCGCAGGAAGGCCGCGAAGATCGTCGAGGAGATCGCGCGCGATACCGAGAATCCGGATGTCGCGACCGACCTCCTCCTCGTCGTGCTCGACATCGACGGCACCATCCTGCTGGCCGACGAGACCCTTTCTCCGGGCGTCGTCGACGCCGTCGAGCACGCGCACCGCGCGGGCCACGAAGTGATGCTCGCGACCGGACGCTCGTGGGAGGGCACTCGCGGCATCCTGATCGCCCTCGGCATCGCGCCCGAGTTCGTCGTGTGCTCGAACGGAGCGGTCATCATGCGGCGCGTCGAGGGCGACGAGGCGGACTACGAGCGGTTCCACGTCGAGAAGTTCGATGCGACGGAGGTGCTGACGCTGCTGCGCCAGCACCTGCCCGACGCGCGGTACATGGTGGAGCTGCCCGATGGGCGGCGCCTGTACACCGAGTACCTCGAGGACTGGAACCTCGTCGATGCCAGGCGCGTGAGCTTCGAGGAGCTCACGGCGCAGCCCGTCTGCCGCGTCGTCGTCGTGTCGCCCGGTCAGAGCGAGCAGGATTTCGTCGACCTCGTCGAGCGCATCGGCCTCAACCAGGTCTCGTACGCCGTCGGCTGGACGGCCTGGCTCGACATCGCGCCGAAGGGCGTCGACAAGTCGACGGCCCTCGAGCGGGTGCGCGAGTGGCTCGGGTTCGATCCCGCGCACGTCCTCGTGATCGGCGACGGCCGCAACGACGTCGGCATGTTCGAGTGGGCGCGCGAGAACGGCGGTCGTGCCGTCGCGATGGCGCAGGGTCCCCAAGAGGTTCGGGATGCCGCGAACGAGGTGACCCGCTCCGTCGAGGCCGGCGGCGTCGCCGCGGTGCTGCGCAAGCTCTGACCCCGCGGCGGCCGGACCGGCCCGCGTCGCGTGACCGGCTAGACTCGACGCCGTTCGACGGATGCCTCGGCATGCGTCGGGAGGGTTGTCCGAGCGGCCGATGGACCTGGTCTTGAAAACCAGTGGGCAGCAATGTCCCGTGGGTTCGAATCCCACACCCTCCGCCATTTTCTGATGCCGTATGGCGGTGTCGTTCGGGGTGTCGTGGCTGTTGAGGCTAGGCCGGTCGGGGGCTACGAGGGGTGACCGCTTGAGGTGCCCCTGCGGGCATTCCGTTCGGGCGGGGTGAACGGGCGGGGCTCGTTCACGCTGAGACTCGCAGGTGTTGTGTGTCGGAGACCGCCCGCTCAGCGACCGGCTTGCGGACTCACCCGATCCAATGTCGGTGCCGCAGCGTAGATTGCGCGCCATGGATAACCTCGGTGCTCCGCTCCAGATCCTCCTCGCGGTGCTCTCGGTGCCTGTGCTCACCGCAGCATTCACCTGGCTTGCCCGACGCTTCACGAAAGAGTCGCGGCTCACGATCCGGGTCGAGCGGCTCGCCGCGATCTACTCGAATCTTCCCGACGGCTCGCCACGCGGAGAGTTCGCGAAGCGCCTCAATGAGGCGACGGCAGAACTGAACGCCCGCATAGACCCGCTGTTCAAGCGCGAGCGTCGTCGGAAGTGGAAGGTCGGTGTCTGGATCATCGGCGTCGGAACCTTTCTCACCGTGCTCCCGGGGCGCGCAATATTCGGCGAAGGAGTCACGAGTTGGGCTGGTGTGCTCATCGGCATCGTGTGCGTCATTGCCTTCCTCTTGATCGAGCGGGACACGCACAAACAGCGAGCGGCGATCGCCGCGAAGGAGGCTGCCCTCTAGTCGACGGACAATCGAACACTCGCTACGACGTTCAACATCTCGGAAGCCGGCGCTGGACTCGACGCACCGCAACCATGCGCGTGGCGTGTGCCTTGGCTAGTGTGTGCCGCATGGAGCTCGAATTCCGAGGTTGGAAGCACGACGTTCGTGGCCGCAAGCACACCGTCCGGGCTGTCGGGCCCAGACGGGTGAGGTCGCTTCTCGGTGAGGTAGATGATCCGAAAACTCTCGTGGCGCGAGAGGAGAGCGGCCCTGAGTTCAGTTCGGCCTGGACCGCGCGGGGTTACCTCGAGGATCTTTCGCTGGGCGGCAACTACCTTGTGACGTTCAACCTCTCACGAGAGTTACTCGACACGTGGCTTGACGCGTTCATCGAGGAGTCCCCCGCCGACGCCCTCGCGTTCCTGCAGGCAGCCGTGAAGCGGGCGCGAGCGGCGGGTCGGGCGCAATAGAAGGCCGGCGAGTCCGCCGAGGGACACACTCGGGCATGGACCGGCCCGCTCACTGAACCGTCCCCGGTCTGATGCCCGCTTCCTTTCGAGTCTGGAAGGAAGATGTTGATCATGCCGAAGAGGATTCCGGAGGAGACGAAGCAGCGCGCAATCAGGCTCGTGCTCGATCACCTCGATGAGTACCCGAACCTGACGGCCGCGTGCGAGGCGGTCTCGGCTCGCCTGGGATTCGGGGCCGAGTCGCTGCGCCGGTGGGTGCGGCAGGCTCAGGTTGATGCCGGCGACCGGCAGGGCGTCACGACCAGCGAGTCGGAGCGGATCCGCCGGCTCGAGCGGGAGAACCGGGAGCTGCGTGAGGCGAACGCGATCTTGCGGGACGCGGCGGTTTTCTTCGCCGGGGAACTCGACCCCCGACGCCGCTGATCCTCGCGTTTATCGAGGAGCAGCGGACCAAGGGCCGCTCGGTCGGGTCGATCTGCCAGGTCCTGCGCGAGCAGGGCGTGCAGGTCGCCGAGCGGACCCACCGGGCGTGGAAGCACGCGCAGCCCAGCGACCGTGACCTCGCGGACGCGGTCGTCATCGAAGCGATCCGCGCCGTGCGGGTGAACGCGAAGGGCGAGCCGACACCGGAGTCGATGTACGGGCGGCGGAAGTTGACCGCGCTGCTGCGCCGCCAAGGCCTGGTGGTCTCGAAGCGACGCGTCGACCGGCTGATGGGTCAGCTCGGCTCAACGGCCTCGTGCGAGGCAAGGGCGTCCGGACCACGATCCCGGACCGCAACGCCGCCAGGGCGCCGGACCTGCTGGACCGGGACTTCACCGCCCCGGCCCCGAACCGTCGCTGGGTCGCCGACTTCACATACGTGAGGGCATGGGCGGGGTTCGTGTACGTGTCGTTCGTGATCGACTGCTACTCGCGGGCGATCGTCGGCTGGCATGCCGCAACCGTGAAGACAACCCCGCTGGTCACCACGGCGCTGCGGATGGGACTGTGGCGACGCAACCGAGCCGGGCACCAGATCGAGGCCGGGCTGATCCACCACAGCGACGCGGGCTCGCAGTTCACCAGCGTGTCGTTCGCGGAGACCCTCGCACTCGAGGGCATCGCCGCGTCCATCGGATCGATCGGCGATGCGTACGACAACGCCCTGGCAGAGTCGACCATCGGGCTGTTCAAGAATGAAGCGATCCGCGACGGATCGCCGTTCCGAACAGGGCCGCTGCGCACCATCGACGACGTCGAATGGATCACCGCCGGCTGGGTCGACTGGTACAACTCCCGCCGCCTGCACTCGACCCTCGGCGACGTCCCGCCCGAAGAGTTCGAGCAGGCGTACTACGCTCACCAAGAATGGCCACGCCACCCGGTGCTGGCACCCGCATAGGAGCGGCACAGAACCGGGGACGGTTCAAAGGCCCGCCGCTCGAGCCACCATCATCCGGGGCCGACTGGGCATGGGTCGCGAGCGACCCAGAACAGATCGACGACGGCCTTCCATCTTGCCCGCTACATGGTCGATCACCCGCCGATAAAGTTAGTCCGTGAAGGTCTTCATCAGTTGGTCGGGCGACAGGGCCAGGATGGTGGCGGAAGCTTTGAGGACGTGGCTTCCCACGGTTCTTGCTGGGAACGTCGATTGCTTCGTATCGAGCCAAGACATCAGGCGAGGCGATCGTGGGATGGATGTGATCGCATCGGAGCTTGAAGGCCGCGACTACGGCATCGTCGTGCTGACGAGCGAGAATCGCGAGTCTCCGTGGATCAACTTCGAGGCGGGCGCACTCGGTAAGTCGCTGGGGAAGGGCAGGGTATCTCCCGTTCTCGTCGACATCGCTCGAGCGGATGTCGAGGGACCGCTCGCACAGTTTCAGAGCACGCTATTGACAGACCCCGATGACTTTCGCCAACTCGTCCGCGACCTCGCCGCTCTGACCCCCGGCTTACCCGACGAGACGGTCGATGCGATGTTCGAGGTGAAGTGGCCGTTGCTCGCGGAAGTTGCACAGCGCGCGTCTGGCCTTTCTAACCCGAAGACAATACGCACGACGGATTCGATGCTCGAAGAGGTGCTTGAGGTCGTGCGCGGGCTTCAACGGGAAGTCGCAGCGCTTCCACGTGGCGGCTTCCCAGCCGCAAGACTTGCTGGTCTGGAGGAAGCGATCGGTTTGCGAGGTAGCGATCCTGCGTGGGACCTGTTCATTAGTGAGATCGCACATGATCCGATCCAGCTCGGGCTTCTGCTAGATCGCACCCAGCCTAACTCGACGAAGACAACCCTCTGGAGGGCCTTTGAAAGGCGGGAAAAGGCAAGACGGGACGCCGAAGAAGATGCAGCCGCGGATCTGGAGGACGATGCAGCCGCCAACCAGGGCGAAGATCCGGACGACGAGCCATGAGTTGGTTAAGAAGCCGCAGGGCGTCCGTCTAGTGTCACAAATCATCTTCTAGGACCCCCCGCAGGGGCCTGACGATCTTCGTGCGGCGGTCGTGCGTAAGAGGACGCGCAACCGCACGCGCTCTGGCCCGCTCTGGACATGCCTCAACCGCGCATCGCTCCCAAGCGGACCGGCTTGCGAGCGCCATGGGTCGAGGTCGCGTTGTATCCGCGATACGCAGTTGATCAGCTCGCTGTTTGATGGAGCTCTCAGAACTCCTAACCGCCGCCGACACAGTCCAGTCAGTGGCGACCAACCAGTTGCCAAAGGCGTTTCCCCCTTGGGGATGCCATCACTTCCGCGCGTCGCTACCGGGGCGGTCGAAAGCAAGACAAACTGTGGCCGTGCCCGCGTGGTTCCAAGTGATCGCCCCGAACTCTGCGTTCTTCGCCGACTCTCGCGCGCGCTCCACGGAGTCAGGTCGCTAGCTGTGGAGTTCTGGCTGGTGTTCTGGGCCACGACCTGTGGCGCGATCGTCGGTGCTGCAATCAGTGCCTGGTTCGCCGATCGCGTCGCCAAGCGGCAGGACGCTCGTGAGCAGATTCGGTTCGAGGACATGCGCGCTGAGACGAAGCGATTTGCCGATGAGGAGCGGGCCGCGTTGTATCGGGAGCGCTTGGACACACAACTCGAGACCGTGACCAATGCAATGAAGGACTACGAAACCAAAGTCCGCGGCGACTACACACGCGAGGATTGCGAAGCCTCATGGAGGGCTTATATCGGTGCGGTCGACCGCGCAGCGGCTCACGCGAGGGATCAGGATCAGACTGTGTTGAGGGCGCTCTTGCATTACTCGTTGGTGCCCGGTCGACCGGGCGAGGCGATGTGGATGCGCCTTTCAAAGTTCATGGAACTCACGGGTCAATGGCGACGAGGGGAGACTAACCTCAACAATGTGATCGCGGGCTTCGAACGCAACTCGGGCGACGCTGCACCAGACCGTTGAATCGCGCTATCTGCGACCCCTCCAAGCTGGGCTAACACGACGGCCCTATATTTGGACGTCGTCCCTCTTTGCGCCCACTATCTAGGCACGAGTGGCAACCGCGGCGGCGATCTCTGCCGCGCCGAGGAGCACACCGACGATTGCGGCTGTGCGCGATGTCGACGCTCTGTGTGGTGCCAGCGCTGGTGACGAGGTTCGGTGGATCCGAGTTTGGCGAATCAGCTTCGCTTTGAACAGTCGACGAGTTCGTGGATCCCGCCCACGACCCCGCCGTCTACTGGCCGGCTGAGTTCCGCAGCGCAGCGGACGAGTGCGTCAGCTTCCTTTCGAGCCCCAGGCCGGGTCCGGACAGTTCGCGAAGACAGTCGTGAACCAACTTCGCATCGCGCGCACGCTGATGTTCGAAGGCCTCGTCGGAGCGCGCAGCGGGCCGTGCGATCTGACGAGATCCTCGCGGACGTCCCGGACGATCGCGGCACTTCGGGGAGTCGTATTCTCGGAACGCCCTGCGAGACGTGGCTTCTGGCGCCTAGATAGAGCGCTCATCGTCGTCCTCCTCAGGCGGTCGACGTTGCCCAGGTGGGTGCAAACGCCGTTAGTACGTCGCGACCATGATCCGCGGGGCCGATCCAGAGCTCGAATGAGAAGCGCCGTACCGCGGTTCAGGGCAGGGTCGCGATGTTGTCTGGGAACATGTTCGAGAAGGTGGGGATGTTATAGTCCCAGCCGCCTCGGACGGACCCGTCGCTACTCCTCTTCTCGGCGTCGGCGTAAGCGACCTGAAGCGCGGCGACATTCTCTGCGCCGAACATCTTCGCGATCTTATCGGCACGCTCGCGCGAGACCATCTGATTGAGTGGCGCCACAAAATCGCCGTGCCGCGAACGGAAAACGGACAGCTTTGGGAACCACCATCGCCGTTCTTGCTCGGGGAACTGGAACCGTGTGAGCAGGTGCAACATACTGTCTGCCGCGATGAGTTGAGAGAAGTCGACGACCTTGAAGTGAGCGGCGTGCTCACGGTGCATGTCCGCGGATACGCTCACGCGGCGCAATTGAAGCCGCTCGTTGCGATAGCGGTCCAGTACTTCGTTGTAGCTATAGAAGTCGTCGAACGTCCCGGCACGCGGCGACCCGCGATGGTCTTCGTAGAAGTATGTGTGGTTGATCAGTCGGTGCACGGACTCGTACCGTCGGTGCTTGATGAGTAGCGCCACGACAGACACCGCCAGCTCGTGCACAGCGAAACCGATGTGTTCGTAGTCGGCGTCCCGCCACGAGGATGCACCCACTGGCGGACCCTCCTGAGACTTGGCGCGCACGAGCAGGTCATCGATGAAGTCGACCAGTTTCGCATCCGTCACGTCGGACTGCATCGTTCGGTCGAGTTGCACAAGCAGTTCTCTAATCAGCGGCTCGACAGCCTCCACCTGCTCCACGATGAAATCGTCAATCTCTTGACCCTCGCCGGGCGCGAGTGTTCGGGACGCGTGAAGATGGTCGATGAAGTCGTCGACCGCGTCGACGAAGCTGCCTGAAGTTGGTGCGCCAGCGCGAGTGCGCGGGATTAAGGTGTGGGGCTGACTCGAGTTCGAGTCGAAGACTGGCCGCCGACCAAGGGCCGGCTTTACGTACTTCGGTTCTCCGTAGATGTGGCGGACCAGTTCGTCGAGGCTTGCTTCGAACGCATCGGCGTCGGTGAAGTCGATGTAATGGCGACTCTTCATGTACGCGGGCAGATACGGGTGCCCGTGTTCGTCACGCTCAAAGATGAGCGCGACGAACTTCTCCTGGTCGATGCGGTTATAAACCTCTTGACTGATCAGCTGAGTCTCGGTCCCGACACCACCCTGCCGCGCGTCCGCCTTCGTCGCATATGCGCGGTCCGCGATCACCAACACGAAGCCGACCGAGTCGTCTGTGACGGTTCGCTCCATGAACGCAGCCAGATCATGTCCGGGTCGATTGTCGTAGATGTCAAGAAGTACGTCGATGCCGTTGCCAAGCAGTCGATCGGCGAAGGTCTTCACGCGCGCAAGTTGTGCCGGGCCAGACCACGCATACGAGAGAAACGCGCGGGGCTGGTCGGTGCTACCCCGAGCAATCGCAGCTAGCGCGCTCTGGCGCACATCGCCCGCGAGCGCAGAGTCGATCTCGGTCTCCGATGTCATTGATTGCTCCATTGCTCGCGACGCCTTCCACGTAGCCTCCCACGAGGTGCCGACAAATCCGACCGCCTACTGCGGCCTGCGACTCTGGCAAGGGGCCGATCGAGCGCTCAAAATGCACAGAACGGACACCCCGTCCGTTGCCGCTCACGAATTCGCCCCGCTCAGAGGGCATTGCCCGTAAGGGGATCGAGACACCGCGGCTCCATCTCGTACCTGTGCGGCAATATGTGGGCTATGTCTTCCAGTTCGGACCGCATCCTCAAAGACTCGTCCGTCAACTTTGACGCCGTAAAACAAACCGTCGACGATGTCATCGCTGCGATGTTTGCGATCCCAGACGGTCAGCAGAGGTTTCCGCGCGGGTGGTGGCCGAGTGGCTGCTGCGAGAACGCGGCGACCGCCATCGCAGGCGTGCTCGCAGACCGCGGCCTCGGGGACTGGTTGCTGGTGTCCGGCAAACGTCCGGGTCAGATGAACGGACACATGTGGCTCGAACTGCGAGACGACGACGGAAACAGTCTCTACTCCATCGACGTCACGCTGCACCAGATGCGCGAGTTTGACGAGCCCTTCATTGGCGAGGGCGTCTCGCCCGGAGCCGCAGTCTTCACCGAGCAGCGCGAGGCGTACTCGTTGCTGGACTGGCCGTGGCTCGGGGACGAGAACGCACCCTTCCGACCGAACCTCCGTCAGGTGCGGGCGCTGGTCCGATAGGAACGAACCGGTCGGGCCAACCTCGAAAAAAATTCAAATGGAGCCGACAGGCCGGTCGCGGCCCGAAGCACTCGTGCGCCCTCATCGCACAGTGTTCGCATAGGGATCGTCAAAGCGCGTCTGTCCGTTAGTCCCGCTGAGAGCCGGTCCCAGCGCCCATCGATCACCTAGCGTGAAAGTCATGGCTCCTGCCGAACCAGTCACGCCACCGTCCGATGACCTTGATGCTGCAGACAACGAGATCAGGAAGCACCCTGGCTCCAGGGCGAGTCGTCGGATCAGCAACGTCAACCGGATCTTCGATGTTTGGCGTGATTTCACGCAGACGCTAGACGAGCTCCTCGCTCGATGCGAGACGGACGAAGATGTCGTCGTCGCTCTCACTCGAAATGTGGGCGACACCACCGGGCGCGAGAGCCTCGTGCGGATGCTTGACCAGTCACTGCTCGCCTATGTGGCCGGCCTAGTTGCAGTCGTTGATCAATCGCGACCGATCGTCGACCTCTTGCGCCCGGCCAGCCGTAAAGAAGCGCTCAAACGAACATCCATCCTCCTCGCCGCACACCCAGAGGGGCTCTTTCTCGCCAAGTTGCGAAACTACATACTTCACTACCTGGCAGCGCCCTGGAGATTCGCGGCGTCGTTCGGCGAAGGCCAACCCCTTAGCGGGGAGGTCTCTCTGGATACTGAACAGTTGCTCGAATGGGACGGCTGGAAGGGTGCGAAGGAGTTCATCGTGGATGGCGGCAGCTCCATACGACTCAGCCCCCTCATTCGCCCCCACTTCTTGGCAACCGCCGAGTACCTTTCGTGGTTGCTCGACACGGCGGCGAGTGACAATCACGGACTGATCGAGCAAGCGAATGGGCTCATCGCGCGCCGCAACCTAATCCTCACGGGTGGCGTCTCTGACGGACACGACTGGGCCGAGCGGGTCGCGCACATGGAGGAGAACCTGCGTCGGGCAAGACGCGGCGAACCCCAGACTGACTTCAGAACGGGTAAACCCATCCAGGAGTGAGGCGACAGCGTCGCACCCTTCCGGCGAGCGAGCGACTACCTCTCTTGCCCGGCTGGTCGACCTTCGAGACTCAGATCCCCGCGACCAACTAGACCTATGGCCGGAAACTCGGCGGTCTGCAACATCCAGCAAGTTGCCCGACTGGGGATCCGTGGTTGCGGCGACGCTGTTTCGTAACACAACAATTGGCTATGCGCGTCCCCGCCTCCCACCAGGGCAACACTCGAACCGCAGCCGTGCTCAGCCTGCTGTCGCTGCTACCCGCGGTCGCAGGGGTGATTCTCTTCGAAATCAGCTTTCTTGCGCTCATTGTTCACGTCCCTCAAAACGTCGTGCTCGCGGGCGCGTACGCGAGTTGGATCTTGGCAGCGCCCGCGTTGATCGTCGAAAGCACTTACTCGACAGCTAGTGGGAAGGTGTCTGCGCGTGTCCGCGGCTGGGTGTTGCGCCCAACGTTCTATGCGTGCGCTATAGGCGCTGGCTTCTTGGCTGGCGCCGCGACCTACTTCGCGTATGTTTGGGCTGCTTCGATGTGGGGGCAGCTGGGGACTTACGTCCAGCTCGTCGGCATCCTCCTCGGCATGGCTTTGGTTACCGCGGTTGGCGCCATCGCACTGACGTTCGGAGTTGACTTGGTCAGGTCCACGCTCCGAAGGGTTAGAGCATGGAATCGCCCCATTCTTGAGGGGTGGACTCAAGACGAGCTCCGGGAGGCGATCGAACCCAGGCTCAAGTTGGGGAGGTGGCCTGATCCGCAGGCCGTCGACCTTCGCGACGAGGCACTGGTCTATCTCGCCTCGGCGGCGCGAGAGCAGCAGTCCCGCGCCATTCTCTTCGGTCAGATCCTTCTTCTAGTCGGGGGCGCGCTCATCAGCGGCGCAGTGGTGCCGTTTGTCTTGAACATCGTGTCTTTCATGGACGCAGCCTTCACTCAGATCGGGACCTTCCCTCCGGATATGTCTGACGCCGCCCTTGAGCCCGGCACATTCGGGGCGCTCACATTCCTGGCCATCTCTCTGGCAATTGGTTGCACTGGGGCCTACCTCGTCCTCGGCGGCGCGGGGCGCTCGGCGCGACTCGCAGAATTCTACGAACGCGAGTTGCAAGGCCGCGCACGTCCCGTGGCAAACGTCTCATCGGCGTCGCGGTGGCGTCGACTTGTCGCGCCCATTCAGTGGCTCTTCGGCGCCAGCACTAACGTGGCGCCGCTCCACAACCCACAGTCCTCGCCCGCGCTCACGAAAGTGGATGCGAACGGCGGCAGACCGTGAGGCGCCGGCGTTCGCTGACACGATCATTGGAAACGGCACCAGGCACACCCGAGCAGTGCCCGATGCAGGATGCCAAACGCACGCGCCCGCGGCCACTCAGGCGGGCCTCATGCCGACAGCGCACGGCTGCGGATCCGATTCGAACGTCTTCACGCCCTTCCCTGATCTGCTCGAGTGCCTTGCATGGTCTCGACACACCCAAGGTCGCTCAGTTCCGACATAGTGGGCCGCCCGCGAGGATATGAATGTGGATGAACGTGTCATAGTCCTTCTCGGCGCAGGCGCATCAGTAGATGCGGGCCTCCACCTAACGACTGCGCTCGCAGAGGTGATCGTTCGAAACGTCAACGCCTCTGCTCTAGAGGAACGAGGGCCGAGGGGCGAGCTTCCCGACTGGGTGCGTGCACTGAATTTCGCCTACGGTGCGATGGTCGGTTACCAGGCTGAGGATGGCAGCGACCCGCTGCAAGCGGTGAACATCGAGCGACTTATCTCTGCACTGCGACTCCTGCAGGATTCAAGGACCCACGAGGTCGCTCCGTTCGTGGGAGCGTGGAAGCCCGGCGCGCTGGGAGTGGGGGCACCTCACGTCGATTCACATCTCGGCGATCGAGTAATTCGTGCGATTGGCAACGGCTTCGGCGAAGGATATCGCGATCAACAAGCAGTGAGCGACGCAATCGCCGCCATCGCTCGGTCGGCGGTGCACACGGCCAGCCCTGGAGAGTTCAAGGAAGCCGAAGAGCGCATCTTGAGCGAGCTGAGCCAGGTGCTCAGCAACGTCAAGAATGTCGGATATCTGTACCCGCTCGCGGAACTCGCGAAAAGCCAGGGGCGGTGGCCTCGATATCCTCACCCTCAACTACGACTTGACTATTGAACGCATGGCGCAAGAGACCGACACCCCGGTCGACCGCGGGATCGGGTCATGGGTTCCCGGCCGCCCCATCGCACGATCGTGCGTCGACGGCCGGATCAACCTGCACAAGCTCCATGGGTCCCTCGATTGGGAACTGGAGATCGACCGCCGCCTCACTCAATCGCCCGAGATCATCTCTCCCGAATCTCAGATCCGCGGGTCAGCCCTTGATCCAGGTCTGTACACGTTTCGTCCTCGCACGCGCCCGTGGATCGTCGTCGGCGATCGCGAGAAGCTCGCGACAGACGGTCCCACGCTTGATCTGCTCCAGTCCGCGATGACGGCGCTCCGGGAATCGACACATCTGGTCGTAGTCGGTTACTCGTTCTCGGACGCTCACATCAACGCCATGATTCGGGACTGGCTGGCCTCCGACGATAAGCGAACGATCGGGATCCTCGACCTCAACTGGCGGACGCCCGGTGAGCCAGCCTTCCGCACGCAACTTATCGAGCGGTACGGGGCCAGCCACGAGGCAAAAACGGGAAGTAGGGTCGTTCCAATCGCGGGTACGGCCGCCCAGGCACTCAGCACAGCCCTGACAAGTCGACCAGAAGGACCGGATCCCGTCCCTTATCTGTCAGCCACGCACAAGCTTGAGCCCGACCACCTTGAAGTCGAAGTGACGCTGCTCGGCCCAGATCTTTTCGGCGCTTCGCTCGATCTCCACTTTCCAGCAAGCGCGACTAGTACACGTCGGCCTCCCATGCCCCGAGGACATGACACCTATCTTTCGCTCCAGGAACTTCGCGCTGGTCGCACGTCGCTGATACCGAGTTCGTGGCATCCTGTGCACGTCGACCATTGGCGAACGGGCGACGCCATCACCGTCTACTGCCAGCCGCCCACAACAGGACCGGTCGAGATTCAGGTCTGGGGCTCGCGCATAGACGGACGCGACCACACTTCGGTTTCACTCGAGATCATTCCAAGCGAATCTCTTGAATGATGAAGCGCGGAGACTGCGAACTCGGAACGGCGAGTCGGAGAGGTGGCGCCCCGCTGATGTGCGCTGGGGCGCGGGGCTCTCAGCTCACCCGGACCTGTCCCCGCACCCTCGCGTTCGCAAGAGGACGCCAGACGGAAGGCCGACCGGCCGTACGCTACCCCCGCTGATCGCGTATGGCCCGAATGAGGATGCTCATTGAGCTTCGTCACGCTCTGATACCCGCGTCAGAACCGGATCCGCGATCGGTAGGCTCGGCGAGGCCGATCAGGTTCGGCACTGAATTGGGGGTAGCTGAGAATGACGACGGACACCGAGGTCAAGTACGAGGAGCGGACCGCCCACGCGATGCGTGGTATGGAGTCTAGAACCATCAAGAAGTGGCAGGACGACGCCTGGGAAGTCGTCTCGCAGACGCACGGGAAACTGCAGACCGAGATCACTTTCCGTCGCCCAAAGCCGAAGTCCCGGCGTCTGCTATGGATCATTGGTGGTGCAGCGCTTGCGCTTATCCTCGGGACCGTAATTACCATCGGCGTCATAGGCGAACGAAACGCACCCGCCGGGACCGCAGAACCAGCGACAAGCTCAACCCAAGAGGCGCCCGAGGAAGAGCCGGCACCTGAGCCGACGCAAGCAGAACCCACCCCCACAACCGCGCCAGCGCCGGCCGTCCTGACTCCTGAGAACAGTCCAGAGTTCGCGTCGATCCTCGCCCTCGGGGACTACTGCTCACCTGACATCGCAGCATTCGCCACGGCGCACAGCGGTGACACGATCGCGTTTCCCGGATACATCGGCGCGATCAACCCGCACGACCGTGCCACTACCCGCTACGACATCCTCATCGGCGCCGGCGAGTACAGCGAGACATCAGCGCCGGGGCCAGCGTTCCAGTTCCGTGACGTAAATACCACGAACGACATGCGCTGGGTTGGTGACGTTCCCGACAGCGTCGGCGTCGGCACGAACCTGGCCGTCACTGCGGAGGTCGACCGGTATGAGGAGAGCAGCTGCCTGTTTGTGATCGAGCCCGTTAGCACAGCAGTCCGGTAGGCCAGCCCCGGTGCACGCGACGGCTCCGCCCGCGTGCACTGCCCGGATGCGGATCCCACTTGACCGTCCCCGGCTCAGAGGGTGACCAACTCACATTGCTCAATCCATCGAGCAAGGATGCTCAGAGTCGCCAGTTGTTCTAGTGCCTCCTGTTTCGGCATCTCGTCGATGGAGTGCGAGGCGGGGTTGCGCACGGCGGCGAACACTCCACGTGCCATATAGAGGATGCCCTCTCGCATCGACTTGACGGTTAAGTCATCGTCGTTGCCTGGCCAGCGCAAGCGTGGCCGGTCCTGCTGGGGGGAATCGAGCGAGAAGGCTTGCAGCATCAATTGGCTGTCTCCAAGCTCGTAGCGCTCGGTCTGATCCTTTACATACCCGCTAAGAGCCGTCGCAGCCCTCTGCACAGCGTCGGAGTAGTGGCCCGACTCCCAGCGCCCGGATGCTGCACTCCAGATCAATGGGTGGAGCGCATCTGCCGACATCGTCGGAGCAGTGGACCCTAGCCTGGCCGTCGTTTCGACTTCCGTCAGCACGCGCCCGCGGGCGCGTGCTGCTAGGTCGATGCCCGCCTGCACTTCAACTTCGTCGGCATTGGCGACTACCAGAAGCGTGGGGCTGGTCGCCAGCCCTAGCGCAACCTGAATTACCCGCGCTGCCTGGTCTTCGCGCTCGCGTAGTGCATCCATTTCCGGGGTATACCGCAAAGCCCACGGCGTTGGTGCAGAGCTGTAAGTATCTGGCTGGCGTGTGCGAGACGCACCGGCAATCCACGCATCGAGCACTCGGACGACCCAATCTGTGTCCACCCACGCAGACTATCGAGCGCCCGGAGACGCTTGATAGCCCGGCAGCTCACTCCTCCCTGGCGCCACGCCTGTCTTGGTGGAGCCCGCGCCCGGACACCAGTGAAGATCACCGCATCATGAGCCGCTTAACAGCCCGCACGCTCGCGAAAAGCTTCTCAATAAACGCCCCGAAGAGGCGGGTTCGGCATGCGCTCCGGTGCCCATGACGGGACCGAAAACCCGCGTGCGAGCGCCGGCACATGCGACATCGCCCCCGCGCTTTGCGCGGTGGGGTAGAAAGTACGCGCCAGTAACGCCACCAATCCCTCCTTAGCGGGCGATGCCCGGATGAGGATCCTCGCGGTCCTGCGATCTACGATCATTGTTCTCCCTCGGACGGATAGGTCTTGGCCAGCCAGTCCTTCAGGGACTGAAGGTCAGCGCCGAGCGCTCGCTTCGCCGTGAGCCGCAGCACCGGGTAGAGCAGTACGTTGCGCAACTGCAGGTCGAGTCGATGAAGGATGCGGACCTCGCGGGCGGTCTGCTCGAGGTGGAAGCTCAACTCGGCCTGGCGGAACATCGACGACTGCTGCAACTGGAACGCGAACGTCTTCGGAGGTTCCCACCGGCTGATCCGGAAGCTCTGCCGCATGCCCGATGGTGCCGTCGTCGTACCTTCCCAGCCCAGCCCGACCGGCCGCGTCTCGACGGTTTCGATGCTCGCAACGCTCTTGTCCCACAGCTCCGAGTTCTTCGGATCGCTGAGGAAGTCCCATACATCAGCGAGGGCCTGCGGCACGAGGACCTCTGCTTCGATCCGCATGCGCGTGAAGGTCATTGCATCAGTCTGCCGAACCCGCCACGGGCGCGCGCAAGGTGCCGCGAGGACCGCTCGCCGACGTCCCTGATCCGTGCGCGGCGCGTTTAGGGATGGACCAGGGCCCCGAGCAGCCATTTCAGCGATCGCTCGCACGACTGGCGGTTGGTCTGGGCCGGTTATGTCTCCGGCGCAGCGTCCCCATCCTCTCGTGCCTCTTCGGATGCCGCGGCACCGATCAGGTTGAACGCGAGACCGAGAAAGGCCACAAGCGCCACCAGCCATGCGATCCATGCGAAGTTCCAGTCCAAGCCGTGAAGTTGAACGCCGACGACCGTCAGAGGGAGGCCGACGAGAGAGGCGGCGACGGTGGACATCGTCGTCCGCCGAAACCACTTCGCTCTTCGAATGTTGAGATGGATAGTTCGACGTTCCAGCACGACGGTCAGCAACACCAATGGGAAGATGGCCGTCAGCACCGCGCACGTGGCTTCGCTCATGCCGCGAACTGTATCCTGCCGATTCGACACCCGCGGCGATGCGCCGACATCGTCGCAAGACAGCGCGCAACTGATTGCCTGGATTGGACTCGCGCAGTAGTTTCACGTACTCCGAGTGAAGGGAAACAGTTCGGCGGTTAGGCTTCCGCGGGCAGGGTCGAACCAAGTTTGATGTGGCGCACGTTCGCGCGCATTGGTCCGAGTTCCGGGCGTCGCCCGTTTGGGGATGCGAAACGCACGCGTCCCGAGTCGCTCGCGGCCGACCCGCAGTCGTACGGCCCACACGTGTTCACGGTGGCTGCGCACACTGCACAGAGCGAAGGTCGAGCGGTTGGGTACGGAGCGGCTAGGGTATGGGCGCGCGCTACACCGTTGCTGGAGTCAGAGAGTCAAAAGGGATATCGCGCAGGCTGTCAGGCAGGGCTGACACCGGAACATGAGTGATCGCGGGAACGAGGAGCGTGTCTTCACGCACCCAGGGTGCACCGTCGTGCTGGTGCTGATCGTGGTCAGACTGGCGGTGGCGCCGTCTCATACCGTCCCCCAACTAGCTGGATCTGCTCGCCGCGTGAAGCGCGCTTGCGTAAATGCTCGCGTGACCCACGCGAAGAGACTACCAATGGTAGTGCAGCCAGCAACCACTAGGATCGCCGTCCACAACATGACTACGACCTCCCGGCTCCCGAGCATCGGACCGATGGTCGAGATTACCAAGCTAGCCACGAGAACGCCCACCGTTATGGCTGTGACCGTGCGAGCTCCTAGATCACCATCCCAGAGCGCTCCCCCGCGGCGAAAGCTGCTGGTCGCTGTGAGGGCAAAGGGGAAGGCGAGCAGGATCTGCAGCAACCCTGATACTTCAGCCACGGGCGCGTCAGATGCCGGCGGAACGTAAAGCGCTGCCGCAGCGATCGTCGCCGAGATGATGAGTGCGGACGCACACGCCACCAGCGCAGTAGCAAGGGAACCGGGCATCCGCTCATAAAACTTGCAGGCGTACGACAGTTCATCGAAGCCCAGTAGGGCGGGATCTCGGCGGTGATCGGTGTTGGTGGGGTGACGCACGTAGAGATGAGCCGTTCTTTGCCCGCGCCGAGGATACATCGCGTACTGAAGCGAGCGGTGCTGGGCCCTTGTCAGCGAACCTCCGTTGATCGCCCGACGGAGCTCCTGCTGAGCTAAGTACGTGCCTTCCGATCCTCGCACTGCGAGGTGATAAGCCGATGTGCGAGCGGCCTGAGTGGTCGGGTGGTCTATTGAATGAGGTGAGACACCGAGCAGCACCCGCGCGAGGTGGATGACATCGCGGCGAAACCGTTCTATCCGAGCAAGAGCCCCAGGGGGGTTCGCCGAGTAGCGCTTGAGTGTGGGCACAACAATTCGGTCCACACCGATGCGTATGTGCGGCGCAACCGAGTTCTGTTCTGGCAACGGCCGGACAGCAGTTCGCCGCCTGCGCCAAGTCCAACCAGCCGCTTTCAGGGGCTCCTCCGCGGCGCGGGGGTTCACTACATCCACGGCGGTGCAGATCGGATACTGCTGGGCAAGCACGAAAACGATCGCAGCAGCCGCGTCCAATAGCCGACTTCGTTCCTTTCGGGTATCGAGCGCCAGTATCGATTTGTACAGTTCCACGTCACCGTCCGAGTTTGCACACAGGAGCGCGCGCACCTTCGATTGAAGACTCTCATCTCCTCCTGACTCATACAGGGCCAGAGCAAGACCGCCCGCCGCGCGAATCAATTCACGGACGGCCAGTAGTGAAAATGCTGTTGCCTGCAAATGAGTTAGTGAGGATGCGCGTTCCCCGCCTTTGCCGTGAAATCGGAGGCCATTCTCCAATCGACCCCGGGAGCACAAAAGGACTGGTACGACGTACGACCCGTCGGGGAGTCGCCGCGTGGAGACGGTGAATGAGATCGTGTCTCGAATCGTACGAGTGCCGGACTCTACCGATTCCGTGATCCGGACGAATCGGTCCGCGGGCTCAGCGAGGCACTGCGCGAAGAATCGTGCCTGTAGGAATGAAACGGACATACTTGCGATCTCTTGGTCCAGTCGGGCCTGATCCGTGAGCAAGGTGCGACCTGGAACCTGAGCACTTTGCGTGCGCACATCAAACGAGAGCAGCATGCCCGGTAGCCCAGCGATCAGTGCACAGAAACAGAGAATGGAAAACCCGGCTACCGCAGCGCCCTGAGGCATGGCACCCAAGGCCGCGAATGGTGCACCGATCCACCCCCACCCGGCCGCCGTCAGCCAGCTGAAGACTCCACTTAGATCTGGACTCCAGATGACACGCACCAAAAAGATCGAGCCCGCCAAGGCGAGTGCCAACGCTATTCCGATAAGAGTGAAACGCGCGAGCATCCTGGGGCGTACAACGGCGTCTTGATCACCATCTGCCAGCCGCGCAACCTGGCTTTCACTCCCCGACATGATCGCGACTGTAGCGTTAGTGGCCCTACCATCGTCGACAATTTTGACCGGGGACATGTCGCCGCGGGTGACGCCGAGGCGGTGGCTGAAGGCCCCGTAGGAGAACTGCGCGCATTCGGATCTGAAACGCGCGCGGCTGTTCTCCGGCACCCCCTAGCGAGCGATGCCCGGATGAGGATCCCGCGCCATGGCGGTTCGAGGGGAGCGCCGCGGAACGAGGTTGCGGCGGCGGGTGCCACCGATTCGGGTCGTCCGCTGCCCCTCACTCGTCGCGTGAAGGGGATCCTCGATGCGATGGATGCTCGACCGGACGAGTTCCACGCTGGCTACGAGCGCGACCTGCTGCGCTCATGGATCCATAAGGCGCGTGCGCGGGGGCGAGTAGTCGTACCGCCGCACTATGATCCGGTCAACTGGTGCAATTGCGATCATGGGGGCTGGGACTTGGGGAAGTCGGCACGAGTACTGGGCTGGGAGTTCAGGAAGACCGCCCAGGAGATGAATGCGCTACTGAAAGAGCACGGCTATCTCTACGGCGAACCCGGTGCGTACGGACTCACCGAGAAGGGCGAGCAGTTCGGCGCTGATCATTACCACGAGAACGGCTACGGCGGTTACGCACATCGCAACTGGGAGACGCGTACCTGGAACGACGACTTGGCCGGTGCGCTTCGGGCGGACATGGAAGCCGCCCCGCTGGAGCCGACCGAAGTACTCGCGGCTGACGTGGCGCCGGCTGTCCTCGAGGTTGACGAGCCCGACGGCAGCGGCTACGTGGTGACTTACGACGACAACGGCGATGCGTTGCCGGACGTGCAGACGAAGCACTTGGTTGCAGGGTTGGCGGTGCTGGTGGCAGGTGTCCTTATCTGGCGCTATGGACCACCGCTCTGGAACAACCACATCAAGCCGAAGAGTAAGAAGGCCTGGGACAAGCTGTCGAAGCGTGGTCCCCTCAACGACGAAGAGCCTGAGGGGTCCGAACCTACAGAGTGATCGCGGGCTGCATCACGCATTGAGTTTGGCGCTGCGCCTCAAGGGACATCAATTGCGCGGCACCAGGCCCGCACCCCACGTCCCCTTTCGCGCAGTGCCCGGAAAGGGATCCGATCGCGGCGAGTTGCGCCGTCGCGTACGCTCTCGGCATGGAGCCGTACACGCCCGTCGAGCTCGCGCGACTCCTCGGGTACGCCAAAGAGGCGCGCGCAGGGCTCGTGGTGCGCAACTATCTCCGAGCGACCTACCCCGATCACATGAAGAATTCGCGGTGGGAGCTGACCGAAGCGGAAGCGACCGACGTGCTGGCGAACCTACCGAGGGCTTAGTTCGGTATCGACCCGTAGCCACTCCCCCGTCCTGCAAGTTTGGCGAGCGCAATTGTGGTCCAGCGGTTGCGGGCTGCCGCCGGGTCGGAGGTCAAGTGCCAGGCGTGGCAGGTGTGACAAGGGTGAATCCCGACCTCGCCCCGCGCTGGATGCTCGGTTTGAATGCGGCGGAGCACGTATGCGGCGCTGATTGGTGGCGGATAGGGGCGTTTCTGGCAGGCGGGCATCGCCGCTCCCTTCGAGTGAGGAAACGACGCGCTCCGACCTAGTCTGCCGACCGACGTCCGAGCCTGCGGCTGTATCAAGCCCGGGCCCTGCGGGATGCCGGGTTAGGACTTACACCGCGACAATCATGCCCGAACTCGTTCTCGACCCGCAATGGCAACCAGAGCGCGGAGCGTCAGCGCCGGGTGGGGGAAGCCGATTGTCGGAAAAGTCCTCTGAACCACGAAAGGAGACCACTGCACGCGCGGGTGCCCACCTCGGGCAATGTGCGGATCGCGATCGAACGCGCTCACGACCGCCCGCGATCTCCCTCATGCGGGCAATGCCCGTTTACGGATCCGCCCGCGAGGCGAGAGGACCGGAAACGCTCAGGGTGACCATCTTCCCGGGCGACTTGGCATTGACAGCGGTAGTCCAGAGGCTTGGAGCGTCTCATAATGGCTCATTCCGAAGGATCTGTTCACGCGTCGGCAACATTGAGACTTGCCCTGGCCGATATGCTCAGCGCTGGACGCGGCCGTCTGCCGTGCGGAGGGGGATGACATGCGGCGTATCACTGCGACGATCGCGTCGATCGTGAGTTTGATCGTTGCGGGAGTGATAGTCGTCGCTCAGCCGGCGGGCGCGGAGGACTACCCGCCGTTGGCGACGACGAGTTCGTCGTGCATGGACGTTGTTGTCATCGGTGCTCAGGGCTCCGGCCAGACCTACAACGAGAATAGGGGCCTCGGCCCGGAGGTTTGGCACGGGCTGAACTACTACGTCGGTCACATGGCTGGCTATGACGTCGGATACTTTGCGATTCCGTACCCGTCCGCTGACGTCTGGGTTCTTGCCACAAAGTCGACCCGCAAAGTCTTCTGGGAATCGATCGATAGCGGCGTCACAGAAACCCTCAAATACCTGGAAGCGCGTATATCTCGATGCCCAGACGAGCACTACGTGTTGGCTGGCTACTCCCAGGGCGCCATGGTCATGCATCGGACCATACAGCTGCTGGCCACTGGCAAAGCGAGCAAGCAACTGAATGCAGCGGTGTCGCGGGTGGATGGAGTGCTCGCGATCGCTGATGGAGATCGCGCGAAGAACCAGGGAGGCATCTCTTACGACACCGCCCCGCTCGATGGCGCTGGCATTTGGTGGGTGTCCGGCACGGGAGGTAAGTACAAGCCCGGCGCGATAGTGCCGGACGTCCCTGCCTGGCCCGCAACCCGGTTTCACTCTGTGTGCCACGACGACGATGTCGTCTGTGATCCGAACCTCTTCCGAGTGGACTACGGACTCGCAGTCCATACGGAGGTCTACCGGGCCGACGGCGAGAGTGCAGCCTTCGTTGCATCGGCGGCCACCGCCATCGCTCAGCAATCGAAGCAGCTCCAACCGACGATCACGAGCTTGACTTTGCCTGCCGCGATCGCTGGCACTTCGTATAGCGCCCAACTCGTCGCGGCCGGTGGGACAGAGCCGTACCGATGGACTCAGGTTTCGGGGTTGCTTCCCAGTGGACTCTCGCTAGCGGAAAGTGGCTTGATCTCGGGAGTTTCGTCGGACCCGGGATCGGGGACGTTCGACGTCGAGCTCCGCGACGCACAGGGAGTTATTGACCGGGCGACGATCCAGATCGTCGTCTCTGAAGCTGTAGTCGGCGAGATCAATATCAGCCTCAGCGGTGCGGGTTGCAAGCTGCCCGGAAACTCGAACGGCACCTACAAGGGATACGCGTTCGCGGTCTCGATCAACAACACCAGTTCGATCCCGGTCACCATCCAGAGCACGTCGATCACGCTCAACGGCGTCTCTCTTGGGGATACCGCCCTTGTGGACCTGGTTCCGCCCGTTCCCGAGGTTGATCCCAACCCATTCGTCCTCGCGCCAAATGGCGTGGCGGCTGGGGCGCTGCTCACGGGGAACGCGTCGAACAGCCAGAACGGCACGCTAACGATCACCTACACCATCAACGGCGGCACACCCATCAGCGTCAGCACCCCTGTGAGCTCCCTCCCGCCCATCGAGAACGCATCGTGCACCGCGTTCACCGCAGCCGGGAAGGAGAAGCTCGCGCTCCTGACAGGGATCCCCCTCTAGGCCCCGAATACGGCATAGCCGGAGGCATGCAACGTTCACCTTGGCGCCTTGCCCGGTGCGAGTAGGTGGTGTCTGACCCGCCGCGCGAATGGGTCCGATCAGCGGGCATCGCCCGCAACAGGATCCTCTGCGCGCGCTCGCGGTCGCTCACCCGGTTGACTGCGCAGACTCTCCGCGGCACCGAGTTCGTGTAAGGGGTGCTCCCCAGCGGCGAGCTAGTGCTTCTTGACTCTGGAGACCGCGTCGGTGTTCTCTACTCGACTGCTCGCAGCTCGCTTGTCCGCCTTCGCCGTGCGCTTCTCTTTGAGAGTCTTTGCCGGCGCGGTCTTGCCGCCTTCTTTGCGCGTGGACTTGTCACCCATGGTCGTGCTCCTTCGAGAGCCACGGTGACCCTGTCAACCTGACGCTACACGTACTGCGCGGCGGCGGGCCCGCCGCGATGCCTCATAACACGCCACAGCCCACCAGCGGTCGGTCGCGATCCGTGAGCGCACGGTGCCCGCATGAGGCTGGTCGGGCGGCATGAGGCGGGCGATCGGGTGAAGGATGCAGTCGTTCTACGCGCCGTGCGGGGGAAGATTGGGCCATGGTCGAGATCTCGGACGACGATTTCGCGCGCTTGGTGTCCGACGTGTTCGACGCGCTCCCCGACGACATGGTCCGCGGGCTCGAGAACGTCGGGATCGTGATCGAAGACCAACCCGTGGGGCAGCGGCCGCGTCTGTTCGGGCTGTACCGCGGGCATCCGCTGACAAGACGCGGGGTGTACGGCTTCGGGGAGCTGCCCGACCGGATCACGCTGTACAAGAACAACATGCGGGAGCACAGCGCCGATCTCGACGCGTTGCGTGTGCGGGTGCACATCACGCTGGTGCACGAGATCGGTCACTACTTCGGGCTCGACGACGACCGGCTGCGGGAGCTCGGCTGGGCATAGCCCGCCGCCACTCCGCACCGACAAGAAGCTTCCGGGCAACCCCATCCGCTGCTACCGGACGAGCGCCGCGGTCGTGAAGCGAGGCGTCAGCCGGCCAGGGCCCGATGCACCGAGGCCACGGCGCTCGAACCCTCGCCGACGGCGGCGGCGACTCGCTTCATCGATCCGCGGCGCACGTCGCCCGCCGCGAAGACGCGGGGGATCGACGTCTCGAACGGCAGCGGCTCGCGGCCGAGCAGCTGCCAGTGGCCGAGGGTCTGCGTCGTCACGTCGGTGCCCGTGCGGATGAACCCCGCTCCGTCGCGATCGACGCCCGGCAGCCAGGCCGCTGCGGGGTCGGCGCCGATGAAGCAGAAGAGCCCCTTGGCATCGACGTCGCCCGCCGTGTCGATCCGGACCGACTGCAGCGTGCCGTTGCCGTCGAGGCTCACCACGTTCGACCCGGTGTGCAGGCTGATGCGGGGGTCGTCGGTGATGCGGTCGACGAGGTAGCTCGACATCCGCGTGCCGAGTTCGGCGCCACGCACGACCAGGTGGACGCGGCATCCGTTCGACGAGAGGTAGAGAGCCGCCTGCCCGGCGGAATTCGCGCCGCCGACCACGACGACGGGCGATCCCGCGACCTGCTTGAGCTCCAGTGGCGTCGCCGCGTAGAAGATCCCCGAGCGCTCGAAGTCCTCCCAGCGGTCGAGGCGCAGGGTGCGGTAGGCGGCCCCCGAGGTCACGATGGCTGTGCGCGAGCGGATGACGCGTCCGTCCGACAGCGTCACGTCGATGGCGTCGTCGACCGGCCGCAGATCGACGGCCTCGCACGGTGCGCAGACGCGCACGCCGAACTTGATCGCCTGCAGCGTCGCCTGGCCGATCAGCTGTCCGCCGCTCACTCCGAACGGGAACCCGAGGAAGTTCTCGATGCGGGAGGTGGATGCCGCCTGCCCACCGGGCGCGACGGCTTCGAGCAGTACGGTGCTGAGCCCTTCGGACGCCGCATAGATCGCCGCGGCAAGTCCAGCCGGGCCGCCGCCGATCACGACGAGATCGACGACCGATTCGCCTCCCGGCTCATAACTCAGACCGAGCTGTTCGGCGACAAGACCCGGAGTCGCACGCGGGAACGCCTCGCCCTGGACGAACGCGAGAGGCAGGTCGGCCTCGACGTAGTCGTGGCCCGCATGCGGTTCGATCTGGTCGACGGCGACGGCCGTGTGCACGAGGTCGAAGCGCTCCGCGAAGCGGCGCAGCGCCAGGAACTCGCGGGACCTCCCGTTGCCCACGAACTTGAGGGTGAGCGCGGCGGGACCGCTGCGCAGCGACTCGCGCCGCGCCCACAGCGCATGAAGGATGAGGTCGCCGAGCTCGTCCTCCTCCGAGATGAGCCGGCGCAGGTTCGCCCGCGAGAGCGAGCGCACGCGCGCCGGCCCCTTCGCACGTGCCGAGAGGAAGGCCCGTTGCCCGTTGAGCAGTCCCAGCTCGCCCACCATCGACCGGGGGCCCATGAGCGCGACGACCTCCTCGCCGATCCACCAGAGCGCGTCGCGCACGACCTCGATCTCGCCGTCGTCCACGAGGATCATGGGGTAATCGGCATCCCCCGTGCGGAAGACGTGCTCGCCGTCTGCGACGTCCCGTGCCTCGGCCCGGGCGCAGAGCTTCTCCCACTGCTCGTCGGTGAGTGTCGGAGCGATGTTCTCGTCGGTCACATGGCCGCCCATGGAGCAAAGGGTAGTCCGGCCCGGTGTCCGAAGAGGGGTCGGCGGGCGCGGAAGTGCCTATAGTGCGAAGACGACTCATTGCTCGGAGGGCCATTTTGACCGATCCGCAGATCGACCCCCGCGTTCCCCCGACCGGCACAGGCTGCGTCGAGTGCAACGACGTGGGCGGATGGTGGGTGCACCTTCGCCGCTGCGCCGCGTGCGGCCACATCGGATGCTGCGACACCTCGCCCGCGAAGCATGCCACCGCGCACTTCCGCGAGACCGGCCACCGCTACATCCGGAGCTTCGAGCCCGGCGAGAGCTGGTACTGGGATTACGTCGCGGAGGAGACGGTTCAGGGCCCGCCGCTCGCTCCGCCTGAATGCAGGCCCGAAGATCAGCCCTCACCCGGGCCCGCTGACCGGGTCCCCGATGACTGGCGCTCCGAACTCGCGCGCATCAACGCGGCCTGAGTGTCCGGGGGTCCGGTTACGGTCGCCTCGTGGCATCAGGTGAAGCGCTCGCCGGACTGGATCCGGCGCAACGGGACGCGGTCGAGCACGGCGACGGGCCCCTCGTCGTCGCGGCGGGGGCCGGGACCGGAAAGACGCGCGTGCTCACCGCACGTGTCGCGCGGCTGCTGGAGGCGGGAGTCGCACCGGAGAGGATCCTGCTGCTGACGTTCACCCGGCGTGCGGCATCGGCGATGCTCTCGCGGGCCGCGGTGATGTGCGGCGACCCGCAGGCCGCGCAGCGCATCGCCGGGGGCACGTTCCATGCCGTCGCGCATCGCATCGTCGCCGAGCACGCACAGCATCTCGGACTCGCGGACGTGACGGTCATCGATCCCGACGACGTCATCGACCTGCTCGACCTGCTGCGCGCGGAGCACGGACTCGACGGCACCGAGGTGCGGTTGCCGACGACACGCACGATCGCCGATATCGCCTCCCGTGCGATCAACACCGCGACCCGGGTCCGCTCCGTGATCGAGGAGCAGTTCCCGTGGGCGCTCGAGCACGCCGACGCGGTGGCCGCTCTGCTGCGGCACTACCGCGACCGCAAGCGCGAGTGTGGCCTGCTCGACCTGGATGACCTGCTCGTCGCGTGGCGCGCGCTGGTCGCCGACTCCGATGTCGGCGCGCGGCTGCGGGCGCGCTGGAACTGGGTGCTGGTCGACGAGTACCAGGATGTCAACCAGCTCCAGGTCGACATCGTCCGCGGGCTCCGTCCCGACGGCCGCGGGCTCACCGTCGTCGGCGACGACGCGCAGGCGATCTACGCGTTCCGCGGAGCGAGCGCCGGGCACCTGCCCGAGCTCATGGAGGCCTACCCTGACGCCACACTGGTGCGCCTGGAACGCAACTTCCGCTCCACGCAGCCGATCCTCGACCTCGCGAATCAGGTGCGTCCGGGCGAACTGAAGCTGCGGCTGGTCGCTGATCGGCGGCAGCAGAGCGGCAGACCGACGCTGGTCGCGTGCCGGAATGCGGATGACGAGGCCCGCACCGTCGCGGACCGCATCCTCGCGGCACACGTCGACGGAACGCCGTTGCGCTCGCAGGCCGTACTGATGCGCACCGGGTCACATAGCGCGCAGCTCGAGGTGGAGCTCAAAGTGCGCGGCATCCCGTTCCACAAGTTCGGCGGGATCGGCTACCTGGAGACGGCGCATGTGCGCGACCTGCTGGCGAGCTTCCGTGTGGTGCTCAACCCCTCGGACGAGGTGTCCTGGTACCGACTGCTCACCCGCCACCGTGCGATCGGCAAGGCGAGTGCGCGCAGCCTCGCGCGGATTCTCGCGGACGGGCGGGCCGATCGCACGGCCGAGGCGGTCGCGGCTGCGCCGGCGAAGGCCCGCACCGGGCTCGCGTCGACCCTCTCGCTCCTCGGAGCCGTCGACTCCGCCGCCGCCGTGCCCGAGCTCGTCGAGGCGTGCCGCGCGGCGGTCGATCCGCTGCTGCGCGCGCATTACCCGGACTGGCACCGTCGGGTTACCGAAGTCGACGGCATCGCTCAGGCCGCCGCGCAGCAGACCGACCTCCGCTCGTTCGTGAGCGAGCAGGCGATCGACCCGGTGAACGTCGCCGGAGACTGGGCGAAGCAGCCCCATCTTGACGAGGACTGGCTGACGCTGTCGACGATCCACTCCGCGAAGGGTCTGGAGTGGGATGCGGTGCACCTCATGCGCGCGAACGACGGCGCGATGCCCTCCGACATGGCGCTCACCTCATCTGCGGGGCTCGCCGAGGAGGAGCGGCTCTTCTATGTCGCGCTCACCCGCGCGCGCGACACCCTCGACGTCTACGTGCCCTCACAGCTCCCCACGCATCCGACCGCGTTCCTGGCCAAGCACGTCGCCGCCAAACCCAGCAGGTTCCTGACCGAGCCCGCACGAGCTCTCATGGAACCGGTCAGCACCGCCACGGTTGCACCGGAGCCCGCGAGCAACCGGGCCGTTGCTGGTCCGCGCGTGCGTATGGACGCGTTCGACGAGCTCTTCGCCTGATCGGATGCCGGCTGGTCTCGCCGGGCGAGTGCGGACGCGCTCGCCTCCGAAGCGAGGGCGGTATCTGCGGGTCGACCCCGCGCCCCGCGGGATCACCGCTCCGGCGTCAGAGCAAGATACTGGTGCACGAACGCGATCGCCATTCCCCCCTCCCCGACGCCGGCCGCGACGCGCTTGACCGAGCCGGATCTCACGTCGCCGGCGGCGAAGACGCCGGGGGCTGTGGTCTCGAGCGCGAACGGCTCGCGCTCGAGCGGCCAACGGCCGGTGGCGCGAGCCTGGGGTCCGGTGAGGACGAAGCCGTTCGCATCCCGCGCCACCTGATCGGGAAGCCAGCTGGTCTCGGCATCCGCACCGATCATCACGAAGAGCACGTTCGCTTCACGGTTCGAGGTGACTCCGGTGCGCCGGTCTGCGATGTCGATGGCCTCGAGTCCGTCTGCTCCGGAGAGGCCGACGACCTCGGATCGTGTCTGCACCGCGACGTTCGGATTGGCCTCCAGCTGGTCGATCAGGTACCGCGACATGCTCGCGGCGAGCGATTCGCCTCGCACGAGGAGCGTCACCGACCGCGACCGCCGGGAGAAGAACAGCGCGGCCTGGCCGGCGGAGTTGCCGGCGCCGATGATGAAGGCGTCTCTGCCCTGCGCGAGCCCCGAGTCGCTGCGGGCGGCGCCGTAGTACACCCCGTTGCCGATGAACCGGTCGATGCCGGGGATGTCGACGTGCCGCCACTCGACCCCCGAGGTGAGGATGACGACCTTGGCGCTCAGGATGTCGCCGCCGTCGAGCGTCACGGTGTGGTCGTCGGGACGGATGCCCTCGATCGCACGCGTGACGATGATCTCCGCGCCCAGGCGCCGCGCCTGCCGCATCGCCTTGGCAGTCAGCTCATCTCCGGAGACGCCGAACGGAAAGCCGGTGTAGTTCTCGATCCGCGTCGACGTCCCGGCCTGGCCGCCGGGCGCGAACCGCTCCACGACGATCGTGCGCAGGCCCTCAGCGGCGCCGTTGACGGCCGCAGTGAGTCCGGTGGGGCCGCCCCCGATGATGACGACGTCGTACTCGGCGCCGGCAGGATGCACGGGCAGGTGCGCAGCCAGCGCGATCTCCCGCATCGTGGGGCGGTTCAGCCGGGTTCCGTCGGCGAGGACGACGGCCGGCGGATCCGACGGATTCGTGTGCCCGCCGTCCAGGTCGGACCCGCTCGGGTCCACGACCTCGTAGGTCAGTCGGTTGCGGTACAGGAACGTGGTGATCTGATGCACGGTGGGGTCGCCGGGCCGTCCGATCACGGTCAGATCGGGCTTCGCGGTCTCGGCCGCGAGCTCCTTCAGGCTCTCGATGCGACGCTGCGCGGAGGCGCCGACCGCGAGGGCCACCTGCGGCGCCATTCCGGCGAGCGCGAAGAACGACGCGTAGTCCATCTTGAGCACCCGCGTCGCGTCGATGGCGGCGCAGCTGGCCGGGAGATTCGTGCTGAGCATGATCGGCACCTCGCCGTACATCTCGCCCGGCCTCCGCTTGCCGACTCTCCGCTCGACGCCGTTGATGTCCTTCGTGAGCTCGATCACGCCCTCGACGACGAGGAACAGCGCCCGCTCGTCTCCCTCCCGGGCGAGGACCTCACCGGGCACCAGGCGGATGTCTTCGACCGAGCGCGCGACATACGCGAGCTGCTCGTCGTCCAGGTCCTCGAAGAGGGGGATGGCGATCAACTCGGCCGGTGTGATCACGAGGACTCCTCGGGTGGTGCGTGCTCGATGCGATCGTCGCAATCGTGGAGCCGACTCGACCCTGCCGTCAAGAACCGCGGGTGCACCGGCAGATCCGGTGACCGCAGCGGCGGAGGGGATCTTCTATCGCTCCCTGGCGCCGAGGGATCCGGCAGCGACCGGGGACGTCCAGGCCATGTCCATGCGGAGCGCAGGATGAAGACCAGCAGCAGCACTTCGATCGCGATGGAGATGGCGTAGAAGGCGGCCCACTCCCACGTCGCCCCTGCAGCGTTGAAGATCGAATACGACCCTCTCCGCACCACCGCATAGCGGCGCGGAACGCGACGGTCGGCACCGCGACCCGGATCAGGAGGCGCCGGGGCAATTGCGGCGATCTCATCGGCCGGCGAGCACACCGGGTTGCCGCAGCGGCGCCGCGACGGGACTATGCGCTGGCCGCAAGGAGAGCGGCGAGCGGCCCGGGGATTCGATCGAGCGGGACGGCGGCGGCGAGCAGGGCCGCGTAGCGGCGCTTGTTGCCGCTTCTTCCGCCGAAGAAGCGGGCGAGTTGCGCCTCGATCGGCCTTCCGCGCTGCGCGGGCTGATTCTGCAGCCGCCGGAACGACTCGAGCTCACCATTGGCCGCGATGACCGATTCGACGGCGGGGATGCCGAGTGCCCGGACCAGTTCTCCCTCGAGATCCGGATCGCAGACGAAGACCCTCGTGATCACGCTCTCGAACTGGGCGCGCTCCTTCACGTCGACCAATCCGAGAACGGCTTCTCCGCGCAGCTCCGCCACCGCGCGGCGCGCGCCGTGCGCTCCACCCACGACCGCGACGGGCGGAAGTCGGACGTCCAGCCTGGCGGCCAGTACCTCGAGGGCGATGCGATCGCTCTCTCCCTCCACCACCACGACCGCCATGCCTCACCTCAGCACCCGTCTGCGTCGACGACGGCGGTCACCGCCCATGACGGCACTCTACGGCGGACGACGGAAGCCGCAGAAGACTCCGCCCACATGGTCGCGCTGACGACGCATCGCGGGGGGCAGTGGTGCAGCCGCGATGACGTTAGAGTTCGTCGCGTGAACGGAGTTGCCGCCGACTGGTTTCTGAACCGGCTCGAGCGGGGGAATCCGGCGAGCGTCGTTCAAACCGACGGGCCCGGTCTCTCCGCCTGGTCGGAGGGCAATCTCGTGCGGCCGCTCGTGCACGGTGCCACGTACTTCGCCCGGCTGCATGAGGAGCTGTCGCTGTTGCGCGCCGGTGACCGGGTGTTCTTCACGGACTGGCGGGGCGATGCCGACGAGTTGCTGCTGCCCCGCGGCCCATCGATCGGCGATCTGCTCTGCGCGCTGGCGCGCGACGGGGTGGAGGTGCGCGGGCTGATGTGGCGCTCCCACGGCGAACGGGTCTCGGCGCCGATCAGCGGCCTGTCGAACGTCCACCTCGGTCGTCGGATCAACGAAGCGGGAGGAGAGGTGCTGCTCGATCAGCGCATCCGTCTCTTCGGCTCGCACCACCAGAAGTTCTTCGTGATCCGACACCGCGACGACCCGAGCAGGGACGTCGGGTTCGTCGGCGGCATCGACCTGTGCCACAGCCGCCGTGACAACGAGCACCACGCCGGCGACCCGCAGGCGCTCGATATGGACGCCCGGTACGGCGAACGTCCGCCCTGGCACGACGCGGCGCTCGAACTGCGAGGGCCTGTCGTCGCCGACCTCCTGGCCGTCTTCGCCGAGCGCTGGAACGACCCCGCACCCCTGGACCACCGCACCCCCTATCGGATGCTGCTGCAGCGGCTCGCCGACATGCCCCGCCATCCCCGTCCGCTGCCCGAGGCCGCGACGCCCCCGCCGCCGGCTGGTGCCCACGCGGTCCAGCTCCTGCGCACGTACGGGCCGAAGAGACCCCCGTACCCCTTCGCCCCGCTCGGGGAGCGCAGCGTCGCGCGCGCCTACGCCAAGGCGTTCGAGCGCGCCCGGTCTTTCATCTACATCGAGGATCAGTACTTCTGGTCACGGGAGGTCGCCGCCGACATCGCCCGGGCATTGACGCGCAACCCCCGCCTTCGGGTCATCGTCGTGCTGCCGCGCCACCCCGACTCCGACGGTCGAGTGTCAGGGCCTGCGAGCCGGTTGGGTCAGCTCCGGGCGACCTCGATGCTGCGCCGTGCGGCGCCGGATCGCGTCGGCATCTTCGACCTCGAGAACAGCGAAGGCACGCCCATCTATGTGCATGCGAAGGTCTGCATCGTCGACGACATCTGGATGACCTGCGGCTCGGACAACTTCAATCGTCGCTCCTGGACGATGGACAGCGAGCTCACCTGCGCGGTCGTCGACACCTCCGACGAGCCCGAGCGCGCGATAGCCCGCGACCTGCGTCTCCAGCTCTGGGCCGAACACCTCGGCGTCGACCCTGCCGATCCGCGCCTCTCGAGGGGCGAGGACGGGCTCGCGATGTGGAAATCCAGTGCAGACGCGCTCGACGGCTGGCACGTGACGGGCAGTGCATCGGCGCGGCCGACGGGCCAGGTCCGCAACCATCGCATCGAACCCCTCTCGCCACTGCAGCGCCTCTGGGCGCGACCCCTCAACAGGCTGATCTTCGACCCGGATGCACGCCCTCGGCGCACCCGGGGCACTTCCCAGTTCTGAGCCGCCCGTCCGGGCGCGCTCGGCGCCGCCCCGAAGTGCCATCGGACGCGAAGCGGCGCCCGCCCGCCCTCCTGCATCGCGAACCGCTTCGCGGGCGCGGACGGCCAGCCCGCTACTTCTTGCCGAGCTTCCCCGCGATGTCGGGAACGGAGTGGAACTGCTCGATCGGCGGCCGCTCGTAGTCGTCAGCCGCAGGCCGGTCCGGGATCGAGATCTTCTCGCGGTCCAGGTGCTTGTACGGGATGCTGTCCAGCAGGTGGCTGATCGAGTTCAGGCGCGAGGTGCGCTTGTCGTCGCTCTCGACCATCCACCACGGGGAGCCGGGGGTGTCGGTCGCGGCGAACATCGCATCCTTCGCGCGAGAGTAGTCCTCCCACCGCTTGATCGACTGGAGGTCGGTCGGTGACAGCTTCCAGCGCTTCATCGGATCCTCCTCGCGGGCGATGAACCGCGCCTGCTGCTCCTCGTCGGAGACCGAGAACCAGTACTTGAGGAGGATGATGCCCTCGTCGATGAGGAGCTGCTCGACGATCGGCGCCTGGCGCAGGAACCTCTGGTACTGGTCGTCGGTGCAGTAACCCATGACCCGCTCCACCCCGGCCCGGTTGTACCAGGACCGGTCCATCAGCACGATCTCGCCCTCGGTCGGGAGGTGCTCGATGTATCGCTGGAAGTACCACTGGCCGCGCTCGCGCTTGCCGGGCTTGGGCAGCGCGACGACGCGCACATGCCGAGGGCTGAGGTGCTCGGTGATCCGCTTGATCGCTCCGCCCTTGCCCGCCGCGTCTCGGCCCTCAAAGATGACCAGGACTCGTGTGCCGGTCTCGGCCACCCAGCGCTGCATCTCGACGAGCTCGATCTGCAGACGTTCGAGCTCGTCCTTGTACAGCTTCTTGGGTACCCGCTGCCCCGAACTGCCGCTGCTCTTCTTCGCCATGGCTTTCCCTTCGCGCTACTCGACCGTCGGGGGGAGCCTTTCCGCCGTCACGGTGCCGTTTCCGGCGACGCCAGTCTTGAGCACTTCGGCGCAGAATGTCAGGTCTTGCCATCTGTCGCCCGGTGGGTATCACGGCCAGCAGGGGACTCGTCGGGATGCGGGAATAGCTCGTCCTGACGATTGGTTGTACATACAACCACATCGTTTCTCGCATCGGAGACATCATGAACGCCACGGACTCGTCCTCTCCTCCGGCTCCCGCCTCCGACCGGGTCCTGGACCCGCAGACGGGGATGGATGCTGTCACCCTGCGCGTCGGCGACCTCGAGCTGATGTCGTCCTACTACGCCGATGCGCTCGCGCTCGAGCCGCTCGAGGAGCGGGCGCGGGGCCGTGAGGTGCACCGCGCGCTCGGTCGCGGCCGGACGCCGATGGTGCGGCTGATCAGCACGCCGGGGCTGCCCGCGGTCAACCCGAGGCAGGCCGGCCTCTACCACACGGCGTTCCTCTTCGACGATCAGCCGTCGCTCGCCGCCACCGTCCTGCGCGCCGCGCAGGATCCCCGCAGTCGCTTCACGGGCTCGAGCGACCACCTTGTCAGCGAGGCGTTCTACTTCACCGACCCCGAGGGCAACGGCATCGAGCTGTACGTCGACCGCGACCGTTCGCAGTGGCGCTACGAGAACGGCGAGCTGCAGATGTCGACGCTGTACCTCGATCCGAACGCGTACCTGCAGCGTCACCTCGACGAGGCGTCGATGGACGCCGTCGCGTGGACCACAGGCAAGGTCGGCCACGTGCACCTCCAGGTCGGCGACATCGCGACGGCGCGAGAGTTCTACGTCGACGCGCTGGGGTTCGAGACCACTGTCGCGTCGTACCCCGGCGCGCTGTTCGCCTCGGCGGGTGGGTACCACCACCACGTCGCCATGAACACCTGGAACTCCGCAGGCGCAGGACCCCGCGCCGCCGGCCTCGGGCTCGGTGACGTCGCGATCACGGTGCCCGGCCGCGAGGACCTCGACGCGCTCGCCGCGCGACTGACCGCACGCAAGCTGGCGTTCGCCGACGACGGGCGCTCGATCGTCGTCTCCGACCCGTGGAACACCCAGGTCACCGTCGCACTGCCCGGAGCCGACATCGACGAGGTGCTCGCGCGGTGACCCTCCGCAGAGGCCGATCAGTCGGCTGACGCGCGAGCGGCCGCGGCGAAGCCGACGCGGCGCTGCGGATCGAGCCGCTCGACGAGGGGCTCCAGCGCGTCGGCGAGGGCCTGCAGCTGGTCGCGCGTGAGCTCGTCGATGACGAGCCGACGGACCGTCTCGATATGGGCCGGTACGGCGCGCACGAGCTCGCGCCGCCCCTCCTTCGTCAGTCGCACATCGACGACGCGCCCATCGCTCGCGCCCGTCGAGCGCTCGATCAGATCGCGGTCGGCGAGTTTGCCCAGCACGCGGGAGAGTCGCGGCATCGTCGAGTTGACCGCGCTCGCCAGATCCTTCACGCGCAGGGACCCCTTCTCCGCCTGGCGAAGGGTGCTGAGCACCATGAACTCGAAATGCGTCATGTCCGAATCGGACTGCAGCTGCGCGTCCAGCGCCGCAGGGAGCAGCTCGGAGGTCCAGACGAGCGCGAGCCACGCCTTCGACTCCAGGTCGTCCATGCGCGGAACGCGGTACGTCATCTCGACCCTCAGTGTAGTGAGCCACCTCAGATCGCATGCGGACGGAGCGGAATACCCGCGGCACACCCCGCGTTCCATCAAATAGTTGTAAATGCAACTATCTATCTCGACAGGAGTTCGGAAATGGCAAGCATGACGGTGATCGGCACCGGGAACATGGGATCCGCGATCGCGAGTGTGGCGGCGAAGGGCGGGGCTTCGATCCAGATCGTCGCGCGCGACATCGCGAAGGCGCAGCAGCTGGCCGCGCAGGTCGGCGGGACGGCTGACGAGTTCGGCGACGCGCTGACTGGAGACATCGTCGTGCTGGCTCTTCCCTACCCGGCGCTGGAGGACGTCGTGAAGACCTACGGCGCCGCGCTCGCCGGCAAGGTCGTGGTCGACGTGATCAACCCGGTCGACTTCGCCACGTTCGACGGCCTCACGGTTCCCTCCGACTCCTCGGCCGCCGCGCAGCTGCAGGTGGCGCTTCCCGGCGCCAAGGTCGTGAAGGCCTTCAACACGAACTTCGCGGCGACGCTGTTCTCTGGTGAGGTCGGGGGAGTGCCCACGACGGTCGTCGTGGCGGGTGACGATGACATTGCGAAGGCCCAGCTGACCGAGATCATCTCCGCCGGCGGTGTGGTCGTCGCCGACGCGGGCGGCCTCAAGCGTGCGCGTGAGCTGGAGGCCGTGGGCTTCCTGCAGATGGTGCTCGCCGTGCGCGAGCAGGTCGCCTGGACGGGCGGCTTCGCCGTCCGCGCCTGACAGCCGACGCAGCGCGGGAGTTGGCCCCGCCCCTGGCGAGAGCCGGGGGCGGGACCGGCCCCGATCCCTGGCGCCCCGCTACCAGGCGGCGAAGCGGGTGCCCTCCCGGCGGCTGGGGGCGCCTGCGTCGATGGGCGCCGTCTCATGGCCGGCTAGTTCGTGGATCCACGGCGGGTGCTGGTCGATCGAGACAGACCCGATGCCCGTCGTGAAGTAGGCGATGACGGGAGCGCTGGTGATGAACGCCGCCGCGAGGACTCCCGCGCTCGGTGCCCGTATGAGAGCATCGCGAGCCGCCAAGTTCCGCATGAAGACGGCGAAGGCGCCGGGGTCGGCGGCGAGGGGCACGCGCTCGGGCAGGGACACGAGGCCGGCCAGCTCGGCGGTCACTCGCTCGCGCTGCGGAGCGGGCAGTCGATCGAACGCCGCCGCGTAGGCCCTGTCCGCGGTGGACGTCGGCACGTTGCCCAGTACGTAGGCATAACGCCAGAGCAGCTCGTCAGCGCTGATCGCGCTGGGGGCTCTGTGCTTCCTCACGATTCCTCCCGGCGGATGCGCACCAGGCTACGCCGGGGGAGCGCGATCGTCGATCCGACGACGCGGTGTCGGACGAGCAGAGCGCCCTGCGTCGGCTCGAGCACCAGGGCCGGCACCGCATAGGATTCGGCGAAGGCGCTCACGGAGGAGACGAGATGTCGACCGAAGACTCACGGACCACATGGGTGCTCGTGGATGGCGAGAACATCGATGCGACGTTCGGCACATCGATCCTCAACCGGCGCCCGCAGCCTGACGAGCGTCCGCGGTGGGACCGCCTCCTCGCGTTCGCCGAGCGCACCTGGGATCAGCCGGCGCGAGGCGTCTTCTATCTGAATGCGTCGTCGGGCCTGCCGATGCCGTTCGTCCAGGCCCTCCGGGCGATGGACTACATCGTGGTTCCGCTCTCGGGCGAGCCCGACGAGAAGGTCGTCGACATCGCCATCCAGCGCACGCTGCGCGCGATCGCAGACCGATCCGCCGACGTCATGCTCGTGAGCCACGACGGCGACTTCCTGCCCGAGATCACCGATCTCGTCGGCCCGTCGCGTCGGGTCGGCGTCGTCGCGTTCACGGAGTTCCGAAACGCCGGTTTCAGCGCGATCGCGGGCCTGGAGAAGTTCGATCTCGAGTACGACGCGCGTGTCTTCGACGCGCCGCTGCCGCGTGTGCGGGTCATCCCCATCGGGGAGTTCGACCCCACCACGTTCCTGGACTGAGCGCCCCTTCCGGCGCAACTCGCGTCACGCCCCGGCAGGGGCGGGACGCGCCGTCGTCGAGCCTGTAAACGCACAATGCTTGCGCCCATCGAGGTGTGACCGCTAACATCCGGGTAACCCGTGGATCGTTAAACCTCGCGCTCTCGTGGTCTGCGATCCACGGGCCAGCCCATCGCAGATGATCGGCTCGCCCCCGGCAATCGAGTACGAAGGAGTACGACCTCGTGGTCAGTCCACCCCTCATCCGAACCCGCCGCTCACGCGCGGCTGCGGTGGTAGCGGCCGCCTCGCTGTGCGCGGGCTTCGCCATCGCCGCACCCGCGGCGGCCGATCCTCTCTACGACGACGTCGTCGACGGTCTCGTCCACCACTTCGCACTCGACGAGACGTCGGGCACCGTCGTGGCCAACACCGGCTCGGCCGGCGCCGCGGCCAACGCGACGCTCGTGCACCCCGAGAAGGCGCAGCGGAGCGCCGACGGCATCCGCTTCAACCCGAACTCCTACGCCGACGCCGTCTCGGGCGCCTACGTGCAGCTGCCGAACGACCTGACGGCGGGCATGCAGGCCGTCACATTCGACTACGACATCTGGATCGACCCGGCCAACGTCGGGGAGCACCAGATCTGGAGCCTTGGAAACAAGGCTTCGTGCGAGGCGACCACGGGCCAGCAGGGTCAGCTCTTCTCCTCGAACACGCAGCGCCTGCGCGTCGCCGCCGGCTCGGTCAACGTCCAGCAGAACCGCGTGCGTCTTCCCGAGGGCGTGTGGAAGCACGTCACCTACACGCAGACCCCGAACGCCAACGGCACGAGCTGGACGGGAACCCTCTTCGTCGACGGCGTGCAGCACGCGCAGTCGACCACGATCACCACGGCGCCGTCGGTCAACGCCGCCGGGACCAACTGCAACTTCCTCGCCCGCTCGCAGGTGCCCGGCAACTACTCGTTCCGCGGCACGCTCGCCGACTTCCGCGTGTACGACCGCGGCCTCTCGGCCGCCGAGGTCGCGACGCGCGCCGCACAGGGCAACGACGAAGGCGTGAAGGCGGATGCCGCGGCCATCGACCTCGGCCTCACCAGCGCGATCGTCGAAGACCTCGTGCTGCCCAAGCTCGGCTCGGTCGCCGGCTCCTCCGTCACGTGGTCCTCGTCCGACCCGTCCGTGGTCGAGGTCGTCGTCCCGCCGACCGCGACGAGCGCCCGCAAGGTGCCCGTCCGCGGTGTCATCACGCGGCCCGCGCTCGGACAGCCCGACGCGACCGCCGTCCTGACGGCGACGCTCAAGAAGGGCGCGGGCTCCGTCGAGACGCGGGAGATCCAGATCACGGTTCCCGCCGAGTACGACGTGAACCACTCCACGGCGCGCGATGCGCTCGACCTCGAGCTGCACTCGACCGACGACGTCCGCGGCAACATCACGCTGCCCACGAAGGGGCGCTGGGGCTCGGACATCACGTGGACCTCGAGCTCCGAGCTCGTGTCGTCCGCGGGCGAGGTGACGCGTCCTGCGTACGGCAAGCCGGAGGTCACCGCGACGCTGACCGCCACGATCGCCAAGGGCGGTGCTCACGTCGAGAAGAGCTTCGACGTCGTCGTGAAGCCCCTGCCCCGTGACGAGGAGAAGGAGCGGTACTTCCTCGGCTACTTCAAGGGCGAGGGCATGGCCGACGGCGAGCAGATCATGTTCGCCACCTCCAACGGCAACACGGCGCTGGACTGGACCGGCCTCACCGGTGGCTGGCCGTCGCTCGTGTCGCAGCTGGGCGACCAGGGTCTGCGCGACCCGCACATCGTCCGCTCGCCCGACGGCGACACGTTCTACATGATCGCCACCGACCTGAACTGGTACGACCAGGGCGGCTACGCGATCAACGACACGCAGTACATCGAGGTCTTCGAATCGAACGACCTCGTCAACTGGACGCCTCAGCGTCACGTGAAGGTCGCGCCCGACAATGCGGGCAACGCCTTCGCGCCGGAGTCGCTCTGGGTCGACGAGATCGGCGCGTACGCGGTCTTCTGGGCCCAGTCGATGTGGAACGACCCGATCAACCGCACCGGTCAGGGCAACGCGCAGATGTGGTACAACATCACGCGCGACTTCCAGACCTTCTCGGAGCCGAAGGTGTGGCAGAACCCCGCGCCGCAGTCGCGGATCGACACCACCGCGATCAAGGTCGGCGACGAGTACTACCGCGTGACGAAGAACGAGGCCGGCAACGCCGGTTCCGACATCTTCTCGGAGAAGAACACCGACTTCCTCGACAGCGACATCAACGCGTGGCAGCTCGTCGCTCCCGCGCTCGGTCGCACGACGTGGCAGTCGAACGCGGGCTATGAGGGTCCGGTCATCTTCAAGGCGAACCCCGGCGACACCGCGTGCCCCGGCCAGTTCTACCTGTGGGGCGACCGCTACACCAACGGCGGCGGATACCAGGCGGCGTGCGAGGCGAACATCGAGGCGCCGACGTGGCAGGCCAAGACGATCACCATGACCAACGCGGGTGTTCCGCGTCCGCGTCACGGCACCGTCCTGCCGATCACGCTCCGCGAGTGGAACCACATCCGCGGCATCGCGAACGCCGACGTCACGACGACCGTCGAGGTCGCCGTCGATGACGTGCGCGAAGGCGCTCCGGCGCAGGCGACGGCCACCGTCACGGCGGCCGACGGTTTCGAGACCGGCGGTCAGGTGCGCTTCACGGCGGGCGACTGGTCGAAGACCGTCTACCTCGAAGACGGCAAGGCCTCGGTCGAGATCCCTGCCGGGCTCGCGATGGGCGCTCACGAGGTCAAGGCCGAGTACCTCGGCTTCGAGTACCTCCTGGCATCGGCGGGGACGACGTCGTTCGACGTGCTCCCGCTGGTCGAGGCATCCGTCTCGGTGACGGGTCGATGCGTCGCCGGCAAGGAGACGCTCGTCGTCACGGTCGCCAACGGCCACGACGGCGGCGTGCAGGTCAAGGTCGAAACCGCCTACGGCGTGAAGCAGGTCGCTTCGCTCGCCAAGGACAAGAGCACCTCGGCGGCCTTCACGACGCGTCTGGCATCGGTGCCCGCGGGCACGGTCACGACGACCGTGTCGACCGGCCAAGGCGATGACCGCATGGAGTCGGTGTTCACGACGGAGCATCCCGCTCTGTCCTGCGCGCCGTAGCAGGCGGCACGGTGGGGAGTCGCCTCGAGGCGGCTCCCCACCGTCAGCGCGTGGACTCCCTGAGCACGAGGCTCGCCGTCGAGACGATGTGGCGCGGCCGCTCCGGCCGGCGTCCCGCAAGCCGCTCCACCATGAGGTTCACGATGGTCTCGGCCATCTCGTCGTTCCCGGGCTCGATGGTCGACAGCGGGGGAGTGCAGAACATCCCCGCGCGAAGGTTGTCGAATCCGACGATCTGCACATCGTCGGGGATGCGCCGGCCGGCCTCGTGCAGCGCCCGGACGGCACCGATCGCGCAGGAGTCGGTGAGTGCGAACACCGCATCGAACGGGGTGCCCGCATCGAGCACGGCGCGCATCGCGCGGTAGCCGTCGTCGACGTGGAGTCCGCTGGTCACGATGAGATCGCCTCGGACCTCGACGCCGCGCTCTTCGTGCGCCTGGAGGTAGCCGCGCGTGCGCAGGGTCTCGACCGAATCGCTTCCCTCCCTCGCGCCGCCGAGGGCGACGATCGCCCTCGCTCCGCGATCCAGAAGAGCGAGGGTCGCCATACGCCCGCCGCCCTGGTTGTCCATCAGCACATGGTCGAACCGCGCCGAGAGCGCGCGTTCGCCCAGGAGCACGATGGGCTTGGACGGTGTCAGGCCGTGCAGGTCGGCGGACTCGCTCACCGCGAGGGCGAGGATGAAGCCGTCATAGGTCTCCAGCCGCGACGCGGCGAGCGACTCCATCTCGTCGGTGATCGCGTGCCACGTCAGCTCGGTGACCATCCGGATGCCTCGGGCAGAGAAGCGCTGGCCGAGTCGCTCCGCGAGCTCGGCGTAGTACTCGTTCACGAAGCTCGGCATGCCCAGTCCGACGATCCCGGTGCGGCCCCGGCGCAGCGAGCGCGCGCTCTGGTTGAGGCGGTAGCCGAGGTCGTTGATCGCGTCGATGACCCGCTGCATCGTCTCGGGCCCGACATGGTCGGTGCGGCCGTTGATGACGTTCGAGACGGTCTGCGCCGAGACGCCGGCTTTCGCCGCGACATCCTGCATGGTGATGTGCGCTGAGGGTGCGGCGGATCGTGGTTCGTCGCTCAATCGGAAGACGCCTGCTCGAGCACGTCTCGACTCTAGTCGGGACGCTCGTGCGCGGCTTGCGCGGCGGCTCGACGGACGTCGGCGGGTCGCTCGTTCGTTCATCGATAAACCAATTCGCGAGAGTACTTGCAACCTCGCTTGTGTGACCGCTAACATCCACAGTACCGCCACACGGGCGCAGCGCACAGAGCCGTGAGCACGACAAGGACGCCGCTGTCACGACACCCCCGCCGAGCGGGCCTCCGGCGTGCCCGCACGCCGGTCGGATCGAAGTTGATCGATAAAGGAGATGTGTTGTGAAGGCATCCATTCCGTCCGGCGTGAGAAGAGCTCTCGCCGGCAACCGACCCCCTCTCGGCATGCGCGGCGCGGGCCGCGGCATCCGTCCCATCGCGGCCGCGAGCGCCGCACTCGTCGCGAGCGCGCTTCTTCTCGCACCCGCCGGCGCGAACGCCGCCGCCGACCCGTGGAACCCCGACTCCGGCTACACCTCGACCGACAAGGGCGACGGCACATACACGGTGCCCCTCATCAACGCCGACGTCCCGGATGTGTCCGTCGAGCGCGTCCCCGCGTCGGAGAACGACGAGGGTCGCGACATCTACTACATGATCAGCACGACGATGCACCTGAGCCCCGGCGCACCGATCATGAAGTCCTACGACCTCGTCAACTGGGAGATCGTCAACTACGTCTTCGACCGCGCCGACATCAGCGACTCGTTCTCGCTGCGCAACGGTCAGTCGTCGTACGGCCAGGGGCAGTGGGCATCGTCCATCCGGTACCACGCCGGAAAGTGGTACGTCGCCTTCAACACCAACAACCTCGGTGGCTCGTACCTCTACGTCACCGACGACATCGACAACGGCTCGTGGGAGCGGATCGCCCTCGGGCGGGCCTATCACGACCCGTCGCTCTTCTTCGACGTCGACGGAACCCCCTACATCTTCTACGGCTCGGGGTCGACCAGCGCCGTCAAGCTCAGCAGCGACCTCAAGACGGTCGTCGCCGAGTACCCGCAGATCCTGCGCACTTCGGACTACCCCGGCGCCTCCTTCATCGGCGGCCTCTTCGAGGGCGCCCAGGTGCAGTACATCGACGGCAAGTACTACATCGTCATCATCACGTGGCCCTCGGGCCAGGGGCGCCAGGTGGCGCTCTTCCGCTCCGACTCGCTCCTCGGCCGCTACGCGACCGTCGACGGCAGCAACCCCTACGAGGCCAAGGGCGTGCTCAACTCGAACGGGTTCGCCCAGGGAAGCCTCGTCCCGATCGCCCGCGAGGGCGGCGGCACCGACTGGTGGGGCATGTTCTTCCGCGACACGTTCCCCATCGGGCGCATCCCCGCCCTCATTCCGGCGACGTGGTCGAACGGGTGGCCGACCTTCGGCAACAACGGCGCGGTGCCGGTCAACGGCTCGTTCGCCAAGCCCATCACGCTCTCGCCCGAAGAAGAGCTCTACGAGCGTCAGAAGAGCATCGTCGTCTCGGACGACTTCGCCAACGACGCGCCCGATCGTTCCTACATGCACGAGAACTGGACGATCCCCGCGGCGCCCGATGTCGACCAGTCCCTCCTCGGGGTGGAGCTGTTCGCCAACCCCGGCTTCGAGGCCGGCACGACCGGCTGGACGGTGAACGACACTGCGACGATCGCTTCGTCGACGGATGCCGCGTCCGGCGCCGGCTCGCTCCAGGTGACCGGTCGTCAGACCACCGGCTCCGGCCCCGCGCAGGACGTGTCGGGCAAGGTGCAGCACAACGTCACGTACGACATCTCGGCGAAGATCAAGTACGAGAACCCCAACAGCCCCGCCACGAAGCAGTTCTTCGTGACGGCCCGCTACGGGGGCACCTTCACCAACCTCGCGAGCGTCACGGCGACTCGGGGGCAGTGGGCGACGCTCTCGGGCAGCTTCACGGTTCCGGCATCCCAGAGCCTCTCGTCGATGCGGATCTTCATCGAGACGCCGTGGACCAGCAACGCCAACGCGCTCGCCGCTCCCGACACCCACCTGATGGACTTCAAGGTGGACGACCTCTCGCTCAAGGGGCGTCCGCTGACGACGGAGATGCCGAACCCTGCCGAGATCGCGCCGAACGGCTCGCGCCTGGCACTGCCGTGGGAGTGGAACCACGCCCCCGACAACCGCTACTGGTCGCTCACCGACCGTGACGGCTGGCTGCGGCTGACCAACGGCAAGGTGCTCACGGGCAACTTCAAGCACTACAAGCTCGCGAACGACGACGAGGGCGCGTACCTCGAAGAGGCGCGCAACACGCTCTCGCAGCGCACCTTCGGTCCTCGCCAGTCGGCCGAGACGAAGCTCGACATCTCGGGCATGCGCAACGGCGACGTCGCGGGTCTGGCCGCCTACAACCGAGGCTTCTCGTACGTCGCGGTCAAGCGCGTGAACGGCGTCAACACCGTCGGCGTCGTCAACCGGGTGCAGCCGTTCACGACCACGATCGACCAGGCTGCGGTCGAGAGCTTCCTGCCCGGCACCACCGCGGCGCTCGGCGCGGCGACGCAGGTGCACCTGAAGGCGGATCTGGACTTCGCCTCGCCGACGGGGCAGCTGTGGACGACGTTCTACTACAGCCTCGACGGGCTGACCTGGAACCAGCTCGGCAACCGCGTCGGACCGCAGACGCTCGACGGCACGCTGACCCACTTCATGGGTCACCGGGTGGGTCTGTTCAACTACGCGACGCTCGAGGCGGGTGGCCACGTCGACTTCGACCACTACCTCCTCAGCGACACGCTGACCTCGCAGAACCTCGCACTCGACACGAGCGACCTCGACGCGGCGATCGCGCACGCGGCCACGCTCAAGGAGGCGGACTACCCCGCGGCGGAGTGGGCGCAGATGCGCGCACTGCTCGCTCAGGCGCAGTCCGCACGCGCCGGTCAGTTCGGTACGCAGAACCAGATCGACGCTCCCGAGCGCGCCCTGAGCCTGCAGCTGGCCAAGCTCGGCGTCCACAAAGCCGCTGCGCCGTCGCTGGATGTGTCGCTCACCACCGCGACGCGCTGCGTGGCCGGCAAGGTCGTGCTGACGGTGCAGGTGACGAACGCCGAGTCGGTCCCGGTCGCGGTCTCGATGACGTCGGCCTACGGGTCGAAGTCGGTGGCGGCGCTGGCAGCGGGCAAGTCGACGACGCAGGCCTTCACGACGCGACTGACGTCGCTGCCGGAGGGCACGGCGTCGGCGGAGGTGACGGCAACGGTCGATGGAGAACCGGTGTCGGTGTCGCTGGATGCGCCGTACTCGGCGCGAGCCTGCGGCTGATCGAGCTGGGTGGCCCGGGGTCGCGTCTGCCTCCGGGTCACCCGACCACTGTGCCGATCACGGCACGAAGCTGACGACCGAGGGTCGTCGCTCCAGAGGAACCCAGACCGGGCCCGGCAAAGGAAACCCGGTCTGGGACTGCAAGAAACCGCAGAACAAGGAGGATATCTCTTGGAGATGAAAGTGGAGAGGCGAGCCCGGCAACGGTTCGCCGCGATGGCGGCGGCAGGCTTGCTGCTCGTCGCAGGGCTGGCGATGGCCAGTCCCGCGTCGGCCGCCGATGAGGAACTGATCACCAACGGCGGATTCGAGGCCGGCACCACCGGCTGGTTCGCCAACAACGGCAACTCCGCCGACGGGGCGACGCTCGCGCTCACGAGCGACGCGTTCGCGGGGGCGAGTGCGCTTCGGGTGTCGGGACGCCAGACGACGGGATCCGGTCCCATGCAGGACCTGTCCGGCAAGCTCACGGCGGGAAGCACGTACACCGTCAAGGCCCGCGTCAAGTACGACAACCCGAACAGCCCCGCGACGAAGCAGTTCTTCGTCACGATGCACTACGGCGGCGGCACCTACACCAACCTTGGTTCGGTCACGCCGCAGCGGGGCCAGTGGGGGTACATCAACGCCACCTTCACGATCCCGGCGTCGCAGAGCGTCGCGACGACGCGCATCTTCATCGAGACGCCCTGGGTCGCTTCGGCGACCGCCACGGCGGCGCCCGACACGCACCTCATGGACTTCACCGTCGACGACGTCTCGCTGGTCGGCGCTCCGCCGCCCCCGCCGGCATCGAAGACGATCGAGGTCGTGGGCAAGCTCCCGGGCGAGCACAACCCGCTGATCGGGCACAAGTTCGGCGCGGACGGCTTCGGCTTCGTCGACAAGGGCCGCGTGTACATGTACATGACGAACGACACGCAGGGCTACGCGCCCAACCCGCTGACGGGTGTTTCGGCCTCGATCAACTACGGCAGCATCAACCAGATCACGCTGATCTCGTCGACCGACCTCGTCAACTGGGTCGATCACGGCGAGATCCAGGTCGCGGGCCCGACGGGCGTCGCACCGTTCACGAACAACTCGTGGGCTCCGGGCATGGCCAAGAAGATGGTCAACGGCAAGGAGAAGTACTTCCTCTACTACGCCAACGGCGGCGGCTCGAGCAACGTCCTCACGGGCGACTCCCCGGTCGGTCCGTGGGTGAGCGAGCGCACCAGCACGCTCATCAACAGCAGCACCCCCGGTGCGCAGGGCATCAGCTGGCTGTTCGACCCGGCGCCCCTCGTGGACGACGACGGCAAGAGCTACCTCTACTTCGGCGGTGGCCCGGCTTCGACGAGCTTCCCGGCGGCGGAGCGGTTCAACAACCCGAAGAACATCCGCGTCATCGAGCTCGGCGACGACATGGTGTCGACGAAGGGCACCGCTGCCGTGGTCGACGCCCCCGTGGCGTTCGAGGCCGCGCAGGTGTTCAAGCGCGGTGACAAGTACTACCTGTCGTACTCGTCGCACTTCGGCGGGAACGACTTCGGTGGCAACCAGACGGCGCTTCCGGGCTACCCCGGCGGTGGCCAGATCGGCTACATGATGTCGGACGACCCGATGTCGTGGCCGAAGGAGGCCTACGCGGGGGTCCTGTTCCCGAACCAGTCGCAGTTCTTCGGCGCCGGTACGGGCGGCAACAACCACCAGTCCGTCTTCGAGTACGAGGGCAAGTACTACTTCACGTACCACGCCCCCACGCTCAACAAGCGGATCAACGGCAGCACGACGCAGGGCTACCGCAGCCCCCACATCGATGAGCTGACGTTCAACGCGGACGGCACGGCCAAGCAGGTCGTCGGCACCTACCAGGGTGTCCAGCAGGTGCGCGACTTCAACCCCTACCGGGTGTTCGAGGCCGAGACCCTCGGCTGGAGCAAGGGCATCGCGACCGCGAAGCTCGCCGGCGCGAGCGCCGAGTTCGGCGCCACGGCACCGAACATGGTGCTCACCGACCTCGACAACGGTGACTGGACGGCGCTGTCGTCGGTCGCCTTCGGCGAGAACGGCGCCTCCTCGGTGACGGTCAAGGTCAAGCCGCTGCAGTCGGGCGGTCAGATCCAGGTGCGTTCGGGCAGCGAGACCGGCGCGGTGCTCGCGACGATCCCGGTGACCGGTGCGGCCGGCCAGTGGACCGAGCTCTCGGCGGACCTCGAGGGCACCACCGGTACCCACGACGTGTTCTTCACGTACTCGGGTCCCACCGGCGACCTGTTCGAGATCGACACCTACGCCTTCACGGCTGCTCCGGAGGCGCCCTCGCTGGACGTCTCGGTCGTGGCCGGCACGCGCTGCGTGGCGGGCAAGGCTGTCGTGACGGTGCAGGCGACCAACAACGAGGCCGTCCCGGTCGCGCTGTCGGTCTCGTCGTCGTACGGCACCAAGACGGTGGCGTCGCTCGCGGCGGGCAAGAGCTCGGCGCAGGTGTTCACGACGCGTCTGGCATCGGTGCCCGGGGGCGCGGCATCCGTCGTCGCCTCTGCGACCGTGGACGGACAGCCGGTCTCGGTGACCGTCGATGCGTCCTACGCCGCACATTCCTGCGGCTGAATGAGCAGGGTGGCCCGGGGACGCGTCTGCCCCCGGGCCACCCACCCGCTCCGCGAGAGGATTTCCCGCGGCGCGAAGCAGACCTCACGCGGTCCGCATCACCCCTGAGTTCGAGACCGACCAGGGGTGAGCGGACCGCCCTTGCGTCCTGAAGGGGATCCGGCAGACCGACACGCTGTGCGGCGGGAGCACTGCGACGCCGTCCGTGAACGCGATCCGTCGATCGACCGGCCTCACGGCATCCGGAGCATCCACGTCGTTGTACGCGTCGGCCCGGTCGCCCGCGAGGACCGTCGCCGGGTGTTCGCCGCTCACGGCCCACCCGCCCACGACGACCCGGACTGCTGCCTCGGCGCGGTCGCTCTTGTTCACCAGCGCGATCGTGATGAGGCCCTCGCCGTCGCCCGTGGCGACGGCGTCCACGAGCGGTACGGATCCGTAGCCCGTGTCGAAGTCCGCCGACTGGATCTCGGCATCCAGCACGCGATCGCCGAGCAGATCGGCGTACATGCGCAGCAGATGGAAGGTCGTGCGGCGCACGACACCGTCCGGATGCACGTAGAGGGGGCCCCGCGCGTTGACGGTCGGGGCGATGTTCGCCATCCCGACTCCGTCGGCGTTGCGCAGGCAGCTATTGAGGAAGCACGCCGAGAAGACGGCATCGGCCATGGTGTAGGTCGAGTTGAGGTCGTTGCGATCTCGCGCGGCGATGGCCGCGGCATCCGTCCCCGTCGGGTGGTGCCACCCGCGCAGGTTCCATTCGTCGAACGCGATCTTCACATGACGGTGACCGGATGCCTCGATCATCGCGCGAGCGAGGGCGATCTGCCGCTCCGGCTCCATCGTCTTGGCCATGCAGGCGAGGTAGGAAGAGGGTTCGTCGACCTCCCACAGCTCATCCCAGTAGCCGTGGATGGACAGGAAGCTGAGATGCTCGCCCGCCTGATCGAGCAGAGGAAGGGCCCAGTCGGTCCGCTCGACGGCCGCGGCGAGCAGGCTCACGTCAGGATCCGTGCGCAGGATCTGCTTCGCCGCCTCCGCGACGTAGGCTGCCCACTCCGTGCCCGTCTTCGCGCCGAGCTCCCACGCGCCGTAGTTCTCGTTCCCGATGCTCCACAGACGCACACCGTACGGATCGCGATGGCCGTGCTCGACGCGAAGATCGGCCCACCGGCTGCCCGGCGGGCGGTTGACGTACTCGACCCAGTCCGCCATCTCCTCGGGCGAGCCCGTGCCCGCGTTCGTGCAGAGGTACGGCTCCGCGCCGAGCTCGGCGCACCAGGCGAGGAACTCGTCGGTGCCGAAGGTGTTGGGGTCGGTGACGCGCCAGGCGCGATCGTACGTCGGCCGGCGCGATGGCCCGACGCCGTCGAGCCAGTGGTAGCCCGAGACGAAGCAGCCACCCGGCCAGCGCACGTTCGGGACCTTCAGCTCGCGCAGCGCCGCGAGGACGTCTTGACGGAACCCGCGCTCATCGGACAGCGGTGAGCCCGGATCGAAGAGGCCGCCGTACACCTGGCGGTGGAAGTGCTCGATGAAGTGGCCGAAGATGTGGCGGCTGTACGGCATCTGACGGCGGCCGGGGTCGATGCTGATGACGGCCTGAGGTGCGGGGGAGATGAGGCGTCCTTCGTCGGGGCGAGGAGCTGGAAAGCGAAGTGGGCTGCCGGCGAGGAGATCCTCGCCGGCAGCCCGCTTCCGTGGCAGGTCAGTCCAGCCAGTGGGTCAGGTTCGTGTTGATCTGCGCGGCGAGGTCGGTGAGAGTGGCCGCCTGGTCAGCGGTCACCTTGCCGTTCGACACGAAGTTCGCGACCTGATCGGTGTAGCCCTTGAGCACATCGAGCGCCTCGACGCTGTCGCCCTTCGCGATGAGCTTGAGGGTCTGGTCGAGCTTGACCGTGAGGGCGTTCTTGTTGCCCTTGTTCAGGCCCGTGGCCGCGACGTTGTTCTTCAGCTGCCCGATCTCGTCCTGGATGAACGCCTCGGGGTGCCACAGGTAGTCGCGCGCCCACAGCGAGAACATCTCGTTCCAGGTGTTGAAGTCGTGAGCACCGGGCACGACGACGTTCTCCGAGAACGAGAAGTTGTCGATGTTGGCCACCGTGTTCGCGTTGGGAAGACCGAAGTCCCACGCCCCGCCGCCGAACAGGATGTACGGCGCCAGCAGGTCTGGCGTCGTCGTGCGCACGCTCGCGCCGCCGCTCCACGGACCGTAGTACCCGAAGGCGTCGGCGTCGAAGTTGATCAGGTTGTTCGTCACGATGCTGCCGGCAGACAGACCCGCGAACGCCCGGTCGATCGGCTTCGTCGAGACGTTGTAGTTCGCCTCGACGAAGGGGATCACGACGTTGCGCAGGTTCGGGTAGCCCTGGTTCGCGGCACCGAGGTAGTTCGTGTTCGTCGTGATGACGACCGCGGGCTCGGTGGTGCCGTCGTCGAGCAGGTTGTCCATGATCACGGGGACGTTGCCCATGTTCATCCAGTCGGACTGGTCCTGACCGCCGCCGTGCTGCATGTAGATCGTCTTGTACGGCTCAGCGCGGTTCGGGTCGTAGTTCGGCGGGAGGTAGACGCCCGCCGTGCGCGGGATGCCGTTCAGCGGGGCCAGGCCCGGGATCTGGACGTAGCTCCACGTGCCCTTGGCCGAGTCGGCGCGGGGCAGCTCGATCTGACGGTCGGCGAGCGGCGCGTAGTTCTGCTTCGCGTCGTCATAGGGCACGAACACCTTGTTGAAGGCGCGGCGGGCCGTTCCCGTAAGACCGTCGGGGGCGTAGATCGGCGAATTGGCCGGGTCGGCGACCCACAGGCTCGTGTTGTTGTTCACGTAGAACCAGTACTGGTTCGCACCGGCGGCCAGAGGGACGTCGATGACCCAGTAGCCGTTGCCGGCGTTCGTCATCTGGACGTCGAGCCCACCGCCGCCCCGCATGAGGCCGGGCTTGTACTGGCCCGGCTGGTACACGGTGGTGTCGGTGCGGTCGGCCCAGTTGCGCAGCAGGACGTCGGCGGCGAAGCGCACGCTCGTCGCGGTGGGGTTGTAGTAGACGAAGTGCCCCGTGTACCCGGTCGGAGAGTTCGGATCGGCCACCACGGTGGGACCGGGGGTCAGGTTCACATCGTCGGCCTGGGCGGCGAGTGGAGCCGTGCCCAGCACCAGGGTGGCGGCGATACCCAGCGCAGCGAAGGCCTTCAGGCGCCTGGTGCGCCCACCGCCTTCGATCGTGTCGGATGTCGTCCGGGATTGCAGAGCTCTCATCACTGTTCCTCCTTGAACTCGAATGAATGTGAGCGCCCACAGGCTGCTCGACGAGGCCCAGGTTAGCCACGCTTTACGACGTTGTAAAGATGCAATCTACGACGTTGTAAATTACACTCGGCGACGGTGCTCCGCCTTCGGCCGGCGATCCGCCGTGCCGTTCGCACGGCGCGCGCACGACGCGCCGCGGGGACGAGGCATCCGTCCGGCGTGTCTTCGGCGGATCGTGCGGACGGCATCGCTGCCCTGCCACGCGCACTCGACGGGTCGCCTCCTCGGCTGAGCGGGGGACCACGGGCGACGGACGCCTCGACCCCCGTGATCCGCCACGCGCGGCGCGCGCCCCGCTTGACATGCCGGGCGCGGCGAGTCAGAGTCTGCTCAGGCGTTTACTACGTTGTAACCACACCCGATGAACGCAATCCCTCGTCGACCCCGCGGTACGCACTGCGCCCGCACGTCTCTGCCGGTGCCCCCCGACCGGCCGATAGGAGCTCGATGGCCCGACACGCCTCCTCTTCACGCGCCCGGCCGAGCATCTACGACGTCGCGGTGCGCGCCGGCGTGTCGCACATGACGGTCTCGCGGGTGATCAACGGCCACACCAACATCAAGGAGTCCACCCGCGAGCACGTGCTGCGCGTGATCGAGGAGCTGGGCTACCAGCCGAGCTCGGTCGCCCGCGCGCTGGCCTCCCGGCAGTCGCGGAGCGTCGGGGTGATCGTGGATGCTGCCGACCATTACGGGCCGAAGAACACGCTGCTCGCCATCGAGCGCGCCGCCCGCGAGGTCGGCTACACGGTCGCCGCGTTCTCGCTGAACGGGTTGGGCGACGGGGGCATCCGCGACGGGATCGCCGATCTGTCCAGCCACGGCGTCGACGCCATGTGCATGATCGCGCCGCGCACGTCGTCGCTCCTCGCCGTGACCGGAGCCCCGCTCGACGTGCCGACGGTCGTCGCCGGCGATGTCGACGACCGTCCGTCGATGATCACCGTCGCCGTCGATCAAGGCCATGGGGCCTCCCTCGTCGCGGAGCACCTCGTGGGGCTCGGGCATCGCTCGATCCTGCACCTCGCGGGGCCGCTGGACTGGATCGATGCGCGAGCCCGCGAGCGCTCGTGGCGCGCGGAGATGCAGCGGCGGGGGCTCGAGTCGCGCACCCTCGTCGGCGACTGGTCGTCGGACTTCGGCTACGAGGTGGGGGCGCGGCATCCGCTCGACGATGTCTCGGCCGTCTTCGCGTCGAACGATCAGATGGCCCTGGGACTGCTTCACGGGCTGTCGACGCGGGGGATCCGCGTGCCCGACGACATCGCGGTCGTCGGCTACGACGATGCGCCCGAGTCCCGCCATCTGCTGCCGCCGCTGACGACGGTGCGTCAGGACTTCGACGCCGTCGGCAAGGCCGCCCTGCAAGCCGTCCTGGATGCGATCGAGGGCCGTCCGGTGCAGGCGCGGCAGCGCGTGCTCCCCGAACTCGTCGTCCGGGCCTCGACGGTCGGCTCTGGATCACAGGCTCAGCGGCTCGCGCCCGCTCGGGCCCTCGAGGTGGAGGCGCCGCTCGAGTCGGCGATCTAGTCGTCGGTGCTGGCGAAGCCCGTCGACTCGCGCCGGATGATGCGGAAGGCCGGCTTGAAGGTCTCGGGAGGGCGACGCTCGCCCTTCTCCTTGATGCGCTCGATGAGCCGGTCGACGGCGATCGCGGCGATCTCGTCGCGGCCCGTGTCGACCGTCGTCATCGAGGGCACCGAGTACTTGCTCTCGTCGATGTTGTCGAAGCCGATGACGGCGACGTCGTCGGGCACGGTCATGCCCTCTTCGCCCAGCGCGCGCAGCACGCCGAGCCCGAGGGTGTCGTTGAGGGCGAAGATCGCGTCGAATTGCACACCGTCCGCGACCATCCGATGGGTCGCGGCGGCACCGCCCGCGCGGTTCCACTGCGACATCGCGGTGGGCCGCACGAGCGCGGGATCGAGGTCGATGCCGGCGCCCTCGAGGGCGCGGAGGTAGCCGCGCAGTCGCAGGTTCGCCGAGTTCGGCTCGTCGCCGCCGTCGAGGTCGGCGCCGATGAGCGCGATG